>JBEKOW010000059.1:0-21755 GCA_049521375.1 Terriglobales bacterium
CCAGGCCCTGCATCTTGCCAAAATCGATCTCGCCCTTCATACGTTCCTTTCCAAGAATGTCTTATCAGAGCCAACTCCAAATACAAAAAGCCCGCTGAGCTTGGATCGCGTCAGCGGGCTCGAAACTTTCGGGTGTTACGCTAGCTCAGCCAACACCGCCGCCGACGCGCTATGCGCGTGGTGATGATGATGGTGGTGAACTGCTCGAAGCATGCCGATAAGATAGCGAACGGACCACCCATTGTCAAACAGATTGACCGATTTCAGGAGCTGAAAAAGCGGATTGGCCACCGCTTTTCGTCCAGCGTGGAACTTTGCCAGTACGATCGGCGTACAATAGCTCAGCAAAACGGAACCCCATCAAATCAGGAGAATTTAGTCATGTCGAGGAAAGTGTGTCTGCCGATCGTAGTCCTTGGACTGCTGGCGTCGGCCCTGTGGGCTCAAACCGTGGACGAGATCATCGCCAAGAGCGTTCAGGCGCGTGGCGGCGCGGAAAAACTTAAGAGCATTCAGTCCATCAAGTCGACGGCCACCATGGCGCTGGGACCGGGGATGGAAGCTCCCGGCGTTCTGATTCAAAAACGTCCTGCGCTTGCACGCCTGGAATTTAGTGTGCAGGGGCTGACGGTGGTGCAAGCCTATGACGGCACAAATGCATGGCAGATCATGCCCTTTATGGGGAAGAAGGATCCCGAAGTGATGTCGGCGGACGAAGCGAAAGAAGTGCAGGAAATGGCCGATCTCGATGGCCCCATCGTGGACTATAAAAGCAAGGGGAACCAGGTTGAGTTGATCGGCAAGGAGAATGTTGAGGGCACGCCCGCGTACAAACTGAAGGTGACGCTGAAGAACGGCGACGTGCAGACCGTCTACATCGACGCGGATTCGTTCCTCGAAATCAAGGAAGAGACCAAGCGCATGGTGCGGGGCACGGAAACCAACGTCGAATCGAACATTGGCGATTACAAGGAAGTAAACGGGATCATCTTTCCATTCGCCATCGAAAGTGGAGTGAAGGGAAGCGCGGAGAGGCAGAAGCTGACGATCACAAAGATCGAACTCAACGTCCCCGCCGATGATTCCATTTTCAAGATGCCAGCTGCAGCTCCGGCGTCGCCCAAGGCGGACGCGCCCAAGGCCGACCCGTCGAAAGCTGCACCACCCAAGGCCGACCCGCCTAAGAACTAGCGGGCCGCGGTTCGCGCATTCCCATCTTCACTCAAAAGCAAAGCGCACCATTTCGAGGTAACAATGCTCAATCGTTCGTCCGTGTTGTGGTCGCTCTTCTGGATCATTGCTTCGTTTCTGACTGGGTTCTCCCAAGAAGTGACAATCGATTCCGACGCGCTCAGTGGCCTTCCCATCCGCGCGATTGGCCCGGGTGTGATGGGCGGTCGAATTGCCGATATCGCCGCCGTTCGTGAAGGGCAGCGCCTGACAATCTATATCGGATCGGCGAGCGGAGGCGTGTGGAAATCAGTCGACGGCGGCACAACATTTAAGCCCGTCTTCGACAAGCAACCTTCGCTTTCGATTGGATCCATCGCTATCGATCCTACAAATGCGCAGACGATTTGGGTAGGCACGGGCGAATCATGGGTTCGCAACAGCGTTTCCGTCGGAACAGGCGTGTACCTTTCGCGCGATGGCGGTGATAGCTGGGAGGCGGCCGGGCTGGCGGATTCCGAACACGTCAGCCGCATGGTGGTCGATCCGAAGGATGGCAAAATTGTCTACGCCTGCGCCCTCGGGCATCTGTGGAATGGCAACACGGAGCGCGGCGTTTTCAAGACGACCGATGCCGGAAAAACCTGGAACAAGGTTCTCTTCCGGAATGACGGCACAGGCTGCGCCGACCTGGCGATGGACCCCCAGGATCCAGGTGTACTTTATGCGGCCATGTGGGACGTGCGACGGGAGCCTTACAACTTCCGCTCCGGCGGACCCGGTAGCGGCCTGTTCAAGAGCACGGACGCCGGGGCAACCTGGCACGAACTCCGCAAAGGTATGCCCGAGGGCGATTTGGGACGCATCGGTATTGCGGTCGCTCCCAGTAACCGCTCGCGCGTATACGCGGTGGTGGAAGCAAAGAACCACACCGCTCTGTTCCGGTCCGACGATGCCGGCGACAGTTGGAAAGAGGTCAACAATTCATTCAACGTCAGCGGACGGCCGTTTTATTTTGCGCGTCTGTCGATTGATCCCAGGAATGCCGATCGCGTCTATAAGCCGGGATTTTTCCTGACCGTAAGCGAGGATGGTGGCAACAGTTTCAGCGCAGCTTTTTCCTCGAGCGAAGGTCCAGGCGACCGGCTGCACGGCGACCTTCACGCCCTTTGGATCAATCCCGACAATCCCAGCCAGATGCTGGTCGGAACCGATGGCGGCGTCTACCAGTCGCTCGATCAGGCTTCGCACTGGCGCTTCCTTTCGAATCTTCCGGTCGGGCAGTTCTACCACGTGAGCTTCGACATGGCTCACCCATATAACGTCTATGGCGGATTGCAGGACAACGGCACGTGGATGGGACCGTCACAGGCGGTGGGTGGAATCGGGAACCGGTACTGGCGCAACATCGACTTCGGAGATGGCTTTTGGGCGTTTTCCGATCCCGCCGACGCAGATTATGCCTACGTCGAATACCAGGGCGGCAGGATCGCACGTTTCCGCAAGACTACCGGCGAGGCGCGCGACATCAAACCGCTGCCGCGAGCCGGAGAACCGGAGTTCCGTTTCAACTGGAATGCTCCGATTCATATGAGTCCCAACCACGCGGGCACTCTCTACCTGGGCGGACAATTTTTGTTTCGCTCGCGCGATCACGGAGAATCCTGGGACCGCATCTCACCCGACCTTACGACGAACGATCCCGCGCGCCAGCATCAGGAACTGTCCGGAGGGTTGACTATCGACAATTCAGATGCCGAGAAGTACGAGACTATCTATACGATCGCCGAGTCCCCGAAAAACGGAGAGGTGATCTGGGTGGGAACCGACGACGGCAATGTGCAGATTACGCGTGACGGCGGCAAGCACTGGACCAATGTCGTGAAGAACATTCCTGACCTGCCCCCAAACACATGGGTATCCACGATCGAAGCCAGCCATTTTGACGCTGCCGTGGCCTACGCGACATTCGATGGACATTCCGCGGGCGACATGAAAACGCACGTTTACCGGACTAAAGACTATGGGCAGACATGGACGTCGATCTCCACACCCGAATTGACTGGCTACGCGCACGTGGTGCGGCAGGATCTGGTGAATGCGAATCTGCTTTTTGTCGGGACCGAGTTCGGCCTGTTCGTCTCGCTCGATGGCGGAACGCATTGGGCTCAGTTCAAGGGAAGCCTCCCCAACGTGGCCGTGCGTGACATCGCCATTCATCCCCGCGAGTCAGACCTGATTGTGGCAACTCATGGCCGGGGCATTTATATCCTCGACGACCTGACTCCGATCCGCGCTCTCACGCCCGAGCTTCTTGCCAAAGACCTTGTAATGCTCCCTTCGCGGCCCTCGGTGCTCACGTTGCCGGCGGGAGAACAGAGGTTCGATGGCGACTCCGAGTTTCAGGGACGCACTCTCCCCGAAGCGGCCTCTATTGTTTACTACCAGAAAAAGCGGCATATCTTCGGCGACTTAAAGCTGGATATTTATGACGAGAAAGGAACCCTCCTGACGTCAATGCAGGGAGACAAGCGTCGCGGCCTGAACCGCGTACAATGGCAGGAACGCGCCAAGCCGCCGAAAATGCCGCCCGCCGCTGGCCTGGTGGAAAACGAGTTTGTTTTCTATGGGCCGCAAGCGCAGGAAGGTACCTACACCGTGAAGTTGACCAAAGGCAAGGAGACCTATACGTCCGAGGTTAAGTTGGTGACCGATCCGCGGACCAGGAGCACGGCGGCCGACCGCGCATTGCAACACAAAACTGTGACTCAGCTTTACGACATGCTCGCGCAACTGACATATGTTGTGGATTCGACGAGCGAGGTCCGCGACCAGGCTCGCCAGAGGGTTGCCAAGGTCACCGATACCCCATTGGAGCAACAGTTGGACGCCCTGGTTCAGAAGCTGGAAGATTTACGCTCTTCTCTCGTCTCCGTCAAAGAAGGCGGAATGATTACCGGTGAGAAGAAACTTCGCGAGGATCTGGGCGAGCTCTACGGCGCCGTCAACGGCTATTCCGGACGTCCCACGCAATCGCAGATCGAAGACGCCAGCGTTCTTCAGAAAAAATTGGACAACGCGGGAAGTCAGTTTGAATCAATCACGAATTCGACTCTTCCGTCTGTCAATGCGGCGCTGCAGAGCAAGAATCTTGAACCGCTCAAAGCCATGAGCCGGGACGATTGGGAAAAGAAACAGAAATAGCGCTGGCGGCATGCGAAACTAGGGTCCATGAAAGTCGTCGCTGTGATTCCGGCGCGGCTGGCTTCGACGCGCCTGCCCCGCAAAATGCTGCGCGAAGTCGCCGGCGTCCCGTTGCTGGCCCGCGTTTATCAAGGCGTGCGGCGTTCGTCGAGTCTCGATCAGGTTATCGTCGCAACCGATTCAGAGGAAATACTGAGCTTCTGCGAGCAACAGGGATTCGCCGTCCGCATGACATCTACGGTCCATCGATCCGGGACTGAGCGTGTGCACGAGATCTCTACCGTGATCGAAGCGGATGTTTATTTGAACGTTCAGGGTGATGAACCGCTTACCCGTCCGGAGCATATCGAAAGCCTGATCGCTATGATGCAGAATCCGCGCGTCGAAGTGGGAACGCTGAAGACCCCGGCGGCGGATGTGGATGTGAACAATCCGAGTGCGGTAAAAGTGGTCGCCGACGTTTCCGGTCGAGCGCTCTATTTTTCGCGCGCCACTATCCCGCACGACCGGGATGGCGTCGGCCCGCCATACTACAAACATCTGGGATTCTACGGATATCGTAAAGCGGCCCTCGACAAGTTTGTGCGCTGGCCTGAGTCCCAACTCGAGCGCAGCGAGCGGCTTGAGCAGTTGCGCTTTCTCGAAAATGGCGTGCCGATCTACGTTGCGGAGACTCCGTTCGACACTATCGGTGTCGATACCGAGGAGGACCTGCGGCGGGTAGAAGAAATTCTGTTCGGAAGTACAAAATAAACGACGGATAAATTCTCAGCTCCATTCCAGGCATTTTGGGGACGACGGACCGCGCATATTGTAGGATTGCGGGGTAATGCCTTCTTCGTCCGATCACTGGCGGCAAATCGAGGCTTTATTTTATGAGGCCCAGGATTTGGCGCCGGAAGCTCGCCCGGCGTTTCTGGATGAAAAATGCGCGCATGATCCCGCACTGCGGAAAGAAGTCGAATCCCTGCTCGCTTCTGCGGAACAGTCCGCTGACTTCCTGCGCCAGCCCGTAGTCGAGGCGGCTCATCGGATGATGAACGATGAGCGCCGCGAAAAGATGTCCCCGGGCGCCCGCCTGGGACGCTACACGATCATCTCCCAGATCGGTGCGGGCGGCATGGGTGAGATCTACCTTGCCGAGGACACAAATCTCCGGCGCAAGGTCGCCCTCAAAATGATCGCGCCGCAGCTCACGCTGGATGAACGCGGGCTGCGCCGTTTTGAGCACGAGGCGCATGCTGCGTCGGCGTTGAACCATCCCAACATTCTTACGATTTACGAATTCGCGCAGGCGGATGGAATGCGCTTCATCGTTTCCGAGTTCATTGAGGGGGTAACGCTGCGCCAGAAGCTGGTCGCGGGCAGACTTCCACTGGAGGCGGCCCTCGATATTGCCATACAGATGGCCAGCGCTTTGGCGGCCGCGCACAATTCCGGTATCGTCCATCGCGACATCAAGCCCGAGAACGTCATCGTTCGAACCGACGGCATTGTGAAGGTGCTTGATTTCGGAATCGCAAAACTGAGCGAAAAGCGTCCCGGCGAAGCCAGCCGCCTCAATGCACCGACCTTGACTTCATCGATCAGCGAGCCCGGCTTGGTGATGGGCACGGCGAAGTATATGTCCCCCGAACAGGCAAGGGGGCTCGAAGTGGACGCGCGCAGCGACATCTTCAGTCTGGGATCAGTGATCTACGAAATCGTCACCGGAAGAGCCGCTTTTGAAGGTGGCACTACCAGTGATGTGATCGCCGAAATCCTGAAGGTTGATCCCCCGCCTCCGCTTGAATTCGCTCCCGACCTGCCGTACGAGGTCGAGCGCATAATCAGCAAGGCGCTGCGCAAGGACCGTGAGACCCGCTATCAATCGGTGCGGGACCTGCTGATTGATCTCCAGGATTTCAGGAAAGAAGCTGAATTTCAGGCCAAGCTGCAACAAACGCCGCGCCGCGGCGGTTCGCTGGCGGAGCGAGTGAAGACGACATCCGATTGGCGAACTCCGGCCGTCGCGATGCTTCCCGGTCGGGTACCCGGTCGACGCTTTTCCCGCGGCTGGAGGTGGGGTTTCGCCGTTGTCCTGCTCGCGATTGCCGCTGCCCTTGGATACTTCTACATTCGACAATCGGTTTCTTCTCCGACGGCAGTCCGGCCGCGCAGCCTTGCGGTCCTGCCATTCCGAAATCTCAAGCCGGACTCGGAGACCGACTTCCTTGGGTTTTCACTGGCCGACGAGATCATCACGAAACTCGGATACGTCAACGCTCTGACCATTCGCCCTTCCTCTTCAGTCGATAAGTACCGCAACCAGATCATCGATCCGAAAAAAGTTGCCGCCGACCTGAAGGTCGATACGCTGCTCACTGGCACCTACATCAAGGAAGGGGACGATCTCAGGATCACCACGCAGTTGATCGATGTGAAACCGGACAAAATACTGTGGCGGGAGGCGATCGACCTGAAATATGACAGGCTGCTGACCGTGCAGGACCGCGTCTCGCAGCAGATTATCAAGGAATTGGAGTTGAGCCTGTCTCCCGCCGAGGCTGCCAACCTTAAGCCGGAGAAGCCGATCAGCACCGCCGCATATGAATACTACCTGCGCGGAATCGACTTTTATTCGCTGAACCAGTTTGGCGCAGCGATCGAGATGCTCGAGAAATCCACCGCGCTTGAGCCAAACTATGCGCCTGCATGGGCACATCTGGGTCGCGCCTATACAACCAATGCATCGCTTCAGTTCGGCGGCCGTGAGGACTACGGTAAAGCCCAGGCAGCCTACGAAAAAGCAATCGCCCTCAACCCCGCACTGGTTGAGCCGCGAATTTACATGGCGAACTTGTCCACCGACACTGGACGAGTCGAGCAGGCGGTTCCCTTATTGAGGTCGGTCTTGCGGGATAGTCCGAACAACGCCGAGGCCCACTGGGAGCTTGGTTACGCGTACCGGTTCGGCGGAATGTTGCAGGAATCTCTGGCAGAGTGCGAAAAGGCACGCCAGAACAATCCTCAGGTCAAGATCAACAGCTCTGCGATGAATAGTTATCTCTACCTGGGTGAGTATGAAAAGTTCCTGCAGAGCCTGCCGGTAAACGACTCGGTTTACATTCTCTTTTACCGCGGATTTGCCGAGTACTATCTGAACAATCGCGAGCAGGCCGCGCAGGAGTTTGACCGTGCGTTTGACCGGGATTCTTCCTTGCTTCCGGCCGCCGTGGGAAAGGCATTGAGCTATTCCATCAAGCGCGACAATCCCAGGGGACTGCAGCTTCTGAAGCAGACAGAAGCCCGGATCGAAGAGCGCGGCGTCAGCGACGCCGAGGGACTGTACAAAGTCGCGCAGGCCTACGCCCAGCTGGGCGACAAGGCGTCGGCTCTGCACATATTGCATCACAGCATTGAGGGTGGATTCTTCTGCTATCCCTACTTCGTGAGCGACCCTCTGCTGCAAAGTCTTCGCAACGAGCCCGAGTTCCAGACGCTGATGAAACAGGCTCTCCAACGCCACAATCAGTTCAAGGCCGCATTCTTTTAGGCGGTCCTGCGAATGAATGCCTGTAGCGGAAGACTTAGTGCGACCGCGCCCACCCCTCCGCCGCGGCCACCCGCTTCGTAATCGCGGGATGCGAATGCAGCAGCCACTCGACCCAGCGGGAAGGAGTTCTCTCGGCGAGATTCTGATCGGCGAGCTTATTCATCGATGAGATAAATGGCTCCACGCTGGCCACCGACTGGAAGCAGTAACGGTCAGCCTGACGCTCGTTGAAGCGCGAGTAGGCATTGAGAGCCGGCATCAGCAGGAAGGACAGAACAGTCGAAACCAGAATCAGCAGCGGAAGGTTGGCGAAGTCCGACAAGGTCTCGAACATGTGGCGCCGCTCCACGGCATAGCGTAGAACCTCATTCGCCAGCCAGAAACCAAGCAGCGTAATGCCCGCCTGCACGAAAATGCTTTTCAGGATATGCCGGTGCACGTGGTGGCCAAGTTCGTGAGCGAGCACGGCCTCAATCTCGTCCTCTGAATAATTGTCGAGCAATGTGTCCGCCAGGATGATGCGCCGGGTTGCTCCCAGGCCGGTGAGAGCCGCATTGGCTTTCGTGCTCTTTTCCGAGAGATGCCAGCGGTAAACCCCGCGGACGCGAGTCCCGGCCCGCTCGCTCAACACGATCAGCCGCCGCTTCAGTTCCTCATTTTCGAGCGGCTCGAATTTGTAGAAGATTGGAAAAAGCACGACCGGCGCCAGTTGTGCGAGCAAAACCATCAACCCGAGGAATACCGCCCAAGCGATCAGCCACCAGTATTGTGGAACCTGCCGGAGCAGAAAATAGATCAACTCAACCACAATGGTCGCGATCACCAGCCCGATGAGCAGGCCCTTACATTCGTCCCACAGCCACGAACCGAACCGCTGGTTCGACAAATGATAACGGTGCTCGAGCCGGAAGCCGTAATAATCCAGGGGAGTACTTATGATTTTGCTGATCAGCATCAGCATCAGCACATACAGAAATACGGCGACGCTGTAGTTGCGCGCCGCGCCGTGATGCTCGCCCAGCGCCAGATCGCGCAGCGTTCCTGTCCATCCCGTCGCCAATAATACGGCGAGCAGGCCGAAGCCGATCACAAAATCGCCGACGCCCAGCCACCGCTTGATGCGGTTGTAGCGGCGGGATTCCGGCGAATCGACTGCAACCGGTATTGTTTCCGTCGTGCTCATGATCCCCTGTTCACTATTATTCTACCGTGCCGACTCGCCCGACTGACGCGGGAGTTGGTTAAGCAGGGCGTCAACGGCCATGTCCCCACACCACTAGCTGGCGCGCACTTGGCGAAATGGGAACTCCGTCAGCCCAAGGATTTTCTGCGCGCCTTTGTATCTTTCATGGCAGCGTTCGTCGCAGAGGGCCGCGTCAGAGTTCCTGGTTTAGCCCTGTTGCACAAAGCGTTCGGAAGCTTCCAGAATCTCCGTAACGAGTTCGGGGGTCGCCGCTTCCACGTACACCCGCAATAGGCGCTCCGTCCCTGAAGCTCGAAACAAAACCCACGCGTCGGCTCCATTGCCATTCCTGGGAGCGTCGAGATAAAATTTCACGCCGTCGCGATTCTCCTTGCGCAGCACGGCATAGTGTCCAATCTGTTTGGTTTGCGGGTCGCCCGCCCGGCGCACCGCCCCGTTCTTCTGTTCATCGGAAATGTGCAGGTCGCGCCGCCCATAATAGTGCGTGCCGTATTCGCGTTGCAGATCGGCCACCAGTTGCCCCAGCGGTTTTCCTTCTTCCGCCATAACGTTGGCCAGCAGTAGCGCATTCAAAATGCCATCGCGCTCGGGCAGAAACCGTCCATATCCAATGCCGCCGGACTCCTCGCCCGCGATCAGAATTTCCCGCTCCATCATCAGGTCGGCGGCGTACTTGAAACCGATGGAAACCTCGTGCAGTTTGCGACCGTGCCTGGCGGCGATGCGGTCGAGCATGCCCGTGGTGTTAAAGGCGCGGACAACATCGCCGGGCCAATTCTTGCGAACCAGCAGCCAGTTCAACAGAACCGCGAAGCACTTGTGGGCATCGACGAAGCTTCCGTCTTCTGCGACCGCGCCAATGCGGTCCGCATCGCCATCGGTGACCAGGCCGGCATGGCATTGTTCCTTAACGACCGTCTCCTGCAACAGCGCCACGTGGGGCAGAATCGGTTCCGGATTGATTCCCGGGAACAACGGGTTGACTTCCTGCCGGATGGCGACGTACTGAATTCCGTTCTTGTCGAAGATGCCGGGCAGGACCCCTCGCCCCGAGCCATACATCGAATCGATGGCAAACTTGAAATTAGCTTTGCGAATCAAGCTCAGGTCGGCGAACGCGCACACACCTTCCACGTAGGCGGCTTTGAGATCGATCTCTTCGATTCTTGCAGGCTGGGTACTTTTCGGCATCGCGTTGGCGGCAAGTTCGCCTTCAATCAACTTCATGATGGCCGGCGTGGCCGATCCGCCAAACCTGGCTTTGAATTTCACGCCGTTCCAGTTCCACGGATTGTGGCTTGACGTCACCATGACGCCGCCCGCCGCGCCGAATTTCTTGACGTTGAAGGAAACCGCGGGCGTAGGGAGGTAGTCGTTAGAGAGAAGCACCGGAATTCCAGCTCCCGCGATAATCTCCGCCACCACGCGCGCGGCGCGATCGGAAAGAAAGCGGGTGTCATAGCCGATGATCGCGCCGTGACTGGGGTCTTCGTGTTTGAGGACATAGGAGGCGATTGCCCCCGCCACCCGGCGCACGTTCTCAAACGTAAAGTCGTCGGCAATGATGCCGCGCCAGCCGTCAGTTCCAAATTTGATGTCTGTCATGAGCCCGTTGTTCGTTATTCGTCGTTCGCGATTCGGTGGTCGCCGTCGTTCATTCGCAACTCCCTTTGAATCGTTCCACCGGAACGATGCTTCTTGAATTTGCGAGTGCCGAAAGACGAACAGGGAACGGCGATCTTCACACTAGTTTAAGCAACTTCTTCTCATCCAGATATTTCACCACTTTGCCGACATCCTGCGATTGATCCAGAGTCGTGATGAGCAGCGCGTCGCCAGTGTCGACGACCACAAGGTTGTCGACTCCGACGATGGCAACAAATTTCCCGGGAGAATGAACATAGTTGTTCTTGGCGTTCAGCGCAAAGTTGCCCGCTGCATTGACCAGGCTCCCATGTTCCGGATTGCCCTTGGCCACGTGATGCTCGTGCAGAGCAGTCCATGAGCCAAGATCGTTCCAGCCAAAATCCGCCGGCAGGCAGAAGATCTGCGACGCGGCTTCGCCCTTCGCGGAGCGCGGCTCCAGAATGGCATAGTCTACGCTGATGTTCTCGCATTTCGGGTAAAGCTTGCGAAGAGTTTCCGCAAACCTGCGCGTGCCGTAGTCAGCAGCGATCGTTTCAAGAATGGCCGCCGTCTTCGGCAAGTGCTCCCGCAAAGCATTCGCCAAGGTATCGGCGCGCCACAAGAACATGCCGCTGTTCCAGAAGTAATTGCCCGCAGCCAGAAACTGGCGGGCCCTCTCCAGGTCGGGCTTTTCCGTGAATCGCCGAACGCGCTGCGCTCCGGTCGCATCGGGGACGCCCGCTTCAATATACCCGTATCCGGTTTCCGCCCGGGATGGCCGGATTCCAAGCACCACAATATTCTGCCCGGCAGCGGCGATCCTGATTCCTTTATTGAGCGTTTCGTGGAATCTGGCGGGCTCGACGATCACGTGATCGGAAGGGAACAGGCCCAGGACCGCGTCGGGATCTTTTCGCAAGAGCAGAAACGCTGCCAGGCCTATGGCCGGAGCCGTATTGCGTCCGGCGGGCTCCGCGACAATCTGCTGCGCAGGAAGCTTCCGGAGTTGCCGCATAATCGCCGGCCGGAGATCGTCGTTTGTGATCACCCAGAAACTCTTTGCCGGCGCGAGCGGCAAAAGACGGGCAACCGTTTGCTGGATCATCGAATGTTTGCCGTCGAGCGCCAGCAGTTGTTTGGCTCGCCGCTTGCGGCTCAGAGGCCAGAAGCGCGTGCCCCGTCCGCCGGCCAGTATCACGGGATAAAAATGTGGAGTTTGTTTCACAGGCACTCAAAGCCTATCACTTCGCGGCGAAAAGCTTAAACCGCATGGGACGCAGGGTCACACTGGAAATTCCCCTCTGCTGTGTGACCCTGTGATTAGTGGTTTAGAGGCGCGTTGCCGGCTCGGGTGCTGGTATTCCCGGTACATAGGCCTTCAGAAACTCGACCGCCCATTGCGGCCGCACCGTGAAGTCTCCCACATTAGCGGGAATTACGACTGCGTCGCCCTTGGCGAGCGTGACCGGAGCTCGTCCCGAGGATTCGACGATCCCGCAGCCCTCCACCGTAACTAAAATATGCACCGAGTCTTTGCCCGAGTCATCGCGGGTTGAGAAATCGTGCGGCTCCTTAAGTTCGAACAGGTCCACCGTAAAGTAAGGTGCCGCAATCATTGCAGACTGCCGGTTCTTGCCTCCCTCAAGATTGACCGGCGCCGGGCGGATCACTTTGCCCGAAGCCACCTTTTCTTTGACTGAGGCGAGCCCGCGCTCCAGATGCAGCGGCCGTGGGCGGCCGTAGTCATAAAGCCGGTACGTTGTATCGGACTGCTGCTGCGTTTCGACGATGACCGATCCCGGCCCAAGCGTGTGCACCGTGCCGCCAGCGACGTAGATCATCTCGCCCGCGAAGATGTTGACCCAGTTCAGCAACTCTTCGGCGCGCTTCTCCTGGATCGCCTGCTCGAATTGTGCGCGCGTGACGCCGGGTTTCAGGCCAAGCGCAATCTGGGATCCCGGCCGGGCGTGAGCCACATACCAGCATTCCGTTTTTCCCCAGGGATCCCCAAAGCGCTGCGCAGTAGCGTCGTCCGGATGCACCTGCACCGAGAGCTTCTCTTCCGGGAATAAGAATTTCAGCAGCAGGGGGAAGCGCTGCGGATCGCGAGCCGCCGTCCCCACAAGCTCCGCTCCGAATTCCTTGCTCAACTCCGCAAGCGTGCGCCTTGCCAATGATCCATTGGAAACCTGGCAGTGATCCCCCGTGAGCCACGCCTCGCCGATTTTCTCGTTGAACTTGTGATTGGGATAGATCGGCGCGAGATCGAGTGTGCCCCACGGGCGCGGGTCGAAGGCGGGGGACATCAGGAATGGGTAGAGTTGGGTCATTCAAATGGAACCCTGAACGCGGCAAGCAGAATACTGCAAATGTACCTATGGTGAAATTTCATGGAAAGAACGGCCCGGCCAGGAACATCCGCAGCATAACGACAATCTATAGTTCGCTGAAGTACTTCCGCATCCGCTCCAGTGCTTTGTCGATATTCTGCATCGAGGTCGCGTATGAAATTCGGACGTGCTCGTTCGTGCCGAAGCCTTCTCCGGCCACGGTCGCGACGTGCGCGGTATGGAGCAACCCATGCGCTACGTCCGCGCTGCACTTGATGCCACTCTTCCCAAAGAACCACGACACGTTCGGATATGCGTAAAACGCGCCTTCCGGCATCGTGCACTTGATGCCTGGAATCGCTCCCAATCCACCCACGATATGATCGCGTAGCGTGATGTACTCTGCGCGCATATCAGCCACGCACTGCTGCGAACTGGACAGTGCCGCAACTGCCGCCTTCTGCACAAAGGACGTCGGATTCGTCGTCTGCTGGCTCTGCAATTTCTGTACTGCCGACAATACTTCTGCCGGACCGAGCGTGAATCCCAGCCGCCAACCCGTCATGGCATAGGTCTTCGAAAGCGACCCCACCACCAGAAAGCGGTCGCGATATTCGTTCAGCGAGCCTACTGAAAAATTCTTGTCTGTGTAATTGAGGTACACATAGCACTCATCGGAAATCACCCAGATGCCGCGCTCCTGCGCCAGGCGCACGACCTCGGTCATATCCTCGGGGCTCATCACCGCGCCCGACGGATTCGACGGAGAATTCAGAATGATGAGCTTTGTTTTCGGCGTGATCAGCCTCGCCACCATCTGCGCGGTCACGCGGAAACCCTGCGACTCATCCGCCTTAACCAGCACGCAGTGGCCGCCGGCATACCGCACCATGTCCTTGAATGAAACCCAGTAAGGGACCGGCAAAATCACTTCGTCGCCATGATCGACGAGCACGGAAATCACATTAAACAGCGCGTGCTTGCCGCCCACCGAGGCGCACGTTTCCTCGCGCTTGTAGGCCGAGCCGAAATCGGTGGAGTGACGCTGGATGATCGCGTCCTTTAATTCGGTCGTGCCGCCGACGGCGGTGTATTTCGAAAAATTTCCGCGAATCGCCGCGATGGCGGCCTCTTTGATGTGCTCAGGCGTCGTGAAATGCGGCTCGCCCGCCGTCATGTCGACCACGTCGATGCCTGCCTGCCGCAGTTTCTCCGCTTCCGCCACTGCGGCCATGGTCGCCGACGGCCCGATGCGGTTGATGCGTTCCGTCAGTTGGACGGGGCGAGTCATGGCGCTGAATGTGCTCATGATTTCCTTTTTCTGGACTTGTGCTTGCGTTCTGAAGTCACGGATACCGGCGTCATGCGTTCCACAGTCTTCAGATCCGAGTCATGACGACCGGCGTCGCCGGCGGCCGTAAATTTGTGCGCCACATCCATTTTTTCGCGCAGCTTTTGCGCGACCAGTTCCGGTACCAGGCAGTCGATCGCGCCACCCAGTTCCGCCACCTCGCGCACCAGCCTCGAACTCAGGTACGAATACTTCTCCGCCGGCATCATGAACACGGTTTCGAGTCCCGGCTGCAGCTTGCGGTTCATGAGCGCCATCTGCAGTTCATATTCGTAGTCGCTGATGGCGCGAATCCCGCGCAGAATCGCGCGTGCTCCAACCCGCAGCGCGTAGTCAACCGTAAGCCCGTGGAAGGTGTCGATCGAGACGTTGTCAAATCCTTTGGTCATCGACTCGAGCATCTGGCGGCGTTCACTCAGGCTGAACAGAGGATCTTTTTCCGGATTGCGCAGGATGGCGACTACCAGTTCGTCGAAAATCTCGCTGCCACGCTCAATCAGGTCCAGATGCCCGTTCGTGGGAGGATCAAACGACCCCGGATAGATAGCTTTAATGCGCTTCACAAGGCCTCATCGTACGAGACCTAGATTGTATGCGGGGCGAAACGGAGATGGCAATCGCAGGTGGCTGCTCTCGAAATGGGGCTAGCCGACTGGCGGGTAGTATGATTGGCATGACCCAATGGGCTCCAGCTGTCTTGAAGCTCTGACGAGTCATCGGATGCTCACGAAGTTTGCGGATTGGTCGAGTATCGTAGGTGCACTGCTAGGTGCTGCCGGCTTGATTTACAGCATTCTTGCATTCCGCGCCGCGAAGGGAGCTAAGCGGAGCGCGGACGAAGCCCGGCGAGACGTGCGGAGCCTCGTAGCCGCCGACAAATTTCATCATTTGAATTCCAGTGCGTCGGAACTCTTCAGCCATATCGAACATGAAAACCTGGCCGTGGCCTCTTTCCTGGCCAGGGATCTGCGCTTCGAGATCAATGGCGCCATTGCGAGGTGGGAGTTTCTGGATTCATCCACCAAGGAGCGCTTTCGAGAGGCCAGCCGCCTAACCCAACAGGTCGGGGAATTCATGCGGAGTAAGGGTGAGATTGATGCAAAGGACAAGGCTCGGGTGCTTAAGAAATGCGATGCAATTCTGGCGATCCTTTCAGGAGAATCGGGTAAAATACAGGCTGAGCTTGAAGGTCGGGGTGAAACGTGAAGTCTGATCCGAACGAATATCGAGACGTCATTAAGAAGCTGCTGGAAAAGACTCGCCAGCGAAAGGTGGACTGGGAGCAGGCATACTCCAGTGCCTTTCGATGTGCGCTTCCTGGCGGTTCGGAGCCTTTTTATTTCACGATTTCTTATGCAGCCGGGTCCAATTTTGATCCTCAGGCTTTCACCCTGCGAATGTCAGATCAAGCCGAGAACGTTATTTTCGAAGCTAGTACCAACGATCTGCCCACATCCTCCGCAGAAGAGGAGGTTTCACAGATGATCGAGGAAATCTACGACTTAGCCCGTCGACAGGCTCTGCGAGTAGAGCACAAGCTTGAGCAGGTATCATCGCTTCTAGATCAAGTTTAGTTCTAACAAACCTGCCTAACGCCTCGCCGCCGGGATCTTCCCCGCCTCCGGAGTAGTCGTCGGCATGGTAGTGACTTTCCCTCCTGCGGGCGCTGCCGCCGGCTGCGCTGCAGCCACCGGGGCCGCCGAAGGCACCAGCCCCAGCGCCTTGCGCACCTCGGAGTCGATCTTCGCCAGAGTGTCCTTATTCTCTTTCAGGAAGGCGCGCGCATTCTCGCGGCCCTGTCCGATGCGCTCGCTCTTGTAACTGAACCACGATCCCGACTTCTCGACGATGTTATTATTCACCGCCAGATCGAGCAGGTCTCCCTCGCGCGAAATGCCTTCGCCATAGAGGATGTCGAACTCCGACTCGCGGAACGGCGCGGCCACTTTATTCTTCACGATCTTTACGCGAGTGCGCGAGCCCACCACCACGTCGCCTTCCTTGATCGCCGCAATGCGCCGGATATCGATGCGCACCGAGGAATAAAATTTCAGTGCGCGCCCGCCCGTGGTCGTCTCCGGATTGCCAAACATCACGCCAATCTTCTCGCGAATCTGGTTGATGAAGATCAGGCACGTCCGCGATTTCGAGACGGTTCCCGTCAATTTACGCAGTGCCTGCGACATCAGCCGAGCCTGCAATCCCATGTGGCTGTCGCCCATTTCGCCGTCGAGTTCGGCTTTCGGAACCAGCGCCGCCACCGAGTCCACCACCAGCACGTCAATCGCGTTCGAGCGCACCAGCGCTTCAGTAATCTCCAGCGCCTGTTCGCCATAGTCGGGCTGGGAGACCAGCAGGTTGTCGACGTCTACACCCAGCTTTTTTGCGTACCCCGGGTCGAGCGCGTGCTCGGCATCCACAAAGGCCGCCATGCCGCCCGTTTTCTGGGCCTCGGCAATTACCTGCAGAGCGATGGTCGTTTTGCCCGACGACTCGGGCCCGAAAATCTCAATCACGCGCCCGCGCGGCACGCCGCCCACGCCCAGAGCGGCATCGAATGAAATCGCGCCCGTCGAGATCACCGAGATGGGAACGATCGCCTCCTTCGATCCCAGCCGCATGATCGAACCTTTGCCAAACTGCTTTTCAATCTGTGAGAACGCGAGTTCAATTGCTTTGCTGCGTTCGTCCGTTTTGCCGCGCTCATCCGCCATGATGCCTGCTCCTGATTTCTGATTTCGGGAATGCGGGTACAAGTATTTTTGTAGCTTGCATTCGCGTAGCCTACACCCGCGGGCTGGGGCGAGAAGTGTTGGCTGTCACATTGATTCCGGTCAGTTTAGCACGAAGCGAATGAAAAGCGAAGCGTGGAGTTGCCTCTGGTGGTTCAGCGCCGGCGGAAATGAGATTTCCTGGCCTTCAAATTCGCCGAGGGTCACCACAAAGGCACAGAGTCATCGAGAGATCTCTTCCTGTTTTTCTCGGTGCCTCTGTGTCTCTGTGGTAAAAGGTCCTTTCTTGTTAGACTTTTCGTATGCCGAAGGAAAGCGAACTCGAACCTGACAACGGCCGAGGCAGCCTGGGCCCAGGCTCGGCCCTCTACCTGGTAGCCACGCCCATCGGCAACCTCGAAGACATCACCCTCCGGGCCTTGCGCGTCCTCAAAGAGGTCGACCTGATCGCCTGCGAAGATACGCGCCAGACGCAAAAGCTGCTTACCCACTACGAAATTCACACGCGCACCGTCAGTTACCACGAACACAACGAGATGACCAAGGCCGCCGAACTGGTCGTCGATCTCGAAGGCGGAGCCAAGATCGCGCTCGTCACCGACGCCGGCATGCCCGGCATCTCCGACCCCGGCTTCCGCCTGATCACCCATCCCCGGAGCGTCGGCCTATCTGGCCGCGCTGGTTGCCAGCGGACTACCCACCGACTCCTTCCGCTTCAGCGGATTCCTCCCCGCCAAATCCGGCCAGCGCCGCAAGCTGCTCGAAAGCGTGAGCGAATCCCCGAGAACGCAGGTTTTCTACGAGGCCCCCCACAGGATCCTCGAGACGCTTACTGACATCGTCGAAGTCTTGGGGGCCGATCGCCATGTAGTTGTTGCACGCGAGGTCACGAAGCTGCACGAAGAGTTTCTGCGCGGACGTGCGGGCGAAATGGGCGAAATCACGCTGCTGATCGCCAAGCAGGATGGCTCCGAGCCACGAGCCGCGAGCCCCGAGCGGACTGTAGCACAGCGCGTCCGCGAGGTGATGGCTTCCGATCAGGTGGACGAGAAGTCCGCGCTGAAAAAAGTCGCCAAAGAACGCGGCATCGGCAAGAGCGAAGCCTATCGCGAACTCCAGCGATCGAAGTGAAGTAGTCCCTGAGTTCGGTTTGGTCTCCTACATCGATATCGCAAGAAGGTTTCTCGACTGCGCCCTGGAACTTAATCCGCCCGCAATCGATGTACACACTTCGTGGTAGCGGTACCCCCTTCGGCTTGGTGAAGGTTTGTCGTTTATCCGGCCGCGGCAACCCGGTTGAAGAACGGCTCGTCTAACACTCACTTCCGCTCGGAGTGGAGTTTCTATGCGCCGTTTCGCCACTATCAGCCTCATCTTCGTCACCCCTCTTCTCATGCTCTCGCTCGCGGTTCAGGCCCAACAATTCTCCCCCGAATACTTTCCCTATGATGAAACCACTCGTGGGATCCAGGTTGATTTGAACGGGGACGGTATCCCCGATTTCATTGGACAATCGAACAATCAAGTTATCGAACTACTCTCCACGGGCCCGGGAAGCTTTGCGCCACAAACCGTTACGTTACCCGGCAACGCCACCGGCATACCCATAGCGAGCGGCGACTTCAACGGCGATGGCAAAGCCGATGTTATTTTCTATGCGCCATTGGCCATCGCATACGGCGATGGCAATGGCGGATTTACTTCCTATCAGACGCTGGCGTTCTCGAATCCCCCGGGATACGCGCAGGCGCAGGCTGCCGATTTTAACGGAGACGGCAAGCGAGACCTCGCGGTCGCGTACGAGACAGGAGGAGCGGACGCCACATTTGAAATCATAATTTTTCTGAATAATGGCCGCGGATTTAGCGACTATAACGTGATTTACCAACAACCCGTACCTTCAGGCTCGAGTCCCGGATTCGAATACACGACGCCACTCGACCTGGTTCTTGGCGATTTCAACGCGGACGGCATCGCCGATCTGGTGTTGCGCACCACCGAAAGCGACCCCTCCAACCCCGGTGAGCCGGACGTGAGAATCACCGCATTTTACGGAGAGGGCCGAGGTTTTTTCACGGCGTCAGAAGTAGACACCAGCAATACCTTTTATGAAATTTCGGCAGCCGACATGAACAATGACGGCACCAGCGACCTCGTCGCAGCCAACTATGATTCCATGGCGATTTTCTATGGCCAAGCCAACCGGACGAGCTTTGTTTCCGGCAGCCTGTCTGCGACTCAACCGATTGGCCTGAATCCGATGCTGGCAGACTTCAACGGAGACGGACGGAAAGACATTGTCTATGCGGCATCTCCGTTCCAAGACAATTCCGACATCGGAGAGAGCACGCTGCTGCAAACCGCTCCCGGAACGTTTAAGCAACTCGGTTTCGAGTCTATCGACACGTACTATGGTGGTCATGGCGAGGTGCCTTTCGCCCAGTCTTTCGTGGGCGACTACAACCGCGACGGGAAGCCGGATGTGATGCTGGTTTCGGAGACTGAGAATGAGCATCCGGAAAGCGCAGACGTTCTGCTGAACATGCGGCCGACGCCGAACGGTACCTGCCAGACGCCTGCTTCTCCGTCCGCAATCATGGTTTGCTCACCCATGCCCAACCAAACCGTTTCGAATCCCGTCCAGTTCGCTTTTAGCGCGACTTCGTTCTATCCGGTTCGCAAGATGGAGGTCTGGATCGACGGGAAGAAACTGAGCGAGACGTATGAAGTCTTCGCCAACGAAGGATTTGGGGACGTGAAGCTGAGGCTTACTCCCGGATCTCACAGAGTTGGTTTATTCGCGGGTGGGTTTGACGGAACGGTTCAGAAAACGTCGTACATGATCACAGTCAATTAGACTGCCAGGCGCCAAAAAATACATGAGAATTGGCCGGGGCTTATTTGCCCGCCAACTCCTTCTTCACCGCCTCGCTGACCACCTTCCCATCCGCCCGCACTCCGGCGGCGGCAAAGCGCGCCATCGCGGCCTTCATCACTGTGCCCATATCCTTCATGGTCAGCGGCCCAGTCATCTCGAGAATTGCCGCGCGCACTCCCGCCACGATCTCTTCTTCCCCCGCCGCTTTCGGCAGATACGCCTCGATCATCTTGATCTCGGCTGCTTCCTTGTCGGCCATTCCCTGGCGTCCGCCCTTGGTGAACTGCTCGACCGAATCCTTGCGCTGTTTGATCAGAGTGGAGAGTACCTGCTGCGATTCCTTGTCATCGAGCGGCGCCATCTTTTCGATCTCGCGGTTCTTGAGCGCCGTCTTCACCATGCGCAACGTTGACAGCCGCTGCTCTTCGCGCGCCTTCATGGCGGCAACAATATCTTTCTGGATCTGGTCAATGAGTGGCATGCGCAGATTATAGAACCGTAGGACGGCAAGTCAGAAGTCAGAAGTCAGAATGCAGAAGTAAAACCAATGTTCGGCCACGGATGAGACCACGGGGAACGCACCAAAGGTTTTACTTCTTCAATCTGACTTCTGACTTTTAACTTTCTCCCGACTTTTCTTCCCGAAGTCACAAGCCATCGAATATCCTGTTCATTCAAGACCCAAGAGACCATGCTCAAGAAGAACAGGCTGTTCACTCCCGGCCCAACCCCCCTGCTGCCATCCGCCCAGACGGCGATGGCCTCCTACGGCATGCACCATCGCACCGCCGACTTTCGAGCCTTGTTCACGCGTGTGCTCACCGACCTCAAGGAATTCATCGGCACCCAAAACGATGTACTCGTGCTTACCTCCTCGGGCACTGGCTTCATGGAAGCTGCGGTCACGAATCTGACCTCGCCCGGCGACAAGGTTCTGGTTCTGACGGCGGGAAAATTCGGCGAGCGCTGGGTGTCGCTGGCCAAGGCCTTTGGCTGCGCGGTCGAAACCGTCACGGCTCCTTACGGCGAGACATTTTCGCTCGAGGCTGTCCGCTCCAAACTCACGCCCGAAATCCGCTGCGTCTTCGTGCAGGGTACCGAAAGTTCTACGGGCGCGCGTCACGATGTCGAGTCGATTGCTAAGCTGGTGCACGCTCTTCCCGATACTTTGCTCGTCGTCGATGCCATCACCGGACTTGGTACGAGCCGCCTCGACGTGGACGCATGGGGCATCGACGTCATCATCGGAGGCTCGCAGAAAGCGCTCATGATTCCGCCCGGTCTCGCCTACGGCGCCGTCAGCGAGCGAGCATGGCATCGCATGGAGACCACAAAATCTCCCCGCTTTTACTTTGATCTGCGCAAGGAAAGAAAAGCCGCCGCCAGGGCCGAGACCTCCTACACTCCCGCCACCGCGCTCTTTGCCGGACTCGCCGCCGCGCTCGATTATGTCCGCCAGATGGGAGATGGAAATTTGCCCGCCGGACGTGACGCCCTGATCGCCAACGCCGAAATGTGCGCCGCCATGACTCGGGCCGGAGTGCAAGCGCTGGGACTAAAATTGTTCGCTCCGTCCTCTCCCGCCGCTGCGCTCACCGCTGTGGCCGCGCCCGCGGGAACAGATTCCACCGCCATCTGCAAACGCTTCCGCGAACAGTTCGGCGCCGTAGTCGCCAACGGACAGGCTGAAATGAAGGGACAACTCTTCCGCATCGCCCACATCGG
>JBEKOW010000060.1:0-17748 GCA_049521375.1 Terriglobales bacterium
AGCTGCACTTTCGGACGGGAACCAGGCGGCCGCACGCTCTGCGTGCGGTAAGCATCGAGCACCCAGGCTACCGCACGCGCCTCGAGCCAAGGTTCGCCCTGTGAAACTTTTCGCAGACACTCGACCAGCATCTCCGGTTCAACTTCGCGCGAAACCACTGCGTGGGCGCCGCGCCGGAACAACTCCAGGGTCATCTCCTGGTCAGGTTCCTGCAGCACGACCACCAAGTGGCAGCTCGCGCTTTGGCGCAACAGATCCGATACCGTTTCCGGCGGATTCGCCGTCAGCGCCGCTTCGAAAATCACAATGTCTGCCGAGAATTTCTGGATAGCCGCCACCGTCTGCGTCAGGCTTTCGGCTTGGCCCACCACGCGGATATCGTCTTCGAGCGCAAAAATCTTGCGCAGCCCTGCGCGGAAAATGGCCTGCGTATCCGCAACTATCACACGGATCGTGCCCTTGCCGTCCTCAGGCTGAAAGCCTTCGCCAGGCTCGATGCTCATCGAAGTGCTCGCCATCCGTCCTCTTTCGCGCCTACCCGCGCTCAAACCTGTACTCGTCGATCACCACGCCGACTCCACGCCGGCCTCCGTCCTCTTCGAAACTCCGCACCACCCTGCCCCGGCAGTCCACCTGGACATCGGCATCTCCTCCCACCACTTTGGCGGGAAGCGAGATGGTGAAATCTACCGCCGACCCGATCGGCACATCCGCATCCATGCGGAACAGTACTCCGTTCGCGGATATATTCTCGGTTTCAATCATCTGCCCGGCTGCGCCCGTCTTCAACGCTACCGGCAACTTGATGGGAAATCGCGCCGCTCCTTGCACGTCCGCGTACTCCTTGCGGCGCTTGCTACCCCCTGCCACGGATTCTTTGCCGGCTTCCGTCACTCTTAAGACAACCTTCCTTCAGCTTCCTGCGGTGCACCACTCCCAGCGAGCCAATGCACCATTTCAGGCCGAGATTACACCCCGGTATCCAACCTGCAAAGGTTACGTCGGTCATGAAACAAGTGTGGAGAAATGCCGGTGGTACAGGGACTTAGGGACGTGGAGTCAATTTACACGCGAGCTTTAATTGATCGCGGACCATTTCGCGGCCTTCGCTCATCTAGGATTCCGGCGTCGATGCCACTCCTCGGCAGTGATCTCCCAGATCTCAGCCGGAAATCGCCCGGAAACAAATTCTCGTTCCTCGATTGCGACCACCCGCATTCCCTGGCTCGCCGAAATGCGTCGGGAGGCTGTATTGTCGATCGCTTTGACGACGCGCAATACGGGAAACTTCAGCACGTCGAACCAGTAGTCGGTCACCACCTCGCAGGCCTCGCTCATCAAACCCTGTCCCTGCCAGGTTAACCCAATCCAGAACCCGCGATTCTGATTCCGGAGTTTCTTGAGGCTGATGCATCCAATCACTTGAGTGGCATTGTTCTGGGAGCGCAGAGTCCAGTGCCACTCTTCTCCGCGTTGCGCGGCTGGCAGTGCGATATCGCGACAATACGTCCGGGCGCCATCTGCCGGATAGGGCCAAGGCACCCGCCCGGCGAGGAAGCGCACGACCTCCCAGTGCGGAAATACCTCCTGGATCTGGTCGGCATCGGAAAGCTGCAGCGGATACAGCCACAGCCGTTGCGTCTCAAGCGTCGGAGTCATAACTTTGGCAGGGTAACTACTGCCCGCCCTTTCGGGACGGAGGATAAAAATTCGTACCCGCCTGCTAGAATCTCGTAACTTCCGTAAAGTTGAAATCCTTCACTTTCATCGCCGGCACCACCATATCGAACGATTCTTCGCCGCAAGCCCGCACCGGAGCGCCCATCGCCTCGACATTGGACAGCATGGCAATCAAACCTTGATTGAAACGGAGATTCCTCAGCCCCCATTGCACCTTGCCGTTTTCGATCAGAAAGGTGCCGTCGCGCGTCATGCCCGTGACGATCTTCTCGTACGGATCGATTTCCCGGATGTACCACAGACGGGTCACGAGAATGCCGCGCTCGGTCGAAGCAACCATCTGGTCGACGCTTTGCGGCTTTTCCGCGCCACCCACCACGATATTTTGCGGCATCTCGCCCATTTCATTGGGCAGTAAAAAACCGTGTCCAGTAGCTTTGATCGGCCCGGCTTTGTCCGCCAACTCCGACTTCTTCATCTTCGCAGCCGTACCCCGCGCGTAGACCACACGCTTCACAATTCCCTTTTCCACCAGTTGGACCCGCTGGCGCTGCATGCCCTCTCCGTCAAACGGAGACCCCGCCTGCAGAGGATGCGCCGCATCATCCCAGATGTTGATGTTCTGTCCAAATAACTGCGTGCCGATGCGCCCGTTCAGAAACGAACGCTGGTCAAGAATCGCCATGCCGCTGAAATCCCAAAACATGAAGCCGACAATGTCCAGCGCGGCCGAAGGTTCGAGAACCACCGCGTACTTCCCCGGCGGAACCTCGCGCGGACGCGCCGATTCCACCGCCTTGCGCGCCGCCGTTTCCGCCAGTTGCGCCGGGTCGAGATTGCGCACATCCGGGGAGTTCAACTTCTGCCAGCCGGAAGAATCTTCCGCCAACATGGTGATCGAAACCTCCGCCAACGTTTGCGAGTGCCATTCGGCCAGGCCGCGCGAGTTGAAGATCCCCTCCACCGATTCCGAACTCGAGTAAATTCCAGCAGTCGTCAGTTTGTGTCCGTCGGCAATCGCGACGATTCGTCCCACTGCTTCGGAGCGGTCACCGGGGGTAATCGCCGCTGTGTGCTCGAAGAACCGTGAAGCGCGGACGCTCTTGTCCGCGCCGGCAGCCTCCCGCGCATCGGGCATCGGCAGCAGATCCGGATCCGGTTCCTGCACCCGCGCCAGGCTCTCCGAAGCCTCAACCGCTCTCCGCAAGCTCGCCTCGTCAAACTGGTTGGCGGCAGCCCGCGCCGTCCGCCCGCCAAGATTTGTGCGGATCGACGCCACGCAATTCTCATCTTCCACATTCTGATGGATCGCATTGTTCGCGAAGCGCGTCAGCGCAAAGCGCGCCCCGCTAAAAAACACTTCAACCTCGTCGGCCGACGAGTAGCGGCGAATCCTATCGAAAATGTCTCCGGCTTGTTCCTTGCTGATCATCGCTTCGCCGTTAACTGCCTTTGTACGCCGACCCAACCTTAATCTTCCGAAACCGCGCTGGACTCGCCCCATGCCCGGTCCCCATCACCTGCTGCGGTTGACCCTTGCCGCAGTTGGGCGTTCCCCAGAGCGTCCAATCCTGCCGCGAACAGATCGCATCCAGCGAATTCCAGAACTCGGTTGTGATCCCCGAGTACGAAGGATTCTTCAGCATGCGCACGCGCTTGCCGTTCCTGATCTCCCACCCGATCTCACACCCGAACTGGAAGTTGTACCGCTTGTCGTCAATCGACCACGATTTGTTCGTCTCCATGTAAATGCCATGTTCGGTATCGGCGATCAACTGCTCGAGCGTCAGCGGAGACTCGCCGGGCAGCAAGCTCACATTCGTCATGCGAATCATCGGAACGCGATTCCATCCCTCGGCCCGCACAGTCCCGCCGGAACGTGCAGCGCCGATCGTGTGCGCCGTCTCGCGCGAACTAAGATAGCCCGTGAATCGCCCGTTGGAGATAATCCGCGTGGACTGCGCAGCCACACCTTCGTCGTCATAAGCAAAAGTCCCCAAGCCCGGGCCATGCTCCTGGCGCGCATCGGCGACGACGTTCACCAGATCGCTTCCGTAGCGCAGGTTGCCAAGCTTTTCCAGGGTTAGAAATGACGTTCCCGCGAAATTCGCTTCCATCCCCAGCACGCGATCCAGTTCTATCGGATGTCCGATCGACTCGTGGATCTGCAAGCCCAGTTGCGAGCCATCGAGAATGACGGTAAATTCACCCTCCGGGCACTGCTCGGCCCGGTGCAGCGCCACCGCTTCTTCGCCCACCCGGCGGGCGTTTTCGACGAGCTTCATCTCTTCGATCAGTTCGTACCCGAGGTTCTGCCATTGCCCGCCAAACGAGTTCGGATACGACCTCTTCTGGATCTCGTTCCCCGCAAACGCATAGGCCGTATATCCCGCGCCAGTCGAGTATTTGGTCTGATGGATGTCCGCGCCCTCGGAGGATAGGAACCATGACTCCTCGCGCACAAAATTCATGCCCGTCTCGGTCAGCGTAACGCCTTCCACCGCGCGCACCTGGGCGTCCGCGCGCACCAGCAGCGCTATATTCTGCTCAACGGATGTAGAGAATGGATCGACTCTGTGAGGCGTTGTCCACTCGGCAACCGCCGCCGGTTCCGGAGCCAGTCGCACGTCCTCGCGTTTCACTCGCGCGGATGCCTTGGCAATCTCAACCGCCCGCGCGGCAGCCACTACGACTGCGTCGCGGCCCAGATCCGCTGTCGCCGCGAATCCCCACGCACCATTGGCAATCGCGCGTATGCCGATCCCCAATGAGTCTGATTCCGAGGCATGTCCGACGCGCCCATTCTTCGTGGCCAGCGAGCGATTGCGGATCGCCACCACACGCGCATCCGCATAGGACGCGCCACGCGCGGTGGCCGTATCCAGCGCCAGTTGTGCAATATCCCGCATCCTAGGTTTCTATCCTGAGAATGAACGTATCAGAGAATCAGGCGGCCCGGAGGGCGAGAAAGCCTGCCCGTAAGAATGCTGTCAGTGCATCCCCGGAGCGGCCACCGCGAGCGGAACTTTCCGCCGCGCCACATCCAGAATAAAGCGCCCCGCCTGCAAACGGTCGCTATTGCGCCCGGCGGTTTCCCGGTCAGCCTCGCTCCAGACCGCGCCGATCTCGACCTTCTTATCGCTCGTGCCCGCAACCTTGGTAGGTTGACGGCGCTCTTTTTCGACGTACGCTTTGATTACCTGCGCCGCCGTTCTGGCAGCAAGATATCCGTGCTCACCCTCTTCAAGCAGTGCGCAAACCACGATCTCAGGATTTCTGCGCGGCTCCACGCCTACGAACCAGCCATTGTCTTTGAATTTTTTGCCACTCGCGCCCAGTTTGGCTTTGAGTGCATTACTGATCGTCTGCGCACTGCCGGTTTTCCCGGCGAAGTCGATCCCTTGCAAGTGGGACAGGCCCGCTGTGCCTCCCGGATTGACTACCGCCGCCATCGCATCGGTAATAATCTCCCAGTTTTGCGGGTCAATGGGTATCCGGCTGTCTCCGGGAGAACTCGCAGCCGGCATCACGTTCGGAGGCAAGTCCGTAGGGTTGATCACATGCGGACGTTTTAGCAGTCCTCCGCTCGCAATCGCTCCAATGGCCCGCGCCATCTGAATCGGCGTCGCCGCCACCGCGCCCTGTCCAATGCCGACCGAGATCGTTTCGCCCGCATACCACTTCTGCTTGAAGTTCCTGATCTTCCACTCTTCGGACGGCATTACTCCGCTTACTTCCTGGGGCAGGTCGATGCCCGTCTTCTGTCCCAGCCCGAGAGCAGTCGCGTACTTGGCGATACGCTCAATGCCAAGCTTCTCCGCGAGCGTGTAAAAGAAAACGTCGCACGACTGGTAAATCGCCTTGGAAATATCCACCACTCCATGAGTGCGATGTTCGGCCACCACCCAGCATTTGAAATAACGCCCGTAGAAGGAGGCGCCGCCGTTGCAGGTTACATGCATGTTCTGCGCGATTCCTTCCTGCATACCGGCCGTCGCCATGATGATCTTGAATGTGGACCCCGGCGCCAGTTGCGCCTGGATCGCCTTGTTTAGCAGTGGATGGTCCTCGTCGGTGACGAGTTTGTTCCACTCGTCGCGTGAAATCTTCACGGCAAAATCGTTGGGGTCGAATGTCGGGCGGCTGACCATGGCGAGAATTTCCCCGGTGCGGGGATCCATCGCGACAATCGCCCCGTTGCGCCCGTCCAGCGCTTGTTCCGCCGCAATCTGCAAATCCAGATCCACCGTCAGCTTCAACTGCTTGCCGGGCTCCGCCGGGGTTTCGTCCAGACGCCCGACTTCCCTGCCCTTGCTGTCGACAATCGCGCGCCGCGATCCATTCTTCCCCATCAGTACGGTGTTGTACTGCTTCTCCACACCGCTTACGCCCACTACGTCGCCCGGGTTGTAAAGCTCGAACTGGGGCTGGTTGAGCATGTCCTCGGTGACCTCGCCCACATAGCCGATGAGATGCGCCATGAAGCCATTCCGCGGATAGAGCCGCCGGTGCGCCATGATCGTGTCCAGTTCCGGCAGTTCGTTCTTGTGCGCCTCAATGAAGGCCAGCTCGTCGGGAGTGATATCTTCCTTCAGAAAAATCGGCTGGTAATGAGGCATCGACGAGAAGTGGCGGATGCGCTGCCGCACCTCCTCGGCGTTCAGGTGCAGTCCGCGCGCGATTGCCTCGGAGTCGGCATTCAGATCGCGCGAGGAATCGCGCAGCAGCAGCGCCGAAAAAGAAGGGTAATTGTCGACGATGATGCGGCCTTCTCGATCCAGAATCTTCCCGCGCGGGGCCAGAATGGGCACATTGCGCACGCGGTTCTGCTCGGCGAGCTGCGAGTACTTGTCGCTCTGCATCACTTGCAGCCGCCACAATCCATAGGCAAGAAGCAGGAAGATGAACAGCACGACGTACTGCACAGCGGTAAGCCGAAGGGCGGATACTTTTTCTTCGCGGCCGAACATCAATCCTCAGTTCCAGCAAGCGTATCCCGGCGAACCTGGTTCCACGGAAGCAATGCTCCGATCGGCTCCGCGATGACAATGGGTTTCAGGAAAGCTGCTGAAAGATTACTTCTATTGTACCCCTTATGTCTTTTCGCCCAAACCATCGCCCCGAAAACGAAAGTTTGCCACTCGAATCTCCGCAGCCGGATCCTCGGGAAGATAAACAATCCGCAAGCGAACCATGTTCATCAGGTCATGTCCAACCGAGGATTGATCTTCCGCCTGCCACAAGCAACAATAGAAACTAAGTGAACGCGTCAAATCCGGGAGCCTAGAGCCCAAAGCCGAGAGCCGATCCCATGCGCATCCGCAGTTTCATCATCGCCTACGCCCTCGTGCTCGCCATCCTGCTCTTCGCGGATCGCAAACCCAGCCCAATCTCACAGGATCGATACTCACACGTGGTCGATCTAACCGGCGCTCTGTCGGACGGCGCGACCACCGGTGTCGCGAAGACGAGTGCCGCTCCGTCCGCCGCCTCCCGGACCCTGATTGTCGCTCCCGACGCGCTGATCCCCGGCACCTGGACCGCCGGCCAAATCCCGCCCGAACGCCTCATCGCCCCCTTGGTAGTGATGGATCTGAATGTCTCGCCCGCGGCCGGTTCGCAAATCTCGCTCGAGGATATCGCCGCCTGGGAAGCGCAGCATGGGGTAGTCCCGCAGGGCGCGGTGGTCGCCATCCGGGCGCGTGCCAACGCCACAATCTCATCGCCCACTCTTCCCATTACAAGCGATGCCGCCCGCTTCCTGATGGATGCGCGCTACACCACCGGCTTTGCCATCGAAACCCCGGCAGACTTCAGCGCGGACCGCACGCTAGCCCGCCAGGTCGCCCTTCACGGAAACTATGTCGTCGAGGGCGCCACTCACCTGACCGCACTTCCCGCCACTGGCTCGCTGATCGTCGTGGCACCCGCTAAAAACAAGAGCACAGGTCGCTCTCCGGTACGCGTGCTGGCCATGGTGAGGTAGGTCCGGTGGTCAGTGGTCAGTTTCTGGCCCCGTCCTGTCTTCGCCCTTGTCACTGACACCCTAAACTTCTTTGCGACGCGGCTTCGGCAACCTTCATCTACGAAGGCATGAGCGATCCCCGTTATCCCGAAGGCAAGTTCTCCTACACTGGCCCTCTCACCGCCGAGCAGAAAAAGCAGTGCCTCAACGACATCGAGCAGACGCCCGCCAACCTGCGCGCTGCGGTTCGAGGCCTTTCGGACGCACAGCTCGACACTCCCTATCGCGACGGCGGATGGACAGTCCGGCAGGTCGTTCACCACGTGCCCGACAGCCACATGAACTCCTACATCCGCTTTAAGCTCGCGCTTACCGAAGATGGGCCAACAATCAAGCCGTACATGGAAGACCGCTGGGCCGAGTTGCCCGACTCGAACGCTCCGATCGAAAACTCTCTGATTCTGCTGGAGTCTCTGCACCACCGCTGGACGCCGCTGCTGCGCAGTTTGAGCGACGCGGATTGGGGCCGCACCTTCACCCATCCTCAACTTGGGCCCATGACGCTGGAGAAGAATCTCGCCCTCTACGCTTGGCACGGGCGCCACCACGTCGCGCACGTCACGAGTTTGCGTGAACGCATGGGCTGGTAGAACGGGAGCGGCAGGGGGGAACCTTCGAACGTAAGTTTTGAGCTTGCGACTCGGGGCCCAAGGCTCGCAGCTCGCGGCCGCTTCTACGACATTCCCGCCTTCCACGCCAGGTAGCTCATCGCCTCGCGCATCACCGCCCAAAACCTTTCCCACAGTGAATGCGGACGCGATTCCGGCCGCGGAGCAACTTCCACCTCCACGCCTTCGCGTTCCAGCAACGCGCGAATGCGGAACACGTGATAGGCATCGCTCACCGCAATGCAACGATGCATGCCATTCGCGCGCATGATGTTTGCGACCCGCATGGCGGACTGCGCCGTGTCCGAGCCTTGCGTCTCCGCGATCAACGCCCGCTCCGGCACTCCGCGCCGAAGAAGATAGTCTCGGCCCACTCCCCCTTCGCTGAACTCCGGATCCTGCCCGGCTCCGCCGGTCGTGATCACCACCGGAGCCATTCCCGTCTCAAACAACTCGTAACCGTGGTCCAGCCGCGCGCGGTACACCGGCGAAGGATGCCCTGCATACTGCGCCGCTCCGAAAATCACGATCACATCCGCCGGGTGAGCCGCCGAATCGGCGGCCGCGGCCACAATACGCGACCCCGTCACTCCCAGAAACAAAACGAGCGCCCCCGCCGCTGCCAGAACAAGCAAAAAGAAGGGGCGCATCCGGAGAGATTTTTTAGGATTGGAGTTGGAATCGTCGGACATAGACGGGTTTCAAAGTTTCAAGGCCTCAATGTTCAGCATTGCAACCTTCCCATTGAACTCTGATCTCCTTGAAACCTTAAAACTCTGATATCGTGCAACCGCCCTCATGAAAGCGCTTCGACCACATCCTTGGCGGCGATCGCGCCCTCGCGCAGAATCTGCCAGCTGCCATCTTCCTTGAAAAACACAATCGTCGATGCCATGTTCCGCGGAGACGTCCCTCCATCCACGATCAGCGAAATGCGGTCCTGCAACTGATCACGCACCTGCTCTGCCGTGGTGCATTCGACAGCGCCGCTCAGGTTCGCCGAAGTAGCCGTGATCGGAATCTTCGCGGCCCGCACCACCGCCAGGGCAATCTCCGCCGCCGGAACGCGCAACGCCACGTTGCCCGTATTCGCGGTCACCTTGAGCGGTAAATGCGATGCCGCCGGGACGATCATCGTCAGCGGACCCGGCCAGAAACGGCGTGCCAGCAGATGAAAATCGTCGGGCAGCGGGCGCGCAAACTCCTCTGCCTGGTCAACGTGCTCGATCAGCAGTGAAAGCGGTTTGTGACGCAGGCGCGATTTGATTTCATACACTCGTTCCACCGCGCGCAGGTTGAACGGATCGGCTGCCAACCCGTAAAACGTATCGGTGGGCATGCCCAGCACATGGCCGGATTGAATCTGCTCGGCCGCGTACTTGATGAGCGAAACCTCTGGCGTTTCGTCGTTAATTTTCAGGATTTCCGCGCGCACTCTGGTCCTTTCCCGGTCGTCCGCGTAGACCTTGTTGGCTTCAAGAAAATGTAGGCTTAAACAGTGAAATGTACCACATTACACGCTTCCGCCGCAGCACCACGGGGCTATTTCACGACAGAGGCACAGAGTTGCAGTGAAAACTCCGGACCGGAAAAACCAGCGGGACAAGGGTTCGCCAAGCGGTTGTTTTCTCTGTAGTCGGTGACGGGGTGGTGAAAAACCTGAACCAGGGCCACCGCTATCCTCGGTCTCGCGTATCCTAACGTGGACGCCAATCCATGAAGCAGAACACGAAGCCCGCTTTACGCCGCAACCCCGATCTTCATCCCCGTCTGCGCCCCATTACCGGTCGTCACAACGGATGCCTGAAAGAACTGCGGATGGCTTTTCGCCGCGCCCAGTTGACTCCCGAGGGCGAGTGCGCGATCGAAGGAGTGAAGCTGCTCGAAGAAGCGCTCCGCCAGGGGCGGCATCTGGGCAGCGTTTTCTTCAGCGAATCGGCGCGCCCGCTCGCCGAAAAGCTGCTGCCTCAGATCAGCAACCGCACCGAGACCCTTGTCTTACCCAACGCGCTCTTCAATTCGACCGTGCCGAGCGAAGCGCCGCAAGGCGTCGCGGCTTTAGTCAAACTGCAATCTTACTCAGCCGCCCAAATGCTCGACCGGGCGGGTGAAGGTCCCTTCGTGGTCGCCGCCGGGCTTCAGGATCCCGGAAATCTGGGCACCATCCTGCGCTCCGCCGAAGCCTTTGGCGCTGCCGGCGTCTTTCTCACCGAAGGCACCGTCAGCCCTTACAACTCCAAGGTTCTCCGCGGATCGGCCGGATCGATTTTCCGTCTGCCCTTTCTTCCGATCCCGTCCGGCGAACTGATCGCAACGCTCCGCCGCCAGGGAGTTCGTCTCCTGGCCACCTCCTCCCACCGGGGCACGCCCCTGCCGGAAGCCAACTGGACCCTGCCGCTAGCCATTTTCATAGGCAACGAAGGCGCAGGCCTGCCACGTGAGATGATGCGCGAGATGGATGAAACGCTGGTCATTCCACAGTCGCCCCAAGTCGAATCTCTCAATGCCGGAGTCGCAGCCAGCATCGTGTTATACGAAGCAAGAAAAGTAAGTCGGAAGTTAGAAGTCAGAGTGCAAAAGTAAGAAAGCAAGTCAGAAGTAAGAGGTCAGAGTGCAGAAGTAAAAGCTCAAGATTCTCATGGCGGAATCAATGTTGCAGACCCGTCAAACAGGGGTTTTACTTCTGCAATTTGACTGTTAACTTTTGACTTTCGGTTTTGCACTTCTGCGATCTGACTTCGAAACTTTTGACTTTTGGTTTTCACTTCTACAATCTGACTTCTTACTTTTGACTTGGGTTCCATGAGCCTTTTCGCCCCCATCCCGCCGCCCGACCAGTCGCCGCAAGGAACCCGTCCGCTCGCCGACCGCATGCGTCCGCGCACCCTGGAAGAGTTCGCCGGACAGGAGCACCTGGTCGGAGCCGGTAAGCCCCTCCGCGTCCAGATCGAGCGCGACGATCCCACTTCTATGATCTTCTGGGGACCGCCCGGCACCGGCAAAACCACACTCGCAAAGATCATCGCTGGAATGACCAAGGCCGAATTCATCGAATTTTCCGCCGTGCTCGCCGGAATTAAGGAAATCAAGCAGGTCATGGCCGACGCCGACCGCGCCCGTCAGTACGGCACGCGCACCATTGTGTTCGTCGACGAGATTCATCGCTTCAACAAGGCGCAGCAGGATGCCTTTCTGCCCCACGTGGAAAAAGGCAGCATCCGCCTCATCGGCGCGACCACTGAAAATCCTTCGTTCGAAATCAATGGAGCACTGCTCTCCCGCTGTCGCGTCTATGTGCTCCAGCAACTCACCGAAGAACAAATCGTGTCGCTCCTCCGGCGCGCCCTCGCCGACAGCGAACGTGGACTAGGCGACCTTCACCTGCAAGCATCCGATGAAGCTCTCAACAAGATTGCGGCCTATTCCAGCGGCGACGCCCGCAGCGCCTACAACGCGCTGGAGGTAGCCGCCTCATTGGCCGTGCAATCCGCGGCCACGGCCGACGGAGAAAAGCCGCCAGCCGCGTGTTCCGCCGCAATCACGGACGACATCGTCCACGAAGCCCTCCAGAAGCGCGTCCTCCTCTATGACAAAAGCGGCGAGGAGCACTACAACCTCATCTCCGCCCTCCACAAATCCGTCCGCAACAGCGATCCGGACGCCGCCCTTTACTGGCTCGGACGCATGCTCGAAGCCGGAGAAGATCCCCTCTACATCGCGCGCCGCGTCGTGCGCATGGCCGTCGAAGACATCGGCCTCGCCGAACCAAACGCTCTCGCTCTCTGCATGGCCGCGCGCGATGCCGTCGATTTCATCGGCATGCCGGAAGGCAATCTCGCCTTGGCCCAGGCAGTCGTCTATCTCTGCGCCGCGCCCAAGTCGAACGCTCTCTACACCGCCTACGGAGCCGTTCAGCAGGACGTGGAACGCACCGTCGCCGAGCCTGTCCCGCTGCACCTGCGCAATGCTCCGACTGGCCTCATGAAGAACCTGGGCTATGGCAAAGGCTACCAGTATGCTCACGATGCGGAAGAGAAAGTAGCGGACATGCAGTGCCTGCCCGACAACCTCCGCGATCGCACTTATTACCATCCCACCAATGAGGGCGTGGAGAAGCGCATCCGCGAGCGTCTGGAAGAAATCAAGCGCCTGAAAAACACGCCCTCGCCATCGAACAAAAAGAGAATCTGACACCCCCGCCAGCGAATCAGATTGAAAGGATGTGAATCGTCGTCTTGGCAGGTCAGGAGGGTTTCGGAGTGGCCGCAACGCCTCGTTCGGAATACGATTTCGCCGGCCAGTTTTCGTCCGACACTGCGGTGTCCGTGCGCGTCTCGGAACTCATCCGCCTGCAGAAGTCCGCGCAACGCATCACCTCGACCCTTGACCTCGATGAAATCGTCCAGCGCCTTGCGCAAGAGGTTTCCGACTCTCTCAGCGCCGTCGAAATTAATCTCTACCTTCGCGAACCTGAGCAAAACGGGCTTGTCCTCGCCGGCATGTGCGGATGCACCATGTATTGCCGCGGCCATCGTCTGAAGGAAGGCGCCGGAATGGTCGGCCACGTCGCCGCCACGCGCAAGTTGCACTATGCCCCGGATGTTCACCTTGATCCCTACTACATGGCCTGCGAGCCCGGAACAAATTCCGAGGTCGCCATCCCGCTCGAGGTCGACGGCGAACTGGTCGGCGTCTTCTCCGCTTCCCATCGTGATCGAGACGCCTTTTGCTCCACACAACTCCGCTTACTCCAGGGCTTATGCTCCCACGTCGCCGTCGCCGTGCACAACGCGCGCCGCTTTCACCGCGAGCACAAGCAACGGGAGCAGTTGACGCGCGAAGCCGAAGAAGCACGCATCATTCAGCAGGCGCTGTTGCCCCGCACTTCACCGCTCATTCCCGGCTTCGTCGTCTCCGGATTGTCGCTCCCCGCGGGCGCCGTCGGCGGCGACTGGTACGACTTTATTCCCCTTACCCAGGGACGCTGGGGACTCGTGCTCGCCGACGTCTCCGGCAAAGGAACTGCGGCCGCGCTTCTGATGTCCGCCACTCGCGGAATGCTGCGCTCGCTCGCCCAGGTCAGTTCGGGACCGGGCGAAGTACTTACTCGCCTCAACAACATGCTGCTCGAAGACTTCCCCGACGGACGCTTCGTCACCATGGTCTATGCTGAACTCGATCCGCAAAAACACTCTCTGCGCCTCGCCAACGCCGGCCATCTGGCCCCGCTTCTGGTTGAGGGCTCCGAGCCTTTCAGCTATCGCTGGATTCAAAGCGACCAAGGCCTCCCACTCGGAATCACCACCTCGAAATTTTCCGAAACCGAGATCCAGCTAAACCCGGGCTCGCGGCTCGCCTTCTATTCCGACGGCATCACCGAGGCGGAACTTGATTCCGGCGAGGAATATGGCTCCGAGCGTCTCCTCGAGCAAATGCGATCCGCCAGCTTTTCCCCGGAGAGCCTTCTCGCCGACGTAAAGAAATTTTCGAATGGTACGGGACTGCGCGACGATGCGACGGTGATTCTGGTGCGACGCCGGGACGAGATCCATCAAACCTGAAGAAATCAGGCGGACTTGAGTCGATTCTAGCGAAAGCGCGCTCGGTGTTCCTTGAGAATGCACAGGTCCATGACTACGAAAATTCCGGCCTGCCGCGCCTTCTCCGCCGCGCGTTCGTTGATGACATCTTCCTGTAGCCAGATCGCCGGAATCTTAAGCTGAATGGCCTGCTCGACAATTTCGTCCACAAACTCCGGCCGTCGGAAAACATCCACCAGGTCAATCTTCTCCGGAACCTCCAGCAGTGACGCATACGACTTCTCGCCCAGCGCCTCGGATACCTGCGGATTCACCGGAATAATCCGGTACCCCTGCGCTTGCATGTATGCCGAAACGCCGTGGCTCGGCCGCATCGGACTATCCGACAGCCCGACCACGGCAATCGTTTTCGTATGCGATAGCAGCTCGTGGATTCGATCTTGCGTCAAGAATTCTCAACCTCAGGCTGAAATCTCTAATTTCCCCACTGCGGCGGTTCGCAGTTGGAGGATGATCACTACTACTTGTGCCGCTCCATCTTCTGCGCGAACATGCGCGTGGCCATCTTGCGGATCGCCTCCGGAACCTCTTTGTTCCCCGACAGATTCTTGAGGTCTGCGGTCAGCATCCCCTTCATCAGCCCCAGTGACGAATCAAGCGGCGTGCGCGGATTAAAAACCAGGTTTCGCATGATGCTGTAATTCTTGGCGAATTGCCGCTTCAATGGAATTGTCCGCAAGACTACGTCCAGCACATTTTTCTGCTGCGCAAAACTCTCCACTTCCGCCTCGGTCACTTTCGGGGAGTCGAGCACGGCCAGCGCCACAATCTTTGTGCTGTCGCGAATCAGAATCGACCGCTCTTCCTTGTTGCCGCGCATGGCCAGCGCGATCCTCCCTCTGATGTCGAGCTTGGCGATCTTTTGCACCGTGCTGTCGCGCTTCGCCGGGACGGCGGCAGGATGGACGATTTTCTTGACTGGACTGGCGGCCGCGGCTAGCCCGCTTACGCCCGGAGCGGTTTTTGGCTCGGCGGAACTCGCGCTCGCCACCTCCGCCGTCGGCTGTTCCTCAAGTCCCAGCACGTCGTCGCTGCCACCTATGGGCCGAAACGGCTTGTCTTTCTCCGCTTCCAGTTCTGCCTCGTGCTCCTTCAGGAACTCGCTTAGCGCTTCTTCCAGAACTTCATCCGGAGCATCCGGTTCGTCGCTGTGCTCTGACGCCGTTCTCGCTTCCACCGGGCCCAGTCGTTCGGAAATCTTCGCAAGCTCGCTCGGCCGCAGGGCGGCATTGGAGGAAAGCGCCTTCAACAACCTCGTGGAATTCATCACCCGTGGGCTGGCCAGCAGCACATCCACAATCGCACGCGAGCCCTCCGTCGCCAACTGCTGCAGCGAACGTTCCGGAACCGACGGGTTTTCCGCCAACGCCGGCAGCAACGGAGCCCGCAGATTTTCGATCGACGCCCAGTACTTGAGCACTTCCGTGCTGGTCGCCGGATCCTGAGCAGCGTCCATGCATAACTTTTCATCCCATCCCGCCAGCGTGAGCGATGCCTGCTGGCCAAACAATTTGTGATGCAGCGACAGATAGACCAGAATTTCGATCATTTCGCCGGGCGGCACCGACAGCGAACCGCGCGCCGCCGACTGCATCAGGGTTGCAGGAACCTGCGAGGTGCGAATCAGGTCAAGCATCCGGGGCATCATTCATCTCCCAACGCTTTCTGTAAGGGCAACTTTCCTATTCCTCGCCTGTGACGAGAGCTCCGAGTGCGCCCCGTCCAGGCTCTTCTTGGGCGGGGATTTTCTCCCCGAACTCCCCGTTGCCGCACGCTCCAACTGCGAGACTGCGATCTCCAACTCTCGCGTAATCCGGTTCGGCTGGCGCGCATACTCATCGCTCAAGGCGCGATAGTACCAGAGCGTCCCTTCCTTCTTTCCATTGAAGCGCGACCAGATTTTTTCCCCGTCCTGCCGGTAATCGGCCAGAATCGTACGGACGTTATGCAGTTTGTCCGACGCCGAAACCAGCCGCGTCTCCCGGTCGGCGTGTTTCACCTCGCGAAGATAATCCTTTTTCCGCTCAATCCATTCCGGCTTCGGCTCGCCAAACGAATCCGTGCATCCTTCGACGATCTTCGCCACTCGCGGCCCAAACTGTTTTCGAATCTCGCGCAGCCGAGGCATTCCACCGCAATCTTCCACCACGTCATGCACCAGCGCCGCGATCGCCATCTCCTCGTCGCCTCCCGCCTCCAGCACTAACGATGTCACCGCCATCAGATGCGAAAGATAAGGAACCGCAGTTCCCTTCCGGGCCTGCCCCGCATGATTTCTGGCAGCATAACGAAATGCCTGCTGCAAGCGCTTTCCAAGCCGAGGTGGTTTCACCAAGCTTTTTGCCATATCGCCGAGACCCGAAAAATCCATGTCATCCTGAGCGTAACCCAACCATCCGCGAAGCGAATGGTTGGGTGGAGTCGAAGGAACCCTACCCATCCGAACAGCTAAGCTTTCTTCTCCCCGCGCCGCATCCGCAAATAAGCCTGCATCAGCGGCCGCAAATCGCCATCGATCACGCGATCCACATCGCCAATCTCCAGTTTCGTCCGATGGTCCTTGATCATCCGGTACGGTTGCAGCACATACGACCGGATCTGCGATCCGAAATCGATGTCCAGCTTCGAGTCCTCGATCTTCTTCGTAACTTCGCGTTTCTTCTCCAGTTCAAACTCGTAGAGCTTTGATCGCAGCATGCTCATCGCTTTGTCTTTATTCTTGTGTTGCGACCGCTCGTTCTGGCAGGCCGCCACCAGTCCCGTTGGAATATGCGTGATCCGCACCGCGGAATCGGTCGTATTCACGTGCTGTCCGCCCTTCCCGCTCGATCGATAGGTATCGATCCGAATATCGTCGGGCTTGATGTTGACCTCAATGCTGTCGTCGATCTCCGGGGAAACGTACACGCTGGCAAATGAAGTATGCCGCCGCTTTGCCTGATCGAATGGAGAAATCCGCACCAGCCGGTGGACGCCAATCTCGCTCGTCAGATATCCAAACGCATATTCGCCAATCACCGAAAACGTTGCCGATTTCAGCCCCGCCTCTTCGCCCGGCTGGTAGTCGTACATCTCGGTCTTGAATCCCTGCCGCTCCGCCCAGCGCAAGTACATGCGCAGCAGCATATCGGCCCAGTCCTGCGATTCGGTTCCCCCCGCTCCCGGATGGATGGTCACGATCGCATTACGCGCATCGTTTTCACCCGAAAGCAGCGTCTCGGTCTCGACCCGGTCCACCAGTTCGCGCAGCGAATCGAGTTCCCGCTGCAGGTCGGCGGAAACATCCTCGCCTTCTTTGCCCAAGTCAAAATAGGCGACAATGTCGTCCGTCCGCCGCGCCAGATCGCCTTCCAGCGACAACACGTTTTCCAGTCGCTTGCGCTCGCGCATCACCTGCTGAGATTTTGCGGGATTCGACCATAGCCCAGGATCCGCCGCCTGCTTTTCAATTTCGACTAACTGCTGGCGCAGTTTGCCCGCGTCAAAGATACTCCCGCAGGTCGTGAACCTTGGTCTTCAATGAGGAATATTGCTGTTCGAGTTCATCCAACATTACCTATGGCTCTCTTTTCTCTCGCGCACTTCCCGAAAGTACAAAACGTGCTCCCAGCGCGCCTGCTGAAATTATCGCACACAGGTACGCGAACCAATCCCCGTGCCGGGTGTAGAAAGTGGTACCGGACAAAAGCGCGTAGTGCGCCACCAGCGCGGTCCGCTCCTTCCGTGGAACTTCCGTTACCACTCTGCCCAGGGGGTCGATCACCGCCGTCAACCCCGTGTTCGTAGCGCTCAGCAGCCAGCGCTCATTCTCGATTGCCCGCATCCGCGTTTGCTG
>JBEKOW010000061.1:0-17139 GCA_049521375.1 Terriglobales bacterium
AGTTGGTCAAGCCACTCGGCATATCCGGGGCCGAACTGTCGTTCCAGTTGCTGCCGCAGCTTCTGGGCCAGCGATGGACTCTTGCCGGCAGTGGAGATCGCGATCTGCAAGTCGCCGCGCCGCACCACGGCGGGGTAGAAGAAATCACAATATTCCGGAACATCGACTACGTTGCACAGCACGCCTCGGCGACTCGCCTCGCGGTAGATCAACTCGTTGAGGGTGTTTGAAGCGGTAGCTATGACAGCGAGGGATTTACCCTCGAGGTCTTCGGGAGAGAAAGCTCGCAGATCCAGTTGGATCTTCCCGGCCGCGGCCCAATCGCGAACCGTGTCGCTGGCATCGACGGCAACGACGTGGATGCGCGCGCCGGTGTCGATCAGGCCGCCAATCTTGGGTTCGCCTACCTTGCCGGCCCCGACGACAAGGCAATGCTTTCCCTCCAACTTCAGAAACATGGGGAACAGGCTAGTCACCGTCGCCTCCAGGGGATGTCGCGGAATGCCCAATGCTCACGGGCGGCAGATCGCGAGGGACGGAGGACACGGCAGCGCCCGCGAGGAATTCCCGCAACTCGGTATCCGTGTGCCGGGAAAAGAACTGGCGTAAGTTCTCGTCTGCCTGACGCTCGGCCAGATATTGCCGCAGCAATCGCTCGATTGATTCCGGCACTTCGGTGGCGGGGCAGCGGTATCCAACGGGGCGGGCCGTGGTCTGATGCAGACCGAGCGCACCCCCCAGGCAAAAGTAATAGGCATCGACCATTTTGCCATCGATCTTTATCTTCTTGCCGTCGATGCCGATGTCGGCAATCCAGTGCTGGCCGCAACTATTCGGACAGCCGGTGACATGCAGCTTCAAGTGCTGATCGAAGCCAGGAAGGCGGTCTTCCAACTCCTGCACCAGCCAGCGGGAAAAGCTTTTTGTTTCGGTGATCGCGAGCTTGCAGAATTCGGTGCCGCTGCAGGCAACGGTGCCGCGCCAGAAGGACGAGCCGCCGACGGGCAGTCCAATTCCTTCCAGTTCCCGGGCGAGGTCGGCGGTCTTCAGTTGGGGGACATTCACTATAAGGAGGTTCTGCATGTTAGTGGTGCGCAGTTCGCCACCGGCGTAGCGATCCGCCAGATCGGCGGCCGCCTGCATCTGCTCGGCGGTAATTCGACCACGCAGGACTGCGGCCCCCACGTAGGAGAGGCCCGGCTGCTTTTGCGGATGAATGCCCACGTGGTCTCGGTAAACGTCGGCGGGCGGGTGTTCTTCGACGGCGGGTTCGAAGTGGAATCCAACGCGGCGCTCGAGTTCGTCAAGGAAACTCTCTGCGGTCCAGCCATGCCGCAGGAAGAGAAACTTCATGCGCGCACGCTCGCGGTGTTCGCGGAGAACATCCGAGTCCCGAAACAGCTCTGCAATTCCCTTAATTGTGGGCAGGACCTGATCCCAATGCACGAAAGCGTTCAGACGCACTCCGAGGTAGGGCTCAGTGGAGAGGCCACCTGCAACTCGCAGGGAGAACCCGATTTCCTCGGCACCGCGCGATGTGCGCCGCGTGGCGGTGAGGCCGACATCGTTGATCTCCGGGTAGGGGCACCAAACGGGGCATCCGGTGATCGAAATCTTGAACTTGCGGGGAAGGTTATAAAAATCGCCATTCCCCGCAAGCATTCGCGACGCTTCGAGCGCCAGGGGCGAAGCGTCACAAATTTCGTCTGCATCTACACCGGCGACGGGGCAGCCGGTAACGTTGCGGGTGACATCGCCGCAGGCACTGATTGTGTTGAGGCCGACTCTTGCGAGTGCTTCGAGGACTTCGGGGAGGGCTTCGATCGTGACCCAGTGCAACTGAATGTTCTGGCGTACCGTGATGTCGGCAATGCCGTGAGCGTAACGGTGGGTGATTTCGGCAATGGTTCGCAATTGCTGAGAGCTGAGTAGGCCATTGGGAATGCGGATTCTCACCATGAAGCATTGCAGGGACTTGCCTTCTCCGTTTTGGCCGCCGGTTACTCCCGCGCCGTCACCCTGGGTGTACACACCCCACCAGCGGAAGTAGGTTCCAATCCACTCGGGAGGAATAGACGAGAACCCTTCGCGGGCAAAGCGCCGGATTTCGTCCAGGCCTTCCCAGGGATTCTTGGAGCGCTTAATGCGCTCGACCCTTTGAGCCTTGGTTTCCTTTGTGATGTTTGTCATAGCCCGTTTCGCCCCAGACTGTTTTGTTCCGGAAAATAAAAACCCCACCGCCAGATCGATCTGGGCGGTGGGGTTATAAGTGCCGGTATTTTAATTAGCTACTTAGATCGGCAACCTCCCCGCGCCAGAACACACGCATGCGCAACAACAACAAGTGCACATACACAGCGCGGAAAGAGACTTCCTCGACATCGACTGCATTCTAGAGCGAGCGCCTCCTGCGGTCAATACAACTTCGGGAGGAATCCGATCAATATTTTCGATTTGACGAATCGAAAATCCTGGGACTTGCGAGATCTGCTCGGCTTGGCCAACATTCCCAAGCAACGTCAGAGATAGTTAAAGACCTGTGCTTCCGCTTTATCTTATTCAATTGCAAGCTCCATGGAGCCTTCTTCCTCCCCTATGGCCCATCCGAGCTATTCAGGGGCGCGTACCAAGCCATTAGGCTATGGGTGAACAGCTCTCGGGACGAACTGTTCGACGATAAGCCCCATTCCTCGAATTAGGGTGGGGTGTTTGTCGGCTCCCCTGTTGACCCCTTTGGACAAAAACCTATGCGCTGCTATCGAGCTTTTCTTCTCACAAGCTTCGTCGCGTTATTTGCCATGTTTGGCGGCCGCTTAATATTGGCTCAATCCAATCCCACGGCTGCTTATGATGGAGCCGGCATCGACAAAGGGTTGCAGGCTCCCGTCGTGAGCCTGTCGGCGACGAGTCTTAGTTTTGGGAACCAGGCATTTCACAAGATCAGCGCTCCGCAATACATCACACTGTCGAACACAGGAAGCGGAGCGCTCACGATCAACTCGATTGCGAGCACGAGCAACAATTATTCGCAGAGCACCAATTGTCCGATCAGCCCGAGCACGTTGCCTGCGGGCACAAGTTGCGTGATTTCCGTGCGCTTCACGCCAAGCGCCGTGGGGACCAGAACAGGCAGCATCACTATCAACGACAACGCCGCCGGGAGTCCACAGGCAGTTAGCCTTATCGGCAATGGAGTTGTCAGCTCGGTGATATTGTCGTCGACTGACATTGTATTTGCCACGCAATTGCTGAATACGGCCAGCACCGCGAAGACGGTGACTCTGACCAACTCCAGCAGCACAACCGCTCTGAACATAAGCGCGATCACTGTAAGCGGCGATTTTGCGCTTACGAGTACTACAAATCAATGTCCCAGCAGTGGCATGGTTCCTCCGTCATCTGTTTGCAACTTAGGCTTCGATTTCACTCCAACCGCTGTCGGAACGCGCTATGGGACGATCACCATCACCGATTCCGATCCGGCAAGCCCGAATGTCATCGGCGTGATGGGCACGGGAACCGCCGTGAAACTGTCGACCACATCATTGAACTTCGGTTCTGTAAATGTCGGCCAGAGCAGCAAGCCGAAGGTTGTGACGATGTCCAATGCAGGTAGCACGGCGCTCAGCATCAGCGGCATCACGATCGGAGGCACCAATCCAGGAGATTTTTCTCAGACGAACAACTGCGGTTCCTCGCTGGCCGGGGACGGTCAATGCGTGATCAACGTGACTTTCAAGCCGACTGCGACTGGAGCAAGATCCGCGACCATCAGCGTGGCTGACTCGGATCCAACCAGTCCGCAAATGATCGCCGCCATAGGTACGGGAACTACGACGGGCACGCCCCTGACCATCGTGACTACAGGTCTGCCGGCGGGGGTCGTGGGCACAGGCTATAGCCAGACCTTACAGGCGACCGGCGGTACTGCTCCTTATTCATGGGCAGTCACAACGGGCAGCATGCCCGCCGGTCTGGTACTGAACCCCGCGACGGGCGCGATAACGGGGACTCCGACCGGTCCGCAGGTCGGAACAATCAGCTTCACGGTGACCGTGACGGACTCGGAAAAGCCGGCCGCAACGGCGAGCGCGAATCTGAGCATCTCTATCAGTGCTCCGCCACTTAGTGTGACCACACAGACGTTGGGCGGGGGAACGCTGGGAAGCGCTTATAGTCAGACGCTCGCGGCCACGGGCGGCATTACTCCGTATGTGTGGAGCATTACTGCGGGCGCTCTGCCGGTTGGACTGAGCTTGAATTCAAGCACAGGGATCATTTCCGGAACGCCCACGGGCAACGTAGCTGGGCCGACCAGCTTTACCGCGACCGTGACCGACTCGGAGATTCCGGCCAAGACCGCGAACGCGAACCTGAGTATCACAGTCAGTGCGGCACCGCTTAGTGTTACAACCACCAGTCTCGTAGCGGGTGTAGTCGGAACGCCCTACAGCCAGACCTTGCAGGCAGTAGGCGGCATCACTCCGTATTCATGGGCGATAACAACCGGGAGCCTGCCCGCCGGCCTCGCACTGAACTCTGCGACCGGCGCAATTACCGGCACGCCGACCGGACCGATGGTGGGAACGATGAGCTTCACTGTGACGGTAGCGGACGCGGAAAAGTCAGCTATGACGGCGAGCTCGAATCTGAGCATCTCGATCAGCGCTCCGCCACTAGTCGTGACTACACAAACACTCCCAGGCGGCGTAATGGGAGTTGTTTACAGTCAGACGCTTGCAGCCACGGGCGGTGTCACGCCGTACATCTGGAGTATCGCGGCAGGCAGCCTGCCTTCGGGCTTGAGCATGAACAGCAGCGGACAAATCTCCGGGACACCGACAACTAGTGGAACGGCAAACTTCACAGTCAAGGTCACGGACTCCGAAACACCCTCCGCGCAGGGCACAACAGCGAACCTGAGCATCACGGTCAGCACTCCGTTGCAGGTGATCACCAGCGGTCTGTCGATAGGTGTGATCAACACGGCATACGGAGACGCCTTGTCAGCCTCCGGCGGAAACTTCCCATATGCATGGAGTATCAGCGTGGGTAGTCTGCCTCCCGGACTTTTGCTGGCGTCCGCTACGGGTCAGATTTCCGGAACTCCGACGCAAACAGGGGTGTTCAATTTCACAGCCAAGGTGACCGACTCCAGCAGCCCGGCGCAGGTGGCGATGGCGAATCTGAGCATTACCATCAACGCAGCGCTCACCGTCACCACGACTTCGCTGGCATCCGGCAACGCAGGCGCGAACTATAACCAGACGGTGCTGGCCAGCGGCGGTGTGCCAGTCTACAGTTGGAGCATCACGAAAGGAAGTCTGCCCGCCGGATTGAATCTGAACAGCATAACCGGACAGATTTACGGAACACCGACAGCAGTCGGAACCTCCGGCTTCACCATAACGGTGATGGACTCGGAAACCCCGGCTGCGCAGGCCTCGGCGAACCTGAGCATCACGATTAACCCCGGTAGCCCGTTACAGATCCAAACGACGGGATTGCCTGCTGGAAGTGAAGTAACGATGTATGCGGCCACGTTGTCCGCTAGAGGCGGCGTGCAACCCTACACCTGGAGCATCAGCACTGGGAACTTGCCGGGTGGACTTACGCTGAGCGGCAGCACGGGCGCCATCACCGGAACTCCCACGGCCACGGGAGCCTTCAGCTTTACGGTGGAAGTGACCGACTCGGCCTCAACCCACGTAACTGCGAACCTGAGCATTACGGTGATGACGTGCGGCAATAACTCCGCATTCTCCGGTGGTTACGCGGCATTGACCGAAGGCTGGTCCACCCAGCCGGGTACGTCGACCGTGCAGGCCGCGTCTGTTCGAAGTTTTGTGGCGGATGGCTCCGGCAACATCACGAGTGGCAAATTTGACAGCAACGACCAGTTCAACGGCCCGCAGAGCGGCAAACTCGCGGGAATTTATTGCATGGGTTCGAACAATCTTGGACTCATGACCTTGAATGAGACCGTCAACGGAAACTCGACCGCCAGAACCTTCGCGATCACATTGAACACCGGGGGCAGCAGCGGCAGAATCATGTACTACGACAATTCCAACATCGTCGCTTCCGGGCCATTGCGGAAACAGACCACCTCGGCGTTCTCGATCGGAAAATTGAGCGGCGACTACGCGTTCGGGTTCATCGGCTCGGACGCTTCTGGACACCGATCCGGGTTGGCCGGGGAATTCAATTCCGACGGTAAGGGTCACTTCAACGGTATCGCCGATGCGGATGACTTTGGCACGGTGACCCCCCAGGCCAGCCTGACCGCCAGCAATTTCACAATTCTGTCGACAAGCACCGGTCGCGGCTCGGTGACGATGACGTTCAACGTCGGGGGCGGACAGACCAACATGTTCATCTTCTACGTGGTGAACGCGACCGAGATGCTATTCATGGAATACGATCCAGTGGGGAACCCACTGCTGGCCGGTGATGTTCTGCAGCAAACCGGTGGAGGAAGCTTCACCGACTCCGCGCTCAGCGGGAACGCGATTGTGGGCGTGCAGTCGGTCGATAACAGCAGCGGCTCTCCGGTTGGGAACGTCCTTGGTGGGATGTTCACGTCGAGCGGCAGCGGCTCGGCTAGCTACAGCTTTGACGGCAACGATGGAGGCAAGCTTTCTACCGAGACCGGTACCCCAACGTATAGTGTTGCTGTGGACGGGCGCGTCGCCTTGACTGGACTGGGCATTAATCCACCGGTCTTCTACATGATTTCGCCGAACCGCGGCTTCGTCCTGGGGACAGACAATGCCGTTGCTTTTGGGCAGATCTATCCGCAAACGGGGAGCAACTTTACCAACGCGTCGATCAGCGGCACGTACACGGGCGGCAGCGATTACCCCGAAGATGGGAACTCGGGTGCCGAAGTCGACTCGCTGACGGCTGACGGAGCGGGTAGCCTTACGGGTTCTACTCAGAATGACAGCGCGCGCGGACCACAGGAGAACCCACTCACGAGCACTTACTCCGTCACTGGCAATGGCCGGACGGTAGTCTCGCAGGGGAGCACGGAGGTTGGCATCATGTACATCGTCAGTCCGACCTCGGTATTGTTCATCCCAGTGGGAAGCTACAACGGAAATAGCGATCCGACTCTGGACTGGTTCCAGCACTAGCGTTGGGGGCATGCGCGAGTGGTAGGTTTCAGGCCCCTGGTCATCTGAATCTCGGTCAACGAGCATGCAGAGTAAAATGCAAGCGTACTGATCGAACCCTTCATGTCCTACGGACCCAAGCCCACACGTAACGAACCATGCCCGTGCGGGAGTGGCCGGAAATACAAGAAGTGTCATGGTGCACAGGGCGCATCCAGTTGGGGTGGAGAGGTACTGGCCGGATCCGATGGCGAACATCCGCGGGGTGCCTCATCGCGGACTATCTCTGTTGTCATCTGCCTTCTGCTGGCATTGGCGATTCTGGCGATTTACTCTCAAACGGCTAACCACGGATACGTCGCCTACGACGACGATCAGTATGTCTACAAGAATCCATGGGTGCAGGCGGGCCTCACTGCCAGCAACATAGGATGGGCGTTCACTACCTTCTTTTACTCCAACTGGCATCCGCTCACCTGGATCTCGTACATGCTGGATTTCAGCTTGTTCGGCTCGAGCCCGGGTGCTCAACACCTGGTGAACGTGGCGTTGCATTTAGCGTCCGCGTTGCTCCTTTTTCTCACTCTTGTCCGTATGACGCGCCAGCCGTGGCGTTGCGCCGTGGTGGCTGCGATCTTCGCCGTGCATCCGCTGCATGTTGAGTCGGTGGCGTGGATCTCGGAGCGCAAAGACGTCCTCTCGACATTCTTCGAGATGCTCACGCTTTGGTTCTATGTGCGTTATGCCGCAAAGCCTGGCATCCGGCGTTACTTTGCGGTGGCCGCGGCGTTCGGGCTGAGCCTGCTTGCAAAGCCCATGGCGGTCACCTTTCCGTTTGTCCTCTTGCTGCTGGATTACTGGCCCCTTGGCCGGCTTGATTGGCCTCCCAACGCCACCGCAATCCGTAGGGTCGTCATGGAAAAGGTGCCGCTTCTGGCCATGGCGGCGGTCACCTCGGTGCTCACCTTTCTGGCGCAGCGTGGCTATGGTGCCGTGGTATCCCTCACCCGCTTTCCGTTTCCCGCCCGACTCGCCAACGCGGCTATCGCTTATGTTGCATACATAGGAAAGACATTTTGGCCCGCTGATCTGGGGGTGCTTTATCCGGCGAAAGGGCCTGAACTCAGCAGCGCGATATTCTCTGTAGTCGTCCTGTCAGGTGTGACGGCAACTGCATGGCTGTGGGTGAAGCAGCGTCCGTACCTTGCGGTCGGATGGTTCTGGTACCTGGGCATGTTGGTGCCGGTCATTGGCTTAGTGCAGGTTGGCAGTCAGGCGATGGCTGATCGCTACACTTATGTTCCGATGGTGGGATTCTCGATTGCGCTGGTCTGGACGCTGGGTGACCTGGTCGAGCATCGACCGGCGTTGCGCATCGCTGCCTCTGTCGCGGCTGTCGGGGCGCTCGCGGTGCTGGCGGTTGCGTCATACCGGCAGGCGGCGTATTGGAAATCCAGCCGCACACTGTTCGAGCACACACTCAGCGTCACCAGCGACAATTCCGTAATCCAAAATAATCTGGGAGTAGTGATCGCCGGAGAAGGAAACTACGGCGAGGCGATCAACTTGTACCGAGCGGCGCTGTCTACCAGTCCCGATTACGCCGAGGCTCAGGCCAACCTCGGGCATGAGTTGCTGCGCGGGGGAAAGCTGGATGAGGCGCAGGCGAGTCTTGCAAAGGCGCTCGAGCTCAACCCCAATATGCCACTTCCACAGGCTGACATGGGTGTGCTTATGTCGGCGCGCGGCGATTTTGACGCAGCGCGGCGGCATATCGAACGCTCCTTGGCGCTCGCACCCGGCGACGCGGACAATGAAAGTAACCTCTGCTTCGCGCTTGTGCACCTGGGTCGCACAGACGAAGCCATCGCCCACTGTAATACGGCCCTGCGCATCAAGCCCGGACTCGCCAACGCGCAATTCAATCTCAACAATGCACTTGCCGCCCAGACGCACAGCGCGCAGTAGCTTGGCGGAACAGAAATAGTTCTCTCCCAAGACTTCCTGCGTGAACTGTCTGAACCAGTAACCGGATCGGGTATGCAGCGTGTTCATCGGCCGCGCGTGTGCTTGATCTTTTCCACGAACTGCCGAGCCAGCTTGGTTATGGTCGCGAAGTCACCCGTCTTTGCCCCGGCCGTAAGGCTGCCTCCGACTCCCACCGCAACTGCGCCGGCTTTGATCCACTCGTCTACATTGTCGATGCTGACTCCGCCTGTTGGCATGAGTTGCGCCTGTGGCAGAGGCCCTTTCACCGCCTTCACGAATTCTGGGCCCAGTATCTCGCCGGGAAAGACCTTCACTATATCGGCACCGCTCTCCATTGCCTCGACGACTTCACGAATGGTTGCGGCGCCTGGCAGGTAAGGCACTTGATAGCGATTACAGAGACGTGCGGTATGGGGGTTGAAGGCAGGGCTGACTATGAACTGGGCGCCAGCAAGAATTGCAATGCGGGCGGTTTCCGGATCAAGAACCGTTCCTGCCCCGAGCAAAATCGAGCCAGTCGGCCGTTTCGCCAGGTGCTCGATGACACTGGTGGCCCCAGGGACTGTGAAGGTAATTTCAAGAGCGGCAACTCCTCCCAGACCACAGGCTTCGGCGATGTGCGCGGCTTGATCCGCGCTTTCCGCCCGAATGACAGCAACCAGCCCGGAAGAGACAATTTTTCCGAGGACTTCAATTTTCTTGAATGACATACATGAATTTTCTTCGGTGGATTATACGCTGACGCTATCGATACGCAGCACGTGACACGGGAAATTGAGCAGCGTGCGCCGCGAACATCTAAAATGACGCCATGAACCCGGTCATTGTAAAAGAGGTCGATGGTTGCAAATGGGATTGTGTCAGCCTTGGTGAAGTAATGCTGCGCCTCGATCCGGGGGAGGAGCGCATCCATACGGCTCGAACTTTTCGCGTCTGGGAGGGTGGTGGCGAATATAACGTCGCGCGCGGGCTGCGGCGGTGCTTCGGAATGCGCACAGCCGTGATCACGGCGTTTGCCAGAAATCCGATTGGGCTGTTGCTTGAGGACTTGATCATGCAGGGAGGCGTCGACACTGCGCTCCTCCGCTGGTTGCCCTATGACGGGATTGGCAGAACAGTGCGCAACGGTCTGAATTTTACCGAGCGCGGGTTCGGTGTCCGGTCAGCCGTGGGCTGTTCGGACCGTGGAAACACGGCGATCGCGAACTGCCGGCCGAGTGACTTTGATTGGGAGTACATCTTCGAGAAGTGTGGAACTCGTTGGCTGCATACTGGGGGCATTTTTGCCGCGCTCTCTGGCTCGTCCGCTTCGGTGGCTAAAGCCGCCATTCAAGCCGCGCGCGCGTCGGGCACCGTCATTTCTTATGACCTCAATTATCGCGAATCGCTCTGGAAAGGCATCGGTGGGAAGGCAAAAGCTCAAGAGGTCAACCGCGAACTGGTTTCCTCGGTGGATGTTCTCTTCGGGAACGAGGAGGATTTTTCCGCTACGCTTGGGATCGCGATTGAAGGCGTCGGGGACGACTTCAGCCATTTGCCGGTGGCGAGCTACGAGGTGATGTTGCGTCGCGTTGCCAAACTCTATCCCAATCTCAAGCTTATTGCGACCTCGCTGCGTACGGCACACAGCGCAACCATGAACGACTGGGGAGCGATCGCTCTCCATGAGGGAAAGATCCTGCATGTTCCACAGCGGCCCTTAGAAATTCTGGACCGGGTGGGTGGCGGCGACTCGTTCGCATCTGGGCTGATCTATGGGTTGCTCACGGGCAAAGACCCTACATGGTCCGTTCAGTGCGGAGTTGCTCATGGCGCGCTCGCCATGACTACTCCGGGAGACACGAGCATGGTTACCCTTCCCGAAGTCGAGGCTGTGATGCGAGGTGGAGCGGCAAGGATCGCGCGCTGAAGGGACCTAATGCGATTCGCGCGGGACATCGTCGCCGCGACATCCCGTTAGAAAGTCCAGATCTGCTCCTGTATTAGCTTGCATCACACGCTCGACGTAGAGTTGCTGATATCCACCTTTCATGGGACTCGTTGGAGCCTGCCAGTGGGCGCGACGCCGATCCAAGTCGGCTTGCGAAACTTCCAGGTTCAGGGTGCGCCCTTCCACGTTTAATTCTATAAAGTCGCCGTCCAGCACCAGTGCGAGGTTCCCGCCGACTGCGGCTTCAGGGCAAACGTGGAGAACGACCGTCCCATAGGCTGTCCCACTCATGCGCGCATCTGAGATGCGCACCATGTCGGTGATCCCGCGTTGCAGCAACTTTGCCGGCAAGCTCATATTGCCGACTTCCGCCATTCCGGGATAGCCTTTCGGTCCGCAGTTCTTCAATACCAGGATGCAGTTCTCATCGACTCCTAAACCGGGATCGTCGATTCGCTCTTTATAGTGTTCGATGTTCTCGAATACGACGGCGCGGCCGCGATGGCGCATGAGGCGTGGGGACGCCGCCGAAGGTTTGAGCACCGCGCCGTCAGGAGCCAAATTACCGCGCAGCACGGCGATACCTCCTTGCTCTACGAGCGGCTCGCCCAAGGGGCGAATTACTTCAGAGTTCCAGTTAGGTGCAGTCTCGCAGTTCTCCCAGATCGTCTTCCCATTCACGGTCAGGGCATCGCGATGAATCAGGTTGCGTTCATCAAGCGCGCGAATGACAGCAGGTAAGCCGCCGGCATAATAAAAATCTTCCATCAGGAAGCGTCCAGACGGCATCAGATTCACGAGCGTCGGGACTTTACGGCCCAAGCGGTCCCAATCATCCAGAGTCACTTTTAGGCCAACGCGCCCCGCGATAGCCAGAAGATGAATCACAGCGTTGGTCGACCCGCCCACTGCGCCGTTAACAACAATCGCATTCTCGAATGCCGGCCGTGTCAGAATCTGCGACATTCGCAGATTGTCGCGAACCATTGCAACGATGCGACGGCCGGCTGTGTGGGCAAGAACATAGCGGCGTGAATCGACAGCGGGGATGGCCGCATTGTGCGGTAGTGCGATACCGAGAGCCTCCACCATGCAAGCCATAGTGGATGCCGTTCCCATCGTCATGCAGTGTCCCGCGGAGCGCGACATGCAGGCTTCGGCTTCCATGAAAGCCTCCTGGCTTAGAGTGCCGGCTTTCAGTTCCTCATTAAAGCGCCAGACTCCGGTTCCCGAGCCGATGTCCTGCCCCCGATACTTCCCATTCAGCATGGGACCGCCAGAAACCACCAGCGCGGGGACATTGCAGCTTGCCGCTCCCATGACGAGGGAAGGAGTGGTCTTGTCGCATCCGCATAGCAACACGACGCCGTCGATGGGGTTCGCGCGGATCGACTCCTCGACGTCCATGCTCACCAGGTTGCGGAAGAGCATGGCGGTAGGGCGCATGTTGGTTTCCCCAAGCGACATTACGGGAAATTCCAGCGGGAACCCTCCGGCCTCCCAGACGCCGCGCTTGATATGCTCCGCGATCTGGCGAAAATGCGCGTTGCAAGGGGTGAGTTCTGACCAGGTGTTGCAGATACCGATCACCGGCCGTCCGTCGAACACGTGGTCCGGAAGACCCTGATTGCGCATCCAACTGCGGTGAGCGAAACCGTCCTTGTCGGTCTTCGCAAACCAGGCGGCTGAACGATACTTGGGCTTCTTGTCAGACATGGTCTAGCTACCCCCTCTGGTTATCGCGAGCTTTGATGGTACTCGAGTTTTACGGCGGGAACCTTCCTATGCGACATCATCCGCAAGTCGGATGAAAATCCGATGATGTGGAGCGAGTCGGGGGTCGTAAAACGTCCAATAATGTTAACAAGCGTGTTGACATAGCAGCAAAGGCGCGAATAGTCTGACGCGTGGCAGAGGTCGGCAATCTGCAGGGAGCAATTTGAGCGAATTGAAGCAAGGGTGCAAGCGCATGAACGGTTTACGTTGGAGGCATGGATCTCGGAAAACAGTGCTGGTTGCCTATTTGAATATTGCAGTGGTCGTCGTTGGGTTTGTCCTGACAGCGAATTGCGCTCTGGCGGCTGGTTTGGACGAGAACAATGCGCTCCCTCCAAACAACCCCTGGCTCAAGGAACATCTGCTGAACGATGCGGCGCAGCCGCCAATCTCATTCGCTTATGACAGGCAGGGGTCAAACGAACTGCTGAAAGCTTGGCCAAAGAAGACGAAGGCCACGCAGCTCGACGGTAACCGCACCGAATACACGGTGCTCTGGACCGATCCGAAGACGGGTTTGCAGGTCCGGATAGACGCGCTGGAGTTTGCGAATTCGCCAGTAGTGGAGTGGACGGCATATTTCAAGAACGGGGGGCAGGTCGACACTCCGCTCCTCGAGTACGTTCAGGCGCTTGACGTTGGGTTTCCGGTCGCGGGCGAAGGTATTCCGACCCTTCTTTACTCCACGGGATGCGGGGGGATGGACACCTATGCCTTGCAGAAAAAGCCGCTGAATCAACTTGACTCATTTCAGATCTCCAGTGAAAGCGGCGGCAAGACGGTTGAGGCGATACCTTTCTTCGACATCCAGACCCATGACGGCGGTCTGATCGGCGCCCTGGGATGGCCGGGGACTTGGTCGATCAATTTTTCGCGACCGAGCGAAGGGGCGATTTCGGTTTCGGCAGGTATGGGTGGGACACATGTCTCACTACATCCCGGGGAGGAGATTCGTACTCCGGAGGTTCTCCTGCTGCCGTGGCGAGGGGACGATATCGACGCACATAATGTCCTCCGCCGGCACATCCTGAAATATCACACGCCTCAATACGACGGGAAGCCGGTCGTTCTGCCAATTTCATTCACCGGATGGGGCGGAATGAAGACATCTACCAGCCTGCGGCTGATTGATCAGATCACAAAGGAGAATCTTGGGTTTGAGAATTTCTGGATGGACGCCGGATGGTATGGGACGGATCGTCCAGTGGAAGAGTTTCAGGTATTTGGAAGAGAAGACTGGTTCCTTCACGCCGGTAACTGGCGGGTCAATCGGGTTCCGCACCCAGACGGAGGTCTGCGTCCTATTAGCGATGCCGCACACGCGCATGGGATGAAGTATCTCCTCTGGTTTGAGCCGGAGCGAGCAGTGGTGGGAACGCCGCTGACGATTGAGCACCCCGACTGGTTTATTGGGGAGGTGACCACTCACTTTGAGGGCAGTACCGAGCGACCGCTGGTGAAATTTCGGATGTTCGATTTCGGCAATCCCACCGCGCGTCAATACATGATCGACTGGATTTCAGCCCTCATAACGAAAGAGGGCATCGACATTTACCGGCAAGATTGCAATTTTTCGCTTGCTCCTTTCTGGACGCAGGCTGACAGCGCGGATCGTCAAGGAATTACCCAGATTCGCTATGCCGAAGGCCTCCTGGAGTTCTGGGATGGGTTGCGGCGCAATCATCCGCAACTGATTCTTGACATTGTGCAGCGGGGCGATCTGGAGACAATTTCACGCGCAGTGGACTTGAGCCGGGCGGATTACCCGGTGTCTCCCGATGCCGATCCGATCGGGGCCCAGGTCAGCACGGAAGGGCTCGCTTATTGGCGCCCACATTTTGGGACACTGCTTCAGATTCGGCCGCGCGATACGTATCACTTCCGCAGTGGATTTGCTCCAGGTCTGGGGTTCGCGCTTTTCAACGGCGCCGGATATCCGAATCAAATCGGTAAATTTATTCCGGATGATTTTCCTTTTGAGTGGATGCGCAAGATGGTTGCGCAGCTAAAGATCGCGCGTCCCTATTACTACGGTGACTACTATCCTCTCTTGCCTTGCAGTTTGAATTCCGATTGCAAGACGGACCCGAACATGGAACTGAGTGCCGCCTTCGAATGGGCGGCCTGGCAATTTAATCGTCCGAAAGAAGGCGATGGAATGATTCAAGCGTTTCGTCGGGACGAGAACGGGGAGCCAGTGAAGAATCTGCTGTTGCGAGAACTTGATGCAGGGGCGAAGTATGAAGTGAGAGATCTCGACGCCAACAGGACGCCGAGGATTCTCTTAGGGAAAGATCTTATGCAGCATGGGCTGCGAGTGGACATCAAAGAGAAGCGTAGCGCCGTGATTTTTATCTACAAGAAAGTTTCTTAGCCGGCGACGACTGTTTGGCTCTGCTGCCCCAACCCATTGATTCCCAATTGCATGCGATTGCCGACGCGCAGGTAGACAGGCGGTTTCAACCCGAAGCCGACTCCGGGAGGGGTGCCGGTGGAGATGATATCGCCGGTTTGCAGGCTCATAAAACCGCTCACATAGCTGATTAGGTATGCCACCCCAAAAATCATGGTCCGGGTAGATCCGTTCTGGTACCGGTGACCATCCACCTCCAGCCACATCTCCAGGTTCTGTGGGTCTGGAACTTCGTCTGGGGTAACCAGCCATGGGCCGATTGGGCCGAACGTGTCGGCGCTCTTCCCCTTTACCCACTGACCTGTCCCATCGAGTTGAAAGGCGCGTTCGGAAAGGTCATTGATCACGCAGTACCCAGCGACATGCGAAAGCGCTTCGGTTTCTTCCACGTACTTTCCGGGCTTGCCGATGACCACGCCGAGTTCAACCTCCCAGTCCATTTTCGTCGATCCGCGCGGGGTGACGATATCGTCATTCGGACCGCAGATGGACGATGGAGCCTTCATGAAAATCACCGGCTCCGCCGGTATCGCCATTCCAGCTTCTTTGGCATGATCGGAATAGTTCAAGCCGATGCAGATGAATTTTCCCACACCCGCCACGCACCGGCCGATCCGCGGCTCTCCCTGAACTTCGGGCAAACGCGCGACATCGAGGTTGCGAAGTTTTTCCATTGACTCAGGAAGCAACGCTTCTCCGGCAAGATCCGGAATTATCCCGGACAGATCGAAGACCTGGCCATCCGCCGCCAACATTCCTGGTTTTTCCTGGTTGGATGGACCGTAGCGCAGTAATTTCATTTTCTCTCCAAAGGGCTGTGGATCAGAGACTGAAGCCACCGTCGATAATGTGTGCCTGTCCCGTAGTGTAGCTGGATTCGTCCGAGGCTAAATAAACCGCGAGCGCTGCAATCTCCTCAGGCCGGCCAATGCGTCCCATCGGTTGTCTCGCGACAAACCCGGAGCGAACTTTCTCAACGTCGCCCTGCGAGGCGATGCGTTCTTCCAGTGAAGGCGATTGCACGGTGCCGGGACAAATCGCATTGCAGCGAATGCCACCTCGAATGAAATCGACGGCGATCGCTTTGGTGAGCCCAATCACCGCGGCTTTTGTGCTTCCGTACACGAAACGATTGGGGGCAGCCTTCACACTGGAAGCTGCCGACGACATATTAATGATGCTACCCTTTCCCGCCTCCAACATCAGGGGCAGAAACGCGCGGCAGGTCCGATACATGGACTTGACGTTGAGATCGAACGAAAAATCCCAGTCTTTTTCTGCGCAATCGAGAATCGTACCGTGGTGAACATAGCCCGCGCAGTTGAACAACACATCAGGCCGGCCAACTTCGACCGCACAATTTGCGATGTCCTGTGTGTCGCGGACGTCCATACGCCGCGTTCGAATTCCGGGCCGCTCCTTGCGGAGAGCCATTAGCAAAGGCTCGCTGATGTCGGTCGCCCATACAAGCGCTCCCTCATCGGCGAATGCCAACGCGGTGGCCCGTCCGATGCCCTGTCCTGCCGCTGTTACGACGGCGATTTTTCCCGCAAGCCTTTCGCTCATGTTTCTGTTCCCTGAATGAGTTTAAGACGACCTGACTTTCGAAACACCGGCGTACTATCACCCACCGGAAACCTCAATCCTATCGCGTCTTTGGTTGGTGATTCGCGACATCGGCTGTGGTAGGCTAGTTGGGGCATCCCTCCGTGTCAACACTATTGTTAACATAAAAGTTGATTGGTTTGGAGAACCCCGTTTTTGGAAGAGCATTCGTATTTTTATGCAGAGGGTACCACGCTTACGTAGCCGACCATCAACAGTAATACAGTAATCTCAGGTTCAGGACCAGGTTAGCGATGGAGTTTGACATCGAGAATTTCGACGCTCTTCGCGAGTACCTCGTGGCGCGG
>JBEKOW010000062.1:0-16786 GCA_049521375.1 Terriglobales bacterium
CGCAACTGCGTGCCGCTGCACTTTGCGCCCATCATCTGCCCCGCGAGCTCCACAATCCGCACAGCCGCCTCCGCAGGGCTGATTCCGCGAGCATGAATATTCGAAATCAGGTTACGCTCGGCATCGGTATGCGTCCGCCGGGGGCGGTACGCCATATACGCCGACAAGCTCTCGGCGGTGGCGAGTCCAGGTCGCTCTCCAATCAAGAGGACCGCAACTGTTGGCTCGAGCAGTTCGCCAATCGAATTCAGAATTCCCACGCGGCAGTGGCGAATCACAAACACCTGGCCGAGGGTCCATCCGCGAGCTTTGGCGCCATCCCAAAGAGCGGGCAATAACTGTGGAACCTGGGCAGAGACAGCGCTGACCGAAAGCCCGTCGCCGATCGCAATCTGCAAATCTCGTTGCCGGGGGCAACGCCTCAGCAGTTCTGAACCGGACGCCTCGGCAAAAATCCGCCCGAGATTGGGCCGAAGAAGATATTCATCTTTCGAAGCCGCAGCGGTCGAAACTTCAAACAGTCCCCACTTCCTGATGAAGTCCGCGCCGAATTGCTTTTCGAGATCGAGTTCCGATCGGACGGCATCGCGCGCTGCCGCGTGGGCCTCGCGGAGGTCCAGTTGGGTCGCAGTGCGATACGCAGCCCCGACGCGACCTTCCAGCAAACGCGCGGGAGTGCGCGCCCGAATCTTCCGCACGATTTCCGGCCAATCGCCGTACGCAAGGGAATCATCGGAGTCGGGCATTATTGAATGCTCTCCAGCGACGATTCCAGCCCGCGCATCAGGCGCTGCCGCGCGGGCGCATCCAGCAGCGCGGGTTCGTCGCCGCGATAGATTCCCATCGCCTGCAGCCAGCTCAGGAATTCGGGCGCGGGGCGAAGTTTGTAAAGCCTTCGCATGGCCAGCGCATCGTGATAGCTGGTGGACTGGTAGTTCAGCATGACATCGTCGCTGCAAGGCACTCCCATGAAGTAATTGCAGCCCGCCGCCGTCAGCAGACACAGAAGATTCTCCGCTGAGTTCTGGTCCGCCGCCGCATGGTTGGTGTAGCAAACATCGCAGCCCGTGGGCAGTCCCAGCAGCTTGCCCATGAAGTGATCTTCCAGTCCGGCGCGGATGATCTGCCGCTCGTCGTACAAATATTCGGGACCAATAAATCCGACGACGCTGTTCACCAGAAACGGATCAAACGCCCGCGCCACCGCGTAGGCGCGCGCTTCGAGCGTCAATTGATCCACTCCATGATGGGCCTCGGCTGAAAGTGCGCTGCCCTGGCCGGTTTCGAAGTACATGACCTGCTCACCCTTCCACGGCACATTGCGCTGGCGGTGATGATCGAGCACTTCCTCGCGGCCCTCCCGCAACATGGCGAGCGTAATTCCGAAGCTGCGGTTCGCGGTTTCCGTTCCGGCAACCGATTGAAAGAGGAGATCGACAGGCGCCCCTTGCTTGAGCGCGGCCAACTGCGTGGTGATGTGCGCGAGGCAGCAGCTCTGCGTGGGGATGTCATACGCGTCGATCAGGCGCGCGAGACCATCAAGAATGGCGCTGACCGCATGCACCGAATCCGTCGCGGGATTGACGCCGATCACGGCATCTCCGCAGCCGTAGAGCAAGCCCTCAAACGCCGACAGCAGAATTCCGCCCACATCGTCCGCCGGATGGTTGGGCTGCACTCGAATCCCCAGCACGCCCGCCTCGCCCATGGTATTGCGGCAGCGCGTAACATTGCGGATCTTCGCGGCGGCAAGAATCAGGTCCTTGTTGCTCATGATCTTCGCGGCCGCCGCGGCCATCTCCGGCGTAATTGCCCACTGCAATTTTTTCAGGTCGGCCGCGGACGTGGAATCGTCGAGGATGAGTTCGCGAAACTCCCCGACCGTCAGGCTTTTGATGGGCAGGAACGCTTCTTCATTAAAAGCGTCGGCGATCAGCCGGCTCACGTCATCCTCGTCAGGATCAATCACCGGCTGCTGGATGATCGTCGCCAGCGGAAGGTCCGCGAGTTTACGTTTTGCCGCAACCCGCTCCCGCTCTGAGCGCGCAGCGATGCCCGCCAACTGGTCGCCGGACTTCTCCTCATTCGCCTTGGCAAACAGCTCGCGGAGATCGGCGAATGAAAACGTTTCAGGCATATCGGTGTAAGCCTAGCCACTTGATCTGCAGACTGCAACTCGCATCGCCAGATTCGTAAGGCTAACCCCGCGGATTCGGCGTATCGTAGCGGGTGATGCTTTTCACGTCGCTTTCCCGGTGACAGGAGCGCACGGCATGGACGCCCGAATCCTGAATGAGTTTCGCGCGATTGTCGGCCCCTCGGGTCTGATCACCGAGCGTGAGCAGCTCAGCACGTACGAGTGCGACGGGCTCACCATGTTTCGCGTGATGCCCCAGGCGGTCCTCCTTCCCATCTCCACCGAGCAAGTGCAAGCGATCGTGCGCGTCTGCCATCGCGGGAAAATTCCATTCGTAGCGCGCGGGTCGGGCACCGGACTGAGCGGCGGAGCGCTGCCCGTGGCCAACGGCATCGTCATCAGCCTCGCGCGCATGAACCGCATTCTCGAAGTCGACCTGCCCAACCAGCGAGTGGTCGTCGAACCCGGAGTGATGAACTTGAATGTGACCGCTCGCGTGGCGTCCGAAGGTTATTTCTACGCGCCGGATCCGTCGTCGCAGCAGGTGTGCTCGATCGGCGGCAACGTTGCGGAAAATTCCGGCGGCGCGCACTGCCTGAAATACGGTTTCACAACGACGCACGTTTTGGGTATGGAAGTCGTGCTGCCTGATGGCTCGCTCGTCCACCTTGGCGACAAGACCGTCGACCGTCCCGGTTACGATCTGACCGGCGTTTTCGTCGGCTCGGAGGGCACGCTCGGCATCGCCACCAGAGTCATTCTCCGCATCATGAAAAAGCCGGAGATGATTCAGGTATTGCTCGCTGCCTTCAACTCCACGAATGAAGCGGGTGCGGCCGTCAGCGGGATTATTGCTGCCGGAATGCTCCCAGCCGCCATCGAGATGATGGACAACCTCGCCATTCAGGCCGCCGAGGCGGCCGTGCATGCTAACTATCCGGACTGCGGCGGGCTGCTGCTGGTCGAACTGGACGGTCCCGCGCCCGAGGTGGAGACGCTGATGAATGAAGTCGCCGATGTATGCACCAAATGTGGTGCGTGGGAGATTCGCGTTGCCCAGTCCGACGAGGAACGCGCCCGCGTGTGGACGGGTCGCAAAGCCGCCTTCGCAGCCGTCGGACGCATTTCGCCCGCTTACATCGTTCAGGATGGCGTGATTCCTCGCACTGCCTTGCCGCATGTGATGAGCGAAATTGTTCGTCTCAGCTCTGAATGCGGCCTGCGCGTCGCCAACGTCTTTCACGCCGGCGATGGCAACCTGCATCCTCTTGTGCTCTACGACGACGCCATTCCAGGGCAGGACAAGCTGGCCGAGAAACTTGCGGGCGAAATCCTGCGCCTTTGCATCAAGGCTGGCGGCTCGATCACGGGAGAGCACGGCGTGGGCGAAGAAAAAAAGATGTTCATGGCCGAAATGTTTTCCGAGCCTGACCTTGGGACCATGCAGTTGGTGCGCTGCGCGTTCGATCCGGAAAATCTGTCCAATCCCGATAAGGTTTTCCCACGGCCTCGGCTCTGTGGGGAAAAGCCCGGAGTCTATGAACCGCATCCGCTCGAAATCGCGGGCGTGGCGGAACGTTTCTAGCCGGAAAAGCAATTTTCGATGCCCGCCCTTATGACACAGATCGCGTGGCCGGAACTGGCCGGAATCGCAGGCAAGGAAAACCTGCGTGCGGCTACGGAAGCTGATTGCGTCGATGGAGTCACGCCGCAAATGGTCTGCGAGCCCGGCACACCGGAAGAATTGGCGCGTTCCCTGCGCTGGGCCAGCAGCAATGGGCTGAAAGTCAGCCCGCGCGGTGGAGGCACCAAGCTCGGCTGGGGAAATCCGCCCCTCGCGTGCGACCTGGTGCTCTCGACGGCGCGCCTGGACCGGATCCTCGAATACGCCTGGGACGACATGACGGTCATCGTCGAAGCCGGATGCCGCGTCGCCGATCTGCAGAAGACGCTCGCCGCGCACGGCCAGCAACTCGCCCTCGACCCGCTGTGGCCCGAGCGCGCCAGTATCGGCGGCATTCTCTCGACCAATGACAGTGGCACGCTGCGGGCTCGGTATGGTTCGCTGCGCGATCTGATCATCGGCATCACGGTTGCGCTGCCCGACGGTACGCTCGCCAAAAGCGGAGGCAAAGTGGTCAAGAACGTCGCGGGCTACGATCTGGCGAAACTGTTCACCGGAGCACTCGGAACCCTGGGCGTGATCGTGCAGGCTATCTTCCGGCTTCATCCCTTGCCCCGGCAAAGCCGCAGCCTGAGCTTCAGCGGAAAGCCGCAATCGCTGAACGCTCTGCTCCTCATGCTTCAGGCATCCCGGTTGACGTTTACCGGACTGCAACTGCACGCGTCGCAAGAAGGTGCGCGGCTCGACATACGATTCGACGGCACCGCGGCGGGAATCGAGGCTCAAATCAATCAGGCACTGCAGATTGCGAGCGCGTCCGTTACCGTGTGCGACACACCGGCCGATGCCTGGACTTCGCACCAATCCATTTGGGATCATGCCAGTCCTTCGTCGCTCGCGGCGCCGTCGCTCGTTGTGAAGTTCAGCGTGCTTCCGGCGCAGTTGGCCTCGGTCGCGGCGCTCCTTGAGAAAGCGGCCGACGCGCATTCGCTAAAGTGGAAGTTGGTGGCGCAGAGCATTGGCGCTGGATACGCGGCCCTTGAAGGCAATGAGATCGCGTTACGATCCGCGGCGCTCAGCCTGCGCGACGAGGTCCTGGCGCTCGGCGGCACGATGGTTTTCCTCGGCTGCCCGCTTTCGGTGAAGCGCGGGCTGGATGTCTGGGGTCCACCTTCGGACGCGCAGCCGCTCATGGTGCGCATCAAGCAGCGTTTCGATCCCGGCGGAACCCTGAACGCGGGACGCTTTGCAGGGGGAATTTAATGGTCGGCGATAACGGGACCGGTCGCACCTCGGTTTTCGACGATCACAATCCTCCGGCCGCCGAGCTTTACAAGAAGTGCGTCCACTGCGGCTTTTGCCTTCCCACCTGCCCGACCTACGCGCTCTGGGGCGAAGAGATGGATTCTCCCCGCGGCCGCATCCACCTCATGAAGCAGGCCGCCGAAGGCCACGCCGACCTCACCGATAGCTTCGTAAAACATTTCGATCGCTGCCTCGGCTGCATGGCCTGCATGACGTCGTGCCCATCGGGCGTGCGATACGACCGGCTGATTGAAGCGACGCGCGCCCAGCTGCAGCGCCAGTACCGGCGCTCGCCGGCAGAAATTCTTCACCGGCAATGGATATTCAATCTGTTTCCGTATCGTGCGCGGCTGCGAGCGGCATTGTTACCCGCGTGGATCTACCAGGCGTCGGGCCTGCAAGCGCTGGTGCGAGGCACTGGCCTGCTGAATCTGCTTCCCCGCAAGCTGCGTGCGACGGAGGCCTTGCTTCCGGATATTACGCTCGACGAACTCTTCGCCCATTTGCCGGAGCACATTCCCGCGCAAGGAGCGGCCCGCAAGCGTGTCGGACTGCTCACCGGCTGCGTGCAGAGCGTCCTGTTCTCGGGCGTGAACGCGGCCACGGCGCGCGTGCTGGCTGCTGAAGGCTGCGAAGTTATTATTCCGCGCGAGCAAGGTTGCTGCGGTGCGCTCACTGTCCATGCGGGGCTGGAAGAGAAGGCGCTCGATTTTGCGCGGAAACTGATCGACGTTTTCGATCGCGCCAACGTCGACACCATCGTGATCAATGCCGCCGGTTGCGGATCGACCATGAAGGAATACGGCTACCTGCTGCGCCATGACGCGCAATACGCGGCGCGCGCCGAGGCCTTCGCCGCCAGGTGCAAAGACATTTCGGAATTGCTGGCCGGGCTTGAGCCGCGCGCCGCGCGTCATCCGCTGCGCTTGCGTGTCGCCTACCACGACTCCTGCCACTTGCAGCACGCGCAGGGCGTGCGCCTCCAGCCGCGCCAGGTGCTGAAGACGATTCCTGAGTTGCAGCTACTCGAGGTTCCCGACGCCGCCATCTGTTGCGGCTCGGCCGGAATTTACAACCTGGTACAGCCGGATACGGCAACCGAACTCGGCGACCAGAAGGTGGAGCACTGCCTCTCCACCAGGCCCGACGTGCTGGTATCGGCCAATCCCGGGTGCCTGGTGCAGCTTGCAGCCGGCCTCAAGCGCGCCGGGAAACAGGTGCCCGTGCTGCACATGATCGAGGTGATTGACGCCTCCATCCAGGGCCGTCCCGCCTCCGCCCTCAAAGCTCCGAAAGAATAACCCTACAGTTGGGGACAAGCTTCCCGCTAATTACCCAACTCCGAAGTCATCCTGAGTGTGCGTGACTTCCCATCTAATTTAGAACGAAGTCATTCTGAGCGGAGCGGGGTAAGCGAAGCGCGTCCCGCGGAGTCGAAGAATCCCTACTCGCAACTCCTACCACGAACTTCGAACCTCACGACGCTAGAAGTTCGGCCGCGATTCGCTCGAAGTTCCCCCCGCCGCCGGAACGTAACACTGCAGCGTGTAATCCATCACCATGCGGTCGGCGTTAAACCGCCAGCCCAGCGTGCGGATCGTCCTCTTCATGCGTTTGATCCAGCCGCGCGGCAAGCCGTCGCGATCGCGATGGTAATAGAGCGGAATCACTTCTTCCTGCAGCACGCGCATCAGGTCTTCGGCATCGCGCGTGTCGTGCACGTTCATGTCGGAGTGCGTCCGGCCGCTCCCGATGGCAAATCCGTTCATGCCGTCGTAGGCTTCGGCCCACCAGCCATCGAGCACCGACAGGTTCAGCCCGCCGTTCAGAACGACTTTCTGGCCGCTCGTTCCCGATGCTTCCAGCGGCCGCCGCGGATTGTTCAGCCAGACGTCGACGCCCTGCACAAAGTGCCGCCCGACGTTGATGTCGTAGTCTTCGATAAAGACGAACTTGTCGGCAAACTGCGGATCGCGCATTAACTGCGCGACTTGTTGCAGAACGCGCTTGCCCGGCTCGTCATTCGGATGCGCCTTGCCCGCGAATACGAACTGCACGGGACGCTTCGGATCGTTCACCATGGAAGCGATCTTCTCGAGGTCGGCCAGAATCAGGTTCGCCCGTTTATAGGTGGCAAACCGCCGCGCAAATCCGATGGTCAGCGCATCCGGAGTAAGCAGCCTTTCCAGCCGCTGCAATTCCTCGCGCGGTTCGTCCCGCCGGGCGGCCTGTTTTACCGCGCGCCGCCGGATGTATTCGATCATGCGCGACTTCAGGCTCAGGTGGGTCTCCCAGAGTTCACCGTCGTCCACGCTTTCAATTCCATCCCAGATATGGGATTCGCTGCTGTGCAGGTTCCATCCTGTGCCGAGATGCCGGTCATAGAGCCGGAACATCTGCGGCGCCAGCCACGTCGGCACATGCACACCGTTGGTGATGTGGCCGATGGGCACGGAATCTTCCTGCATTCCCGGAGTGAGCCCGGTCCACATCGCGCGCGATACTTCTCCGTGGAGCGACGAGACGGCATTGGCCCGCCGCGAGAGCTTCAGCCCCAAAACCGTCATGCAGAAGCGCTCGTCGCTCTCCGGATTCTCGCGTCCCAGAGCCATGAAGCGTTCTTTGGAGAGTCCAAGCGCCTCGCGCAAAGGCCCAAGGTGCTCCTCGATCAGGTCTGCATCGAAGCGGTCGTGGCCCGCGGGCACGGGAGTGTGCGTGGTGAACACGACTTCGCGGGAAACCCGCGGCGCCGCTTTCTCAAAGCAGATCCCTTCCTCTTCCATCCGCATCCGGATCGCTTCCAGCACCGCGAATCCGCTATGCCCTTCATTCAGGTGCAGCACGCCCGGAGTGATGCCGAGCGCCTTCAAAGCGCGCAGCCCGCCCACCCCAAGCAGCAATTCCTGGTGGACGCGCACCCGCCCGTCGCCGCCATACAACCGCGACGTCAGCTCGCGATCCTCGGGAGCATTGCCTTCCACATCCGAGTCGAGCAGAAACAGATCGCAGCGTCCCACACGCACGCGCCATACTTTCGCCCGGATCGAACCATGGCGGGTATCGACCTGCACTACCACCGGCCGGCCATTTTTCCCGATCGCCGTTTCCATCGCCAACTGGGTCACATCGTTCTTCATGTACTCTTCGCGCTGCCAGCCATCGCGATCGAGCCGTTGCCGGAAGTATCCCTGCCCGTAGAAAAGCCCGACGCCCACCAGCGGAATCCCCAGATCGGAGGCGCTCTTGATGTGGTCGCCCGCCAGCACTCCCAGGCCGCCCGAATAAACCGGCAGCGACTCATGGATGCCGAATTCAGCCGAGAAATACGCCACCGGACGCGGTCTCAGTACGCCCGCCCGCCGCGCACCCCATGTCCGCTCGCTCTCCTGATATTCACGAAGACGGCGATACGCGTAGTTGATGCGGCTGTGCAGCCCAAGTTCGGTCGCGCGCGCTTCCAGCTTCGCCAGCGGGAATTCGTTCAGCAGAGAAATCGGACTGTGATTGAGCTGGCTCCAGCGGTGCGGGTCGAGGTCGCGGAACAACTGCGACGAGTCGTGATCCCAGCTCCACCAAAGATTGCGCGCCAGCGCCCACAAGCGCTCCTGTACCGGAGCGATAAAGCGATCCAGCGTTCGCGCCTCGCTCACCACCGGCGCCACGCGCTTTGCGGCCTCGGCCAGCAGCCGGATCTCATTCTCCGGAAATGCCCGCGCCTCGACCGTCTGCACCACCAGCACACCTTGCAGCACCCCGCGATCGATCAGCGGCACTCCCAGAAACGACTGGTAGGGATCTTCCCCCGCTTCCGGAAAATACTTGAAGCGCGGATGATTCCTTACCTGCTCCACCGCGACCGGACGCACCTGTTCGGCCACCAGGCCGGTGAGCCCCTCATTGACCGCCATGCGCAGCTTGCCGATACACTCCCGCCGCAGCCCAAGCGTCGCGGCGAGCACCAGGTTGGCGCGATCCGGTTCCAGCAGGTACGCCGAACACACATCGGTGCCGAACCGGCGGGCGATCAAGGCAACAACGTTCATCAGGGTTTCAGCCGGCTGCCCAGGCTCTGCCGTCAAATTGGCGATTTCGCCCCACTCCAAAACGTAGTTCGCGTCCAGCGAGCAAGCCGCATGCTCTTGCGCCACATCCAAGCCATTAGTTCGTTCCAATTTACGTCCTCTTCCTGGAACAGATTATGAAGCGATGGCACGAGCGGAAAGCTCACCCTCGCAAGCCTATTCTATCGGGTGAACCCGGTAGTCTTATGCGCGGTATTTTGAATGGATGATTACTAATGTTTGGATCGAAGTGCTAAACGATTGAAGGGATTAGGTATAGATCCGATTCCTGATTTGGTATCCGGGGTGCTCTCCCCTTTTCGATGAAACCAGAAGGTTAACCTCTGTCCCGAACGAGTGGTTCCCCTAAGCCCTTGGCATTCAGAAACTGAACATACTCGTTATCCCTGTTTAATGTGTGTTCTTCGATCCAGTGTTGAAGGCATTCCAGAAGGCGTTCGGCGGCCTCCGGTTTTTTCCTCTCGTGTTCCTCTTGAAAGCCGCAGATCTTCATCGTCAGCTCATTGTGCTCAATGCGGTGTGCGGCGAGGCCTGGAAATCCATGTTTTTGCATTAAGTCCTCTTCGGCGGCGAAGTGATAAATGGTGTACGTGACGACCTCAGCCAGAACTGCTCCGATGACGTGTTCTCCGCGCATCGCATGGATGGCGCCCTGTAGATTCTCAATGATCCGGGCGAGGTTTTGATGCTGGCGGTCGATTTCAGCCAGATTGACCTCGGGTTCGGCGTGCCCAAAGACGTGACGGGACATTCACTCAGATTGGGGCTAATCTCGCGAGCCACGATGTGATGTGGATCACAATGCAATGGTCATCGTATTCCAGACGGCAACACCTGCCGCGTCAGGGATCTGCCCGGCCCGTGGGCACCAACTGAAAGATGCCCATGATCAATTCAGCAGCGGTCCTGTTTTCAAAAGTACTCGCCGGTAAACGCGGCTCGCCGGGCCGCGAAAAGTGTTTTGTGCTGCGCACTCATCCGTGTATCCTCTCAACGGGGAACAAGCCGTGTGCTTTTCAGCCACCGCGAATTTTGTGGGTAGCGGAGTTCTGGGCGCCGTCGGCGTCGTCACCTTGACGAAGGTCAAGCACCGGCGCGAAATACTTTTCGCATCGTTGCCCGTCCTGTTCGCGATTCATCAGTTTATCGAGGGGTTCGTCTGGCTGGGGCTGGATGGGATTCTTTCCCCCGCCGTGGCCCACGACATGGGCGCGGCGTTCATGCTCTACGCGCAAGGGCTCTTGCCTTTCTTGCTCCCGCTCAGCGTGCTGCTGTTCGAACCGAACGCGCTGAGCCGCGGGCGGATGCTGCCATTTCTCGTTCTCGGCGGAGCCACCACGCTCTATATTTTGTGGGCCCTGACGGCCTTCCCGTTGCAACTGTACGTCAAGGGAAACAGTATCGTGTACATCAATCAGGCGACTAACAATACAACGGTGGCATTCCTCTATGTGGTTGCAACCTGCGGCGCGCTGTTTTTTTCGAAAATCAGGATGATGGTGATCTTCGGCGCCGCAAATCTCCTCATACTGCTGGTTGTCATGGAACTCAAGCGTTACGCGTTCACCTCGCTTTGGTGTGCTTACGCGGCTATCGCCAGCGTGATCATTCTCGCCTACTTCTGGAAAAGCCACCGGCAGCGGCCATTCCTCTATGCCTAGCCGGGGTCGCGCCAGTCTCCCTCACCGTTTCTCTCCTTTTGAAACGGAGTTGGCGCAGCCGAGCTGACAGGCGCGATCTTGTATCCTGACTACCGTGCCTGAACTCCCTGAAGTCGAAACCATCGTCCGCGGCCTGGCGCGGCGCGTTGTCGGCGATACCATCGCTTCGGTCTGGATCGGCTCCCGGCCTCAGCCCCTCAAATCGCCGGCCGCGCTGATCGCCAGCACCCTCGAGGGCAAGCGAATCGACGGCGTCCGCCGCGCCGGCAAGCACATTGTTTTCGAGTTGTCCGTAGCGCGGGCGACTCGCCGGCCGTCGCGGAGGCGACCCTCCCCCGCATCCGTGTCGGCGCAGTGGGTCGTCCATCTGGGCATGACTGGCCGCATGGTGGTCTGCGAGCCTGGGGCCGCTCTGGCCAAGCACACACACCTGATCGCAAGCCTCGCTTCGGGACGCGAGTTGCGCTTTATCGATCCGCGCATGTTTGGGAAACTGAGTGTCCACACCTCCGGTTTCGACCCCGGCGGAGTCGAGCCGCTCGAGGTAGGCGAAGAACAATTCATCGCCCTCTTTCGCGGCCGCAAAACTCCCATCAAAAGCGCGCTGCTGAATCAGAAACTGGTGCGCGGCGTGGGCAACATTTATGCCGACGAATCGCTCTTTCGCGCGGGCATCCGTCCACGCAGGCGCGCCGCTTCGATCCCGCGACTCCAACTGGCGAAGCTCTACAACTCAGTGCGCGAAGTCCTGCGTGAGGCCATTGCTCTGGGGGGATCGTCCATTTCCGACTACGTCGATGCCGACGGAGAAGAGGGGTTCTTCCAACTGCAGCACCGCGTCTACGGCCGCGAAAGCGAGCCCTGTCTGACCTGCGGAACCCCGATTCGCCGGATCGTGTTGGTTGGCCGCAGCAGCCACTATTGCAAGAACTGTCAAAAGTAGAGTCGACCGCTCACCTGGAACGTCTTAAAACTCTGTTCACATTCCCCGACACTAATTCGAAGTCCCCTAAAGCCTTTCTCGGAGCCCTCGGCGTCTCGGCGGTGGGTAATGGGTCAGTTTGGATTTGAGTTGTTCCGCCCGAAGAGACGTTTCCACAGGTAGGGAGCGACGAAAACTGCAATTGTCGCTAGGGCAGCGCTTAGTGCCATCACCTTTACATCGGTCAAGCCGAATCTGTGATGCGGGAGGATAGCGAGCACCAGTAGGCAGGTGGCTAGTGGCAGAATAGTTTGTTGCAGAGCATCGGTGCCCTTGCCCTTGGCGATTCTCATCCCGCGATACTCTCATACCTTCAGGGATAGCAGCAAGCGACAAGACCGGTGGCGGTGCAGTTTCAAACTGACCCACTACCCGGCGGTGAAACAAATTGACGAATCCGCCTCTACGCGGTAAAACCACCACTTGGAGTCTTAGGGCTTTTCCAAACAGTCTATCGAGTCATCATCATGAAAAATTTCGCAATCGGAGTCGATCTGGGCGGCACCAACCTGCGCATCGCAGCCGTCGATGAGCAAGGCACGCTCGTCGAAAAAGTGACCCTGGGCACAAAAGTCTCGCTCGGTCGGGATCATGTCATCGACGACATGTGCGGCGCCATCGACCAGGTGATCGCCAAATACAGAAATTCCGGCGCGCTCCTCGGAATTGGCATCGGTGTGCCCGGCATCATCGACATGCAAAGCGGCCTGCTGCGCGAGTCGCCGAACCTTCCCGGCTGGGCCGACTATCCCGTGCGCGCCGAGATCGAGCAGCGGCTGAAGACCGTGGTGATCCTCGAAAACGATGCCAACGTGGCCGCGCTCGGAGAAAAATGGCTGGGAGCCGGCCGCGATTTCGACCACATGGCCATGCTCACCCTCGGCACAGGCGTTGGTGGAGGCCTCGTTCAGAACGGCTCCATCTGGCACGGCATGAACGGCATGGCCGGCGAATTCGGACACGCCACCGTCGAGCCCGAAGGCCATCCCTGCAATTGCGGCAATCGCGGATGCCTCGAGCAGTACGCCTCGGCGACCGCGATCGTGCGCATGGCCAAGGAAGAGATCGCGCGCAACAGTGCATCGGCGCTGGCTCGCGCGGCCCATTCGGATGCCGAGTTCAGCGCCAAGTCACTGTATAACCTCGCCATCCAGGGCGACGAGGACGCCCGCCGGATTTACCGTTGCGTCGGCCGCAGCCTCGGCATTCTGCTCGCCGCGCTCGTCAATGCGCTCAACCTGCCCATCTACGTAATTGGAGGCGGCGTATCCAGCGCCTGGGAGGCTTTCTCTCCCTCAATTTTTGAGGAGTTGCGGCAGCGCTCCATGGTCTATGCCGCGACCGCGCCCCGCGATATCCTGGCCGCCGGACAGGGCGCATCGTCCCAGGTCGAGCCCGGTTCGGGATACAAGACCATTGTCACGCGCGCGCTCCTGGGCAGCGATGCCGGACTCTATGGCGCCGCCCGCCTCCCGATGATTAGCGGCGCCCAACGCTAGTGTCGCGTCCCAATTTCGCGGGATGACCGCCCCGGAGGGGCGACCGGCAATAGCCCGGCGCGTTCAGCGCCGGGAAACCGCACCTCTTAGGATTCAAGTCCCGAGGGGCGACTGAATTCTCACCCACACACCCAGCCGCACAACCTTGCGTTGCGCCAATTGAAACCACTTCGAGGTCACACTGAGAGTGTGCGACTGTCTTCACTTCATCCCATTTAAAACTGAGGTCATCCTGAGCGCAGCAAGAACTTCACGAAGTGAAGTTGCTGCGGAGTCGAAGGAGCCCTACCCCCTCCCACGACTTTCCGGGCTGCGTTTGTGCGCAGGCTTCCCAAAACGTGCAGGCCTTTTCGAATCGGAACGCTTATCAAACGCCGGCTTTTGCGGACGCGCCGCTTTCCCGCTGAGCGCACCCCCGGGTGCGCGCTCGAACTTTCTTGGGTTTCGTTCGAATTTTGCATGGGGACTTCGATCGGGTTTCCCATGGAATGACGGCCTTTGCGGACGCGCAGCGCTCCTGTCAAATCGGCTCTTCCCGCCGGTATTTCTGTCGACTGCTTTCCCCTCGCCTGCGTTTCTCTCGACTCGGTATCTTGGGACTCGATTTCTTGCGAATGGCGGCTTCTGCCCAGCCGCCGCCCTTCTGTCGAAAGCCGACTCTTTAGAGAACGGCTTCTTGCCGAACGAGGATGACGATGAAGATGAGGACGACGCTGGGAGTGCCGCCCGCTTTTGATTGAACGCCGACTCCGGGCGCGCTGGCGGCTTGGCAGCAAACGTTCTCTTCTGGTCGAATCCTCTTTTATCAAATGTCGCCTTTTTCCCGAACGGCGGTCTTTCGCCGAACCCAGGCTTTTTCCCGAATGACGGCTTCCTGGCAAATGCCGCCTTTGGGGCCGCCACCGGCCGCGGCACGAGCACAGGTCGAGGAAATTTTTTTCCAGACGCAGCCGATTTCAGCTTCGCGACTTCTTCCAGCGTCAGGCTGCGGAACTCTCCCGGCGGAACGTCGAGCGACAGCGGGCCATACTGCACACGGCGGATTTTTTCCACGTGATGTCCCACTTCTTCAAACATTTTGCGCACCTGCCGGTTGCGCCCTTCAATGATGGTCACTTCGAGCCACGGATTGTCGCCCTCGCGAATCAGCCTGATCTGCGCCGGAGCCGTGCGCACCCGCCGTCCCCCCTTTTCCGCAATAGAGATCCCATGGCGAAGCTTGTCGAGTTTCGCCTCCTCGGGCACGCCCGCGACTTTCACCACATAAGTTTTCGCCACGTGCGATGCCGCTTTCATCAATGCATTCGCGAGCTCCCCGTCATTGGTGAGCAGCAGCAGCCCTTCACTGGCCCAATCCAGCCGTCCCACGGGATAGACGCGCCCCTTGACACTTTTTATGAGGTCCATCACGGTCGGCCGGTCCTCCGGATCGCTCACCGTCGTCACGTAGCCCTTCGGCTTGTTCAGCACGATGTAGGAGAAGCGTTCCGGCGCGTGCAGCAGTTTGCCATCGACCCGGATGTGATCCTGCTCGGCGTCCGCCTTGCTCCCGAGTTGCGTGACCGGTTGCCCGTTGACGAGCACGCGCCCCGATGTAATCAGCTCTTCCGCCTTTCGGCGGGACGCCACTCCGGCAGCAGCAATAATTTTCTGTAAGCGTTCCGCGGGCATGTTTACTCCTGCTCGGTGGTGGCTGGTATTTCGTCTTGTTCGGCTTCAGGGCTCGGGACCTCGCCCTCCTGATGGTGCCGTTCTGAAGGACTTTCAGAAAGACTTTCTGGCAGACCTTCGGACAAACTTTCTGGCAGTTCTTCGCCGTGCTCCTCTTCGCGCGCCGCGCCGCTGTCGAATAAATCAGCGGTCGCCGCGTCACTCGAAAAAGGCGTGTGGGTCGCGCCATCGGCCGGCGCGCCTTCCCCCGGCAGCAGGTCGCTCTGGAACGATTCCGCCAGCAGCTTTTCGAACTCCTCCATGCTCGGTAGCTCATGGATATCCTTAAGCCCGAACCGCAGCAGAAATTCTTTGCTGGTTTTGTAGAGAATGGGACGCCCAATGACAGCTTTTCTGCCCGCGGTAGTGATGAGCTTGCGGTCCAGCAAAGTCGCGATCACGCCACCCGAATCGACGCCCCGGATTTCGCTGATCTCAGGCACCGTGACCGGTTGCTTGTAGGCAATGACCGCAAGCGTCTCCAGCGCCGGCAGCGACAGGCGAAACGGAGGCTTGAGGCTCTTCGCAAACGCCCGCACGACGTCGTGCTGCTCGGGCTTGGTCGACATCCGGTATCCACCCGCCACCTGGCGAATTTCAATGCCGTGATCTGACGAAGAGTAGTCGGCGGCCAGTTCTTCCACCGCCGCGCGCACCCGCGATTTGATCTCGGACGCGTCAATCTCCGGCGTTTCCGCCACCACCGAATCCTTCACCAGCGACACGATTTGATCCAGCGAAATGGGAGTTTCGGCCGCGTAAATAATGGCTTCGAGTTGGGGCTTAAGGCTCATAAATCAGTTCCCGGTTCTCAGTTCCCAGTTCTCAGTTGTCAGAGAGCCCGCTGTCGATTGCCATCTTCTGCGAACTGAGCACTGGGAACTGAGAACTTGGTTCACTTCCAATCGTCTCGCACCGCCGCCTGCTCGGTCATCACCTGTTCAAAGTGCGAGTGCTTCCGAACCAGCACTTCGCCGAACACGTGGTCCTGCCGCACCTGGATCGCCTGCAGCCGCACCAGTTCGAGCATTGCCAGGAACATGCACACCAGCGTCTGCCGCGAGGGCACGTTGCGCAGCATCTGCTTCAGTCGGATCGGGCGATCTTCCAGCGCCAGCCGGCGATGCAGATACTGGATCATCTGGCCGACCGTGACCGTCTCTTCGTTCACTTCGAGCACCGGACGGCTGCGCGCGCGATCGAGAATCTGCTGGAAAGTCTTGACCAGGTCGATTACATCCGCCGCCAGTTCCGGCTCCGTGCCCTCGGCATCCATGAACTCGCGGATCGCCGGATTGCTCAGCACCGCGTCTTCGATCTGCTGCTTCTGCAGCAGCATCTGCGCCGCGGATTTGAATTTCTCATGCTCCAGCAGCCGGTTCACCAGTTCATTGCGCGGATCGTCCTGCACTCCCGCCGGAGCCAGCGGGTCCCGCGGCAGCAGCATCTTCGACTTGATGTGAATCAGTACCGCCGCCATATAGATAAACTCCGAGGCCACGTTCACGTCCAGTTGGCGGATGCGCTCCACATACGCCAGATACTGCGCCGTGATCTTCGCGATCGGAATGTCGTAAATATCGATGTCCTGCTTGCGGATCAGGTCGAGCAGCAGGTCGAGCGGACCCTCATAAATTTCGCCAAGTTCGATTGCGAAAGGAAAGTCGTTCGCTGCCCCCGTTTGAAGCGAAGACTGCGCGGGCTTGGGCTCCCCCGCGCCCGGCGCAGTCGCCACCGGCGCGGATGTTTCTCCGGATACTGGCTGAGACAAATCCGTCACTTCCTG
>JBEKOW010000063.1:0-17414 GCA_049521375.1 Terriglobales bacterium
ATCCGAAGCCGCTCGTCCGGCGCCTGGATGTACCCCAGCGCAGGCTTGCCGATCGCTTTTCCGACGATCGCAGCCACCTCGACGTAGTCAATATCGCGCTGCCCCTGCAGTTCGCGCGTCTGTTTGCCGCGGAACTCCAGCCGCAGCAGCGCATCCGCCGCCGCGTCTCCAATGTCGCGCGTCGCGATCATTGGAAGCTTCAGGTCCGGCCGCACCGGTCCCGCCATGCTTCCCATCATGCGGATGACCGCCACCTGCGCCAGCGTGTTCTCCATAAAGTACCCTGCCCGCAAATGGAGCACGTTAGCCCCTCCAACCTGGTTGAGCTTCTGCTCCAGATCGTAGAGACCCGCGACCGGACCCGTGCCGCTCGGCTTATCGGCGCCCACGCTGCTCAGTGACACGACATTCTTCAATCCAGCATTCTCCACCGACGCCGCAATAGCATCGCTCACCCGGCTCTGAAATGCGCGATAGTCATGACTGGTGGCATCGGGTGGAATCATGACGTAAGCGCCGTCAGCACCCCTGAATGCCTTGGTTAGAGCCGGCGCATCTGCCGCGTCGGCCACAAATACCTCCGCGCCTTTGGCCGCCAGATCCCGTAAACGGTCTGCGCTTCTCCCGACGACGCGAACTTTCTTGCCACGCCCAAGAAGATTCCTGGCCACCACCTGCCCGGTGTGGCCGCTCGCTCCAAGTACAACCAACATATAAACCTCCAATCAGAGTCTTGGATGTCGAGCCCGGCTTCCGAGCTTCACAAAAGATAAGTTCTGTGCGGCAGGGACATGCCTGTCCGCGCCACCAACATTCGCAACGGGTCTAGTCCTTTAGTAATGCCGGTCCCCATGCGCACTACAACTATTCTCTTCCCTGAGGGTTTCTATCCACATGAACAACAACTTCACGAACTCACTCTTAGTCCTGGCAGTCGGTGGATTGCTGCTCGCTAGTTCCGCCTCTGCTCAAACCTCAACCTCAGGCGCTGGCCCCGGAGTCGTTGATCCCGGCCATCCGCGCGTCAACCAGGTCAACGGCCGCGAGGAGCGCCAGCAGCAGCGCATCGGCAACGGCGTCAAAAGCGGCAAACTGAGCGCGAATCAGACCGCCCACCTCGAGAAGCGCGAGGCCAGCGTGCAGAATCGCGAACAGAAAGATATGGCGAAGAACGACGGCCATCTCACCAAGGCCGAACAGCGGGGGATCAACCGCCAGCAGAACCGCATCAGCAAGAGCATCTATAAAGACAAGCACCAGTAATCGGACCGTGCCAGGTCCAGCGTGATCCGTGAGAGACAGCCGCAGTTACGCTGCGGCTTCTTTTTTTCACCGCCCGTGCGCGCTCATGAGGTCCACCAGAATCACATCGGTCCGGCAATCATTCTGCCCGACATTCTGGAAAACGATCCCCGCCGAGTCCGTACACTGGCTGCCAAACGTAGAGCAACCGCTCCAGTTCGGGACCGCCCCCTCCGTGATCGGAAAGCTGCAACTCGTTGCCGGCGCTATTGGCGTACAGCTCACCGCCTGAAAAATGGTGCTGTTCGAAAGCTCGAACACGTTCGTATTCAGCGAAATCGTCGCCCCTGCCGTCGCCAATAAGTCGCCGCGCAGTCCGTTACACGGCAACTGCTCGCTGCCATACATGCCGGAGGCATTTTTCCACGTACAAGACCCATCCGCGACAGTATTCCCCGGTGTTTGCGGCCATGCCGTCGGCTCAGTCCCGCCCGCCGTACACCCCGCCGAGTTCATCTGCTGAAAGCTCGAATGAAGCGCATTGGTACAGCCCGAGGCACACACTGGACTGATCAGCGCCCCATAAGCCCACGCAGCCGACTTCCAGTCCGGCGAAATACTTCCCCGTGTTCCCATCACATCGGACGCGACCGCGACCAGCGTTCCATCCTGCGAATTCATCCCCTGTTCGTTCTGCCCGTTAAATTGCGTCACGCTCCCCGTTCCCCAATTATGGGCAAAACGGTACTGGCAGTAAGTGGCAATCGTAGACGTGCATCCAGGAACCGTCTGCGTTGCCATCCCGGTGATCTCGTTGTACCCCGGCAAGGCGCCAGGATAGCCCGTTCCCGGTACGCGCCCTTCGGCCGGAACAGCCGTATTGAACAGCAGTACCGGCACACTGTCGGTCAAGTTCGCCACGCGATCTGCTCCGTGCTCGTCCCATGGAGCCCCGGTAACTCCTGTATTACGACCCTGCACCAGCAATGGCATACCCGCGTTGACTGAACCAATCGAGCACGGACTAATACTCAGCGCGCCGCCCGCAACCGAGTCACAATTAGTCGCCGACCCAAAATCAGCCAGATTAGGGAAATTCGGCTCGCCATAACTGTGGAATTGACTATAGCCGCCCTTCCAGTTCCCGTTGTAGCCGCCAATCTCGTGCCCGTCCGATTGACCGTTCACATCCGTGCCACTCCAGTCGACCCATGTATGCTCCGGACGCGCGATGTTAATCGTCACGTCCCACATGTAGTTGTAGCAGACCTCTTCCTGGTATCCATTGCCCGAGTTACGGCAGCTTTCCGTCTGCGGAACAAACGAATTTCCCGATGGCGTCCACGCAAGATATCGTGGATTGGACTTGATCCCGCCGTCATGCAGCGTACCCCGGTCCGTTAGCAATCCAATCCCCGCCGTGGCCACACTCTGGCAGTATCCGATTTGTCCTTGGGTACACGAAGGGCACATACTCCCCGGCGATCCGCTTGTCGTGTAGTTACTGTAACTGCCCGACGGAGGTCCACACGCATTGCCCGTACAACTGTCAAACTGATTCAGGCAGGAGTTGAACAATCCGGGTACGCTGTCCGTCTGCATCGGCCCGGCTGGAGACGCCACTCCGCCTGTCCCCGGATAACTGCTGTTTTCGTTGGTACCGTTGAAAATATTGCCCGTCATTGTATTCAGCCGCCGGCAGCCACGCGTCGGGCTGAAATAAAGAACGTCGAATCCCGGTCCCTGCCCGCCAATCTTGCCGATATTGGTCCACGTGCAACTCCCCTCGGAGCAAGTGTTCCCGGCCGCGGGGCACCCTGCAGTCGACGACCCCCAGTTCGGCTCCGTGCCGCCGCTCGTGCAAGAACCCGCCGCCTGGTATCCAACCTTCCCCGAGTTATTCGTCGATGGATAGATGAAAGCATCAAGCTGGTTCGAGATAGAATAAGCCGTGTTCGCTTGCCAGTCTCCCGCGCCGCCCGCCGTATACCCGATCGTGCCATCATTTGCCACCGAAAACGCGCCCACCCACGGTGAGTTACTCGTGTACCCCACCGGAAGCACGCTGCATTTCGCTGGGTAAGCACTATGGACAGGATCTGCGTAGTCGGAAGTAAAATTCACGTAAGGCGTTCGCGTGAACGAACATGAGTTACTCCCCCACGTCCCCGGCGCACCGCTCGGACAAGTCACGAGCAGCTTGTTGATCTGTACCTGCGCCCCCGTCCCGCTGCCCATCAGTTCGTAGATAACATGCGCCTCGCCCGGCGCGCGGCTGAATGAGAACTCACCGCCCCCGTTGAGCAGTGTGCATCCTGTCCCGTATGCTCCCTGCGTGCAACTGTCGCCCGCCCCCGCCGAGCCAATCCCCGTCCACACCACGCAACTGGTATTCGGCGCCGGAGGCCCCTGCTGGGGCGCACATCCCTTCGCGTGAATCAGCGATACATCCAGCGCCACCAGCGCATAACTGCCCTCGTCGTTCGCCACCATCAGCAGCGAGTTGTCCTGCGAAAATGGATCCCACTCTCCCGCCTGCTCGTTGAACGTCTGCGTCGGAATCGTCCCGAGCCCAATCGAGTTTCCCCAGGTTCCGCTGGTCACCATCACCTGGTAGGAATTGAAATCCGGGTCCGTGATAGCCGTATTCACCGGATCGATCGTTCCCGCCGTCGGATACCACGGCATCGGATCGCCCGCCTGTCCCAGGAATGTCATCGCGCTCCCGGCCCTCCCCGCCGTCGCTCCGTTTACGCAGTTCGTTGCGTCCAGTGCATAGCCCAGCACGCAGGCATCGGTTCGAGCCGCATAGGTCTGCGGAATCCCCCCTGCCCCATAGCCCAGTGAGCCCGCGCCGCTAAAGGCCCCATGTCCTGAAGACACGGACTGCCCAAAGCTGGAAACAACGAAGATAAAGACCACGAAGACCCGAATCATCAATATCACTCCGCCTGTGATGTAAGTGTTGGCGCGGACACTCCTGTCCGCGCAGGCTCGACCGCCCGTGAGCGGTAGCCCTCAATGCCGCCCAAAAGGGTTCGTCCCGGCCAGCGCGCCTGTCGTTCCCGAAGTCGCGCCCGATCCCTGCCGCCTCGCGCATCTTGGCTATAATGTTTATTGCTCTCATCCCGCATTGACGCGGGCCTGATGGAAAGGGAACTATGCCGACTGATGTGGTCATGCCCCAGATGGGCGAATCGATTTTTGAGGGAACCATTACCAAATGGCTGAAGAAGCCCGGCGACAAAGTCCAGCGCGACGAGCCCCTGTTCGAGATCTCCACCGATAAAGTCGACGCCGAGATCCCTGCCCCCGCCACCGGTGTCCTTCAGGAAATCAAAGTCACCGAGGGCAACACTGTCCAGGTCAACACGGTAGTTGGCGTGATCGGCGAGGCCAACGGACCCGCGCCCGCCGCCTCCACCCCGCCCGCCGCCAAGGCAGCCCCGGCTCCGCCCGCGCCGCCGGCCGCAAAGAAGGAAGCATCAGCCGCCCCGGCTCCTCCCAGCGCTCCAGAAAAAGATGAAGACGACTCCGATGTCCGCTCCTCGCCCCTGGTTCGCAAGTTGGCCCGCGAGCACAACGTGGACCTCGCAAAAGTGAATGGCACCGGCACCGGCGGCCGCGTCACCAAGCAGGACATCCTCGACTTTGTCGACAAGGGAGCCTCGGCTCCGGCCCCCGCGCCCGCTCCCACGCCCCGCGCCCCGGCCCCGCAGCCCGCCGCGATCCCCGGCGACCTCGTCCCCATGTCGCAGATGCGAAAAATCATCGCCCAGCGCATGATCGAGTCCCGCCGCACCAGCGCCCACGTCCACTGCATGTTCGAAGTGGATATCACCCGCATCGTCAGCCTGCGCAACAAGCTCAAGAACGGTTTCGAGCAGCGCTATGGCGCGCGCCTCACCTTCATGCCCTTCTTCGTCCGCGCCGCCATCATCGCCCTCCAGCAGTTCCCCATCGTCAACGCTTCGCTTGAGGCGGACAGCATCCGCTATCACAAGCATGTGAATGCCGGCATCGCCGTCGCTCTCGACTGGGGACTCATCGTCCCCGTTCTCAAGGGAGCCGACGAGCTCAACTTCCTCGGATTGCAGCGCGGTATCACCGATCTCGGCGAGCGCGCCCGCTCGAAAAAGCTGATGCCGAATGATGTCGAGGGCGCGACTTTCACCATCACCAATCCCGGCCAGTTCGGCGCCGTCTTCGGCCTCCCCATCATCAACCAGCCCAACGTTGCCATCCTGGGCATCGGAGGCATCACCAAGCAGCCCATGGTGGTCACCGACAAGGACGGTAACGATTCCATCGCCATCCGCTCCGTGGTCCATCTAACTCTGGGTTACGACCACCGTATAATCGACGGCGCGGTAGCCGACCAGTTCATGGCCTTACTGAAGAAGACCCTGGAAAACTGGAGCGAAGAAGTAGGCTAGAAACCCGACTAAGTTCTTGATGCGATAGCATGAGTAATGCGCTGGACTGAAAGCGCGCAACTGCTATAGAGAAACGATGTCATCCTGAGCGAAGCGGAGACCTCACAAAGTGAGGTCCCCGCGCAGTCGAAGGATCCCTACCCACGAATCGGAACCAGCGACCGACGCACGCTTCAGTCCCGTAGCCACGCCGCTTTACCTGAAGGCTGATGGCTCCAGCTACCACTTGGTAGTAACCCGCAGCCCCTCCAACTGCGCAAACGTCACGGGAGTCCCTTCCACCGCCAGCAGGTTACTAACTGCTCCCTCGATATTGGCGATCACGTCAGGAGCAACGCCCCCGACCTTGGCCGCCGCTAGAATCGACTGCAACAGCGAAAGCACCAGACTGATAAGACCCGCCGCTCCCATTAGATAGCTCCTTTGATCTGTAGTGTTAGCGTAGCCGCATTCGCGATCGCCGCCTGCAAAGCCGCCTGCGCCGACTTAACTGGAACGCACGCCGCTTTCGGGTCGGGCGGGGCCAACGTCGGCGTCCATCCACAGTAGGTCTCAACCGCCGTGATCAGTGCGTTTTCTCCCGACACGCCCCGGTTAATGATCTGGCAGACCTCCTGCGTCCCGTTCGCTGCGCAGCTCGCCGAGTATTCGCTCTGTGCGGCCACAATTGACCCCGAAAGCGCCGCCGCCGTATCCCGAGCCTGGCTCTCCAGAGGGGAACATCCAAGCATCGGAAGCAAGCTGAAAACTAGCATGACGATAGCTGCTCTCTTCATAGTCACTTTCCCTCCGTCGCGAAGATCGATGGCAGAACCGCGTGTAACAACTGGGCTGCCGCGTTAACCCACGCGAACGCCATGGGATGCGCCGAAACAAACTCGGGTGTGAATATCGCCGCGCCAATGGTTCCGGCAAGAGTGAATACCAACGGACCGTATTGTATGAGAATGTTCATAGTTACTCCTGTTAGGCATGTGTCACCGCCACGGCGGGAGCCGCCGCGGTGCAGTTAGTAGATACAAGTGTGGTTACTTCGGAAGGAAGTGGTCGTGCAGTGCAATCAGCGCGCTTACCATGAAAGCGATAACTGCGGTCACAATTCGATCGAGCAGGTTTCGTCGAATATCATTCCGTTCCAGCACCGTAATCCGCTCCTCCGCCAGGCGCATCCGTCCGGGCTGGCCGTTGCCTACGATCATGTCGATCTTGGCCTCAAGTCTCCCCAGTTTTTCCAGCACGTCAAGCTGAAAGTCGATCATCGCGGCCGGTTGCACCCTGCCCGCACATCGGTCATCGTTATGTCTCATTGGAATAGTCGAGTGGATAATCCACGTGCAGTGCCGTCGAATATCGCGAGTACTTTACCGGCGAGCTGCTGTCATAACTCCGTAAGAAATAATCCTGCGCCCGCGCGTAGCGTGGCAGCGTGAAAGTGCTGATCTCAAAGCGTCCCAGCAAATTGCGATTGTTGCCGCTTCCCCACCCCGCGTCCGAGTACCGCACCTCGATCCCTCCCCCCGCCGCCGGCGTGAGCCCGGCATCGATCGTGACTGTCGTGGCAGTTACGGTCGTGACTTCGGCCGCGCTAAGATCGCTTAGATAAATATTCCCCACCTGTGTGACGTCGATCGGCGTGAGTATTTCAGCCTGCTTCACCAGCGCCGTGGCGAATCCAAAGTCGAGCGCGGGATCTCCCGCGTCCACAAACCGCAATGTATAGCAAAGCGTCTCGCCCGCAATGTCCAGCACAGCGACTTCAACCTCGCGCACCACTGCCAGAAACGGCGCGCCGCGCGAAGGCGCATTGATCGCGAGCCCATCACCGGGAAATATGTCACCCGCTTCTCCCGGAAGAAACTGACTCCATGTCTGGTACTCTCCCATCCACCCTTGCCCCGCATCATCCAGCAGTGCGAGCGCTGCAGTCTCGCAATCCGCCGACGTGCGCGGCACTGGCGCGTCGATGTGCCGCACGCTCCCCCGCACTCCATCGTCCGCGCCATTCTGATGAGCGGTGATACTGGCCGAATTCATAACTCGTCCAGCCGCATGGCCCCGGCTCCGGTAAGTCACCTCGATCGTTTCGTTGGCCGCCGGAACATACTCGGGATAGAACTCCAGTGTCGGCGAGTCGGATACCCTGCACTGCGCCCCATCCAGCAATGAGCCCACCCGCGCCGTCGTCGGGGCTCCCCCGGGCAGCGTGCTCCGCACCAGCGCGCCGATAGCAAGATACACATAGGTAAACGCCACCGAGCATTGCATGCTGGCCGCATTAATGAGCGAGTAAGTACAAAAGCCGGGCGCATTGCTGATCACGCCGTCGTATAACACCGTCGCCGCCGCAACCTGCGTCGCAGGATTTGTAGGATCGATGTCGTGCACCTCCAGCACTACCCGTACGTCGGAAGCAATCGCGCCTCCCCCGCGCGGATTTCCGCTCGGGTGAAGCGAAGAATGAAACACCTGCCCCATTCGGTAAATCTCCGTCGGATACAGCTGTGTCGTGAAGACGTAGTGATGTCCCGGTTGGGTCGCCAGCGGAGTGCCCGCGAGAGTGCCACTTATAAGTGCCTGGATGCTGCAGTTGCTTCCGGATGGCGTGATCTGAAAGCCAGCCATGCAGTTGGCAATCAGAACGGCACCGGCATAAAGGCCGCCAATCACACCGGATGACGCGGCGTTGAATTCGACGTCGCCGTGCTCCAGAATCGTCGCTCCCCCGAGCTCCACCGTTTCGATAAAAGTCACAAGCGTCCGTCCGTCCTGCCCCGTTCCGCCCGCCACTTGTAACTGTCCGCCGCTAGCCGAAATCGCGTGCAGCGGGTCGGTAACGATCCAATGAGTAGGATCAAGTTCCGTATACTCCTCATCGAGAATCGTGCGATTGTACAGGGGAAGCTGGTTGCTGCGCGTGAACGGTATTTGCGATAGATAGAACGTCGTAGTGTATCCATCCCCCACAAAATAATCTTTCACGTGCGCGGCCGGCTCCAGTTGTCCAAGAACCGTCAAGTCGTTCACGAGTCGGTTTGAACTTTGCAATTGCAGCCCGTCCGGAGAAAACGTCGGATCGCTCTCCGCCAGCGCGTAAGTGTTCTGCGCCAGCGGAGTGAAGAAGATCTTGCCATTATCGTCCCGGAAGACGCACCGGGCCGCCAGTCCAATCGCGGCCGCCGATGCGGCCCACGTCTTCGATGGATCCACGCTGAAATATGGGATCGCATCTCCGGACGCCACGCCAGTCGTGTCAAACCACCCTGGCATTGTGTCTTGGGTTAGTTGTCGTAACGCGTCCCCCGCGCTTCGTGCGACAAACGGAGGAACGGGCGGCGGCGCTTTCTGGTCCAGCAGCATCACATCGCTGAGCGCCGTGAACTCATACCGGTACAACGCGCCCTGCTCTCCCCGCCCCGCGTATAGATAACTTGGGACAGTAGTCACATATCCCGAGAATAAGTCCGCTCCATTCGTTAGGTTAAGCATGATGCGCGCGCCGCATGGCGGCACGGCAAGACTTAGTCCTGCCGCAAGCGTGACCGTGAGCGCCGCTGGAGCATTCAGCTTACGGACCAGGCTCAAGCCCTTGGTCGCATCGACAAAGCCCGTATAGTCCTGTGCGCCTCGTCCGTCGAGATTGTCGATCGTGAGTCTCATGCTCTACCTTGCAAGCTGGAATGGTGGTGCAATCGAACAATGAAAAAGAAAGGCAGAAGCTGTCATCCGGGCTAGTAAACGTCCGCCCCACTTGCCGGAAAGTAACTGCGATAACCCAGGACCACTGCCCCGTCATTCCTATCCACCGTGGGCAACGCCGTGAACGCAGCCTGCAGCGCCATTTCTCCAATCGGCTTCTGAATTTCCACCAGGCTCTCTTTCTGCCATGCCGCCTTCACCGTGCACGGACTTAGAATCGGATAGTAAAAGCAAACGCGCCCGCCCGACTCCTCCTCCATCACGAACAACCCCGACCACTGCTGCAGAAATGCCCCGCCCTCGCGATCGACAAATGCGATCACCTTCTGCACGGATGCCCCTGCCGCCGGTACTCCTCCCGCCAGCGCCTGCTCCAGCACTAATCCGGTAGCCGTTGTCTCGGCGACTCGTCCAACGTTGAATGTGACTCGGCGCACGTAATTCGCATCCTGTCGAACATCTGTCGGATTCTCCACATAGGCTGCCGCGATCCCCGTGCCGACATACCCGAACTGCTGCGCGTAGTCGACATCGCAAGCCACCATGTCCCCAACCAGAAATCCGGCGACCCCGCCCGCTCCCACAATCAGTTCCTCCGCAGTCGACCCCGTCAGCAGCGGCACCGCCGGCACCGGAACTCCCCCCGACGCCGCTCGTGCCGCACTCGGATCGGTAGCCAGAACATTCATGTGTTCTGCGCCTCCGGCGAGTGCCATCTGCAATTTGCCCCATTCGCGAAACTCGAACTCGACCCGCGCCCCCAAAGCACGGCGCGCCTGCGCGGACACCGCCCCCACCGGCCCTCCCGGCAATGACTCGATCTGCGAAGTGCTCGTGCGCTGAAAGTTTTCAATCCAGCCCAGGTCAAGCCATGGCGACGGAGGTGCATCCAGCTGAAATCCGCTGTCCTTCGATGGATCGAAAATCGCCGTCGGCCCGTTCACCCGATCCACCGCCGCGAAATAAGCCCGCGTCTGCCGTGCCACCGGCCGCAACCCTGCGCGCGTCACGCTCCTGCCTCCGGCAGAAAGAAATAGATTTTCGTCTGCGCATACCGCGCTACTCGCGCCGTCCCCGCGCTCCACTGCTGTTTCGCAATCGGAGTATCTCCCGGATCATTCCCCAGTTCCGGCACGTTCCAGAAAATTCCATAGCCCAGGTCCACGCTCGGACTCTGGCTGTAATCCATCATCTCCGTATGCGGAGGATCGCAGATCGCAAGCAGTTCGTCGTCCATCTCAGCCAGCATCCGCCCTCGATCCACGCCAGTCCCGCCGCTCCCTTCGCTCGCGTACCAGATGCCGCACTCCACGCCCAGCATCGGATGCGAACTCGCCGCGATCAATATCTCGCCCCAATCCACATAGAAAACTCCCGTCTGCGCCTCTCCGAATCGCGGCTCCATGTTTTCCCGCACCACAATCCCCGGCACCGTCACGCCGTCGATGACCATCGTTCGCGCCGGATTCAACGCCGCCAGTCGCGACCGCAGCGCCATAAAAAAACTGTCCTTAGCCGCCTGCATATCTCTCCTATAAAAAACAAAAAAGAAAATAAGAAACAGATGTCATCCTGAGCGGAGCCAAAGTTCACGACAGTGAACTTTCGCGCAGTCGAAGGATCCCTGCTCTGGCAACGGCACTCTCCCTTGCGAAGGTCCGCATGTTCGCTCTCGTAACAACGTGAGGAGCCCATGGTTCAAGCGCCCCGAGTCGCCGCATCTTCAAGCCACCGCCAGCACCCGGTACAAATAAGCGACTCCCGCGAATCGTTCCACCACAAACCCCTCGATGTGGAACATCTCTCCGTCATAAACAATCCCCAGCGCCGTATCGAACAACACGTCCGCCGACGCCACATTCCTCTGGCTGACCTGCGCCGCCATCGCCGAACGTCCCGCCAGCAGCTCGATTCGTCGCCTCGGACCGTTGCTCTCAGTCGTCAGTTCTCGCACCACCACCGGCGCAATCGGCACCTGCTCCACGCCCGGATCTACCAGTCCCAACTCCGCCGCCGCATCCCCCGGCATGCCCGCCGCCGCAAAGATCAGGATCACCTCGGTGCCGCCCAAAGCGCGCACCAGGGCGTCGGCCGCTCGTGCCGCCGCGCCTCCCGAAATTCCCGTCATCGTCAGCCAACTTTCTGCGCAACGTACGGCGCCAGCAGTTCCTGCACAGTCGCATCCATCAGCGAGTCCGAGAAGTACCAGAGCTGCATGTTGTTCAGCACGCCCTTCTTCACATTCAATCCCGGAGTCGCCTGCGCATTCTTCGCGATCTGCGCGCACGCCACCTTCACCGCGTCCGGAAACGGATCTAGCCCGGCCGTGTAGGAAATTTCCAGTTCGTTGAACGCCCACGACAGTGCGTTCACCGGCAGCGTGACCTCTCCCGTATCCGCGAAAAAATCCAGGTCCGCCACATTCAGCTGCGCCCACGTCCCCGGAATCCCAAACGCAATCGCCGCGTCCCACGCCATATCCTCATAAGTTTCTTCTCCTCGTCGCGGCATGGCATACCGCGCCTGCGCCGCCACGATCGGTGACGTCGCCGGAGCCACCGTCGCCAGCGGCAAATACGTCAATCGCACCGGACGCTGTCCGTTTTCCGTCCGCATTCGCTCCGTGTATTGCGTGACCCCGAGCGTCGTCCGCCGGCAATGCGCGTCCACGATCGCCGATGCCCCCGTAACCCACGCCAGAGCGGTCGTTGCCTCCAGTCCATAAGCCTCATATTCCGTCGGCTGCAAATAATTCATCGAACCCTCTCATCCTGACGTTCAGTAGTCCCGCTCCACGGTGTCCTTCACCGCCGTTCCCGGCGGATGTCATCCTGAGCGAAGCGAAAGTTCACGAAGTGAACTTCCGCGCAGTCGAAGGACCCCTGCCTCCTTCACGCTGCATCGTCCCCCATTGCCCCCAGCCCCAGTCCCCAGTCCTAAAGCAGAAGCCCCACTGGGAACTGGGAACTGAGAACTGAGAACTGAAGCCGGAAGCCGCCCCTACCGGTTCACCTTCACCTCGTAGTGCGCGTAGGACGCCCCTTTCACCACCGGCGCCCCAAACTTCACCACTACGCTCTGCGTCATCAGCGAACTCGGCAGCCCCAGCTTGAATACCCGAGGATTCGGATCCGTCAGCCAGTGATACTCGATCAGGTCCTCGCTCACGATGTAAGCCGGCAGCACCGCGCTCCCGCTTCCCGGCGTTCCCGTGTAAGGCAGCGCCCACTCCGGAATCAGCGGCAGCTCGCCGGCCTGCGTGCTCAGAGTCTTCACGCTCAACCCGCCCGTGATCTGCGTGGTCGACATCACCACGTTGAACTCCGCCTTCATCTCCCGGTCGATCAGGTCCAGCAGCACCGGGTTCGCATAGATCGCCGTCGGACGCACTTCAAATGACGAGTTCGCCACCATCTGCGCAATCGTGCTCTTAAGTCCGTCCACAATGCTCGCTGTCGTCGCGATCGTAGTCGTGTTGCCGCCCGCCTCGATCTGTCCGATCGCCCCGAAATACTGCGGAGTCGTCGGCGTGCTCAGCGAAGTGTCGCTGCCGTTCCACAGCGCCACATCGTGCGTGCGCAACAGTCCTTCCACCGAATCCGCCAGGTCCTTCGCCTGCAAATAAGCGAACTGGCTCTGCTGCGTGCCCACCTCCAGGTCGAACAGGTTGTAGTTGATCTGCGACACCAGCGCCTTCAGCGGAACCGCGCGTTCCACCCGCGTCGGAGCCTGCAGCGTAGGTTGAATGTTTCGCGGATCGACAAACGCTTGTGCCGCCGAAGGCGAAGCGATCGCTGTCTCCTCGAAAAACCGTGACGGATGCCCCGTTGCCGGCACCTGCTTCATCCGCTGCCCGAACACCCCGCGCCGTCGCACGATGTCGAAAATTTCCGTCTGGTACCGCTCAATCTCGATCGCGCCCGGCCCCAGGAAATCCGCCGCCGCATTCAAATCCAGAAAATTAGCTTTCATCTCGTCTCCTCAATTGATTTTGTGTTCCTGTTCTTCGCAAATCCCGACTCTGTCCTGGCGACGTTGTCCTGGCGACGCTGTCTCAGCGACGCTGTGCTCACGACGCTGTGCTCACGACGCTGTGTTCACGAGCCTATACTTATAAAGCTGTATTAACGACGTTGTCTTCACGACGCCGTCTCCCGGGGGGGGATGTCATCCTGAGCGGAGCACAAGCTTCACGAAGTGAAGCTCGTGCGGAGTCGAAGGACCCCTAATCCCTTCACTGACGCCGAGTGCCCCAAAGAAAAAAGGACGCGATAAAATCGCGTCCCTCGAACCACTCCCCGAACGACCAGCGACCAACGACCGGCACTACCGACGGACGACCAGAATCGACCAGCCCTGCGCCCGACCCCTACTCGATCATCCCCGCCCGCGCCAGTTCCGACTTCACCGCAATCCGCTGTTCCACGCTCAACGACGCCAGCGTCTTGTTCAGCATCCCCGTATCCATCCGCTCCCCTTCGATCTCATTCTTCCCGATCAGCGCTGCCACCACCGGAGACAGCGTCTTCCGTGCCATCCGCCCCGCTTGCGCCTTCAGTTCCGCATTCGATTTCTCCAGTTCCGCAACCCGCCCATCCAGATCGCTCCCGCTTCCCTCCAGTTTCCGCCTTTGCGTTTCCTCCTCGTGTGCGTTGGCCGTGTGCGCGATGCTCTCTTCGACCGCGGCCACGATCCGGTCGACTTTCGCGTTCAGCATCTCCTGTTGCGCGTCCAGTTTTCCCAGCACCCGATCCAGTGTCTCCGTAGCCGCAGCCAGCCGTTCCGCCGCGGCCATCATCCGCGTCACCATCTCTTCATTCATCCGTGTCCTCCATTTGTAAGTCCCTCTAAAAGCTGTTTGTAAGTGCCACTCCAATAGCTACGCTCGTGATTGCTTCTGTGAAACCTCTGCTCGTAAGTTCTTATCCAAGACCTTTGTCCCGACCGAAGCGAATGTAAGTCAGTATCCAAACCCTCTGTCATTCCGACCGGAGCGAAGGGGAGCGGAGGGACCTTGCGTTTTGGCCCTCCTTCCACTTCCCCGGCACTTTATCGCGTATCCTTTCACTTCCTGACCTCCTGAGCGTGTGTGATTGTTTTCACCCTCCACCCTAATTCAGAACCGAAGTCATCCTGAGCGGAGCGGGGTAAGCGAAGCGCGCCCCGCGCAGTCGAAGGACCCCTGTTCCCTCGACCGGCCCCGAAGATTGTGCACGCTCTATCGTTTGCGCCGGTGTCCCATTCCAAAGTTCTCTCTCTTCGGGAAGTTTGGCGTAGGAATATCGGAAGCCGCCCCCTGCTGACTCCGCTCTGAACGCAGGCGTCACGCCCCACCGCGCATCACCCCAACTCGATCCACGTAGCCCCATAAGCTGCCTTGTCCCGCCGCAACACCGCCGCGCCCGTAAACGTAACGCGGTTCAAGACCCACACCGCGGCCTTGATGTCATTCACTAGAGCGTCTGTGATTTCATAGGACATTCCGAGTCCCGCTCGCATTCCCCGTTGCCCTCGGGGAAGAGGTGTTCCACCCCGCATCCCGCGGGAACCGGCGCTGTCCGCCCGTTCCCCCCGCCCGATCTCCGCCACCATCTCCGGAAAATCCCGCCCGTACAAAAATCCCGCCACCGAAATCTCCCGCCCCACAATCTCCGCGCGCGTGATCACGCCGATCTTCCGCCGCGTGTCATGGCAGTCCAGCCGCGGAGAATAATCCAGCCCCATTCCCAGCAGCGATGGAATCGCCTGTTCCGCCGCCTTCCGCGTCAGCAGCACCCGGTGTCCGCGCGCCCCCGCCGGAGCCTTGTCCGACGCCACATCGACGAACGTCAATACTCCCCGAAACCCAACCCGGTTCGGATGCCCATCCACCGTAGGCATCTCAATCGCCATCGACTCCAGTGATACTCCCATTCCCGTCTCCTGATTGGTATCCGTAATCGCCGTCCCTGAGTAGCTGTCATCCGAGTAGCTGTTATGCAAGCAGCTGTCATCCCGATTAGCTGTCAAGCAAGCGGCTGTCATCCCGAGTAGCTGTCATCCTGAGCGAAGCGCAGACTCACGAAGTGAGGCCGGCGCGCAGTCGAAGGACCCCTACCCGCTCCACGAACATCGCGGATCTAAGTTCTCGACTTCTGCAATCTGACTTCTAACTTCTGAGTTGCCTTTCCACTTCTGCAATCTGACTTCTAACTTCTGACTTGCCTCAAACAATCTCCGCCAGCCCCCGCGCCCGTCGTACCTCGTTAACCGTCAAAACCCCGTTCCGCAGCAGGATCTCGTCGATCTGCGCCTGTTCCATCTCGTCGGTAGCGTCCACGTCGGTGAACACAAACTCCAGGTCCGTCCAACCCAGCCGTTTGCCGATCGCATCCCGCGTCAGGTGCTCGGCCAGCAGTCGCGCCGTCGGCACAATCGCCGACCGGAATGCCATCTCCGTCATCTCCGCCGCCGTAGCCCGGTTCACATCGCTGGTAACTCCCAGAAACTGTGCGGGTAAGTCAAACGCGTCGGCAATAATCCGGATCAGAAACTCCTGCCACTCCAGCCGCAGGTCTGCGTCGGTTCCCGCTCCAAACCGCAGCACTTCCGGCTTCGCCTCCGCCGATAAAATCGGAACCCGCCCCGTCCCTTCAATCTCATCCTGCCACCACCGGATCAACCTCTCGTGATTGGCCGGAGTCATCCCCTGCAGCCACAACGCATACTGCACCACCGAATTTGACGCCAGCCGCCCCGCATAGCGATGTGCGCACAAAAATGTATTGATCGTCTCGAACGCCACTTCCACCCGCCCCAGGCCAAACGGAGTATGCGTCCGCGGATTCAGCCGGATATAACTGAGCTCGTTATCGTTCAATAAGATCTGTCCATCCGCCCCGTATAACCCGGTAACCTGCGCGTACCGCGGAGAATCCGGCTTCCCATCCCAATCCGTAATCATCCGGATCGTAGCCCCATCCACCGGCCACATCACCAGCGGCGCCGAAGGCAGCGCCGCCGCCCTGCCGGCTGTAGGGACAGCTTGGCCTGAGCCCGCCGAAGGGGCGCCCCGCTGTCCGTCCCTCTCACCGTCGCCGGCCAGGTCCAGCTCAATCGCCCCGTACCCCCCAACAATCACATCCTCCAGCACCTGCTCCACGAACGACCGGAACGAATCGTCCGGATTCGGTGCCTCGAAATTCGCGGTCAATATCTGCGCGCGCAGAGCCCCGTCCTCGATCTGCCCGAGCGACCGCCCGCTCCGCGCCTGGATCCGCCATCGCATCCCCGCAATCCGGTCCTTAATTACGTTGATCGCCCGCCGCGCAATCGGAGTCTCCGCAAACCGCCGCAAATTCGCGGGCGTAGGTTTGGGCACCAGGTTGTGGGCGCCGGACCCGGTCCGTGAGACTCCACCGCCCAGCGGGCTTCCCGATGGGAAGAACGGAGCCAGGTTCGACCCCGTTCCCATCGTGCGTCGCCCGTAGCGTCCTCCACGGGCCAACAACCTCGTGGATACCCACTCCCGCACCGACACTTCTCCCGCCCGGCGCACAGCGCCGCGAACCACCTCTAAAATATTCATGATCTCCCCGTCTGGCGTGCAGAGACGGCTGCCCCCGGCCGTCCAGTAGAAGCAAAATCTCAAAGAAGCGGGATGTCATCCTGAGCGCAGCAGGAACTTCACAAAGTGAAGTTCCTGCGGAGTCGAAGGACCCCTATTCCCCGAACACAATCAAACCCCCAAAGGCACTCTATCCCCAAAAGCAAACGGCGCAGCCGAGGCCGCGCCGCCAATCCAGTCCAACCCCTATATAAAGGAGAATGCCCACGCCAAAACGACCTCACCCCTAACGCGTTGCGGAAAAATCTTGCTTCGTATCAGGATATCGCTTTAGCGCTACCGCAATCTTAAAAATCACTAGCCCCTTCAAGGGCTGCGTGTTGAATCTGGAGTTTTTTCACCAAGCTAGTAAAAAAGCCCCAGGGTACCGCCAGCCTCGAACTTCGAACCTCGAACCTCTAACTTCTGGCTTCTAACTTCTGACTTCCGACTTC
>JBEKOW010000064.1:0-16737 GCA_049521375.1 Terriglobales bacterium
GGCTGATGGTTGTTGCTCTACGCCCGCCGGTGACAGACTCATGTGCCACACGACGAGAATCCACCCAAATTGTTTGTCCGACAATGGAACATAGCCCTCGCCGTGAAGCGGTGTCAAATGAAAAAGCGAATGCTTGCGCTCACGAGGGTAGGGTGCATGACACTGCACTAAATCCGTATGAATGGAGATTTATCCAGGAAAATGTAGGCGGAGAATTTCGACGGGGAACCGGCTTTTTATCTTGACAAGCCTAAGTTTGTCGGACAAACTCTGCGATGGCAGAACCGGATTCTAGACGTGGCGACAGCTCATTCCGTGCCGGGCGAAACCGTAAAGCGCGAAACCGTCATGGAGACGGTGTCGCGGCGTATTGAAGGACTGATTCGAAACCGGGAACTTCGCGTCGGCAGCCGGCTTCCCTCTGAACCCAAATTGGCGGCCATGCTGGGCGTGAGCCGCAGCTCTCTGCGAGAAGCGCTCAAGGGCCTGATGTTTCTCGGGCTGATCAAGGCCCGTCCGGGTTACGGGACTTATATTCAGTCGTCGCTGGGGCGCGCAGTCGGCAAACAATTTCAATGGATGCTGCTGCTTCAGGAAGTGAAATACCTGGAGCTATACGAATTACGCAAAATCCTGGAACCGGATGTAGCGGCGCTGGCAGCGCGGCGAGCGACGAAAGAAGATATCGCCCGCATGGAAGCGGCGATTCGCGGCATGAAGACCAGTTTCGACCGTCCGGAACAATACATGGCGTTCGAAATGTCGCTGCACGAGGAACTTGCGCAGGCGTCAAAAAATGTGGCCGTGGAGGCGATGCTGCGGATGATGTACGGCGCGCTCGCCGAGGGACGCCGGCGCACCCTGTACCTGATCGAAAACTTCGCCAATAATTTTCGGCGGCATGAGCGGATCGTCCGCCTGGTTGCCAAGCGCGACGCTGCGGGCGCGCGCAAAGCCGTGCGGGAAGATCTGGAATACGCCGAGGGCCTGTTGCGGCAGGATCTGGAGATCCGCGACAGCTTGCGGACGAAACTGAACAAGCCGGAGCTTGAACTTTCCGCCGGTAAAACCGGCGCGAAGAAAAGACCGGCGCGCGCCACCAGGCCCTGATGCCTGGTGAGCAAATCCACGTCGAGGGGGACGTTATGTTGAATTGGAACAAGCTGCAAATCGGAGTCGTGGTAGCTCTGCTGTGCGCGCTGGCACTGCCGGCAATGGCGCAATTGGATACTGGTAGCATCGTCGGCGTCGTCCAAGACAAGACTGGAGCCCTGCTCGCCGGCGCGAGGGTTACCGTAACCAACACGCGCACTGGTCAGGTCTATACAGTCGAGACCAATGGGTTTGGTCAATATGATGTTCCCGGACTACCGGCCGGTTCGTATCAAGTTGTCGCCGAACATGCGGGCTTTAAGACCCGGATTGTCGACAATGTGGTTCTCTACGCAACCGATCACCGGGCCGTAAACGCCACGTTGGATGTTGGCCAGGTCAGCGAACAAGTCACCGTTAACGCCCCGAACATTGCGGTCAACACGCAGACCAGTGAATCGGGCGCAACCATCGATGCAAAGGAAGTTGCCAATCTCCCCTTGAATGGCCGCGATTTTACTTCGCTGATCACGCTCGTCCCCGGTTCCGTGACCACTGGCGGATTCGGACAGACCAGCCTGGGTGGATTTGAATCCTCTCTTGCAGGCATCAACATCCTGCTCGATGGCGCGGACGCCACCCGCATCGACTCGCAGGCGACCAGCACCCAACTCGGCCGTCAAGAGTCGCGCATCAGCCGAGCGAGTGTCGACAGCATCGAGGAGTTCAAGGTCCTGTCGGGCACGTACTCCGCTGAGTATGGCCGGGCCTATGGCGACGTCGTCAATGTCATCACGAAATCGGGCACCAACAATTTTCACGGCGGTGTTTTCGAGTTTTTCCGCAACGACGCTTTGGACTCTCTCAACTATTTCGCGACTCAAAATATACCGCTGCGGCTGAACCAGTTCGGTGGCAACGTTGGGGGCCCGCTAGTGAAGGACAAGTTGTTCTTCTTCTTTAACTATGAAGGAGTACGCCAGAATTCGGCGTTTCCAACCGGAGCAGACACCGTGACGGTCCTTACCGCCGCGACCCGCGCTCTGGCCGCGCCGCTCATGGTTCCCGTCGTGGATTCACTTCCTCTTCCCAACTCAACCGACCCCGTGATTTTCCCGAACCCTACACCGGGTGGCCCGCCAATCTCTCGCCCTGACTTGGGATACTGGGAAGGCAACCTGCGGCACACATTACGCGAAGATACGGGATCACTCAAGATTGACTACCACGTCGGGCCAAAGGACTCCCTCGCACTTCGTTACAACATTGCCTCCTCGTATACCAGCACGCAGTATGGCATTGGTGCTGACCAGGTGTCTCCGTCCCCCAGCCTCAACCACCTTTTCAAAGCGACGTGGGACCACGTGTTTCACCCCTCGTTGCTTAACGAGTTTGGTATCGCCTACAACCGTCCCAAGACAGATTCGCTGGGTGGCGGCGGAAACTTTCCGATCTTCCAGTGTTCCGCATTCTGGGGATGCTCGACTGCAAATACGTTTGGATCCGCACCTGGGCCAGATCTGTTTTCAGAAAGCCAACCCGAGCACTCTCTACAGTTCCTCGACACGCTGACTTGGGTTAAGGGACGTCATTCGATTCGCGCCGGAACCGACATTCGCCTTGTCGACACCCGCAATGCTTTGTACCCGCAGAATTTCATCGCATACGACGGCGAAGCGGACTATCTGGCCAACCAAGGGGAACAATTCAGTACTCTCGGCCACACCATGGTCGAAATCCAGAACACCAATTACGGGTTCTTCTTGCAGGACGACATTCGCCTCGCGCCACGCTTCACCGTAAACCTCGGCTTGCGTTACGAATACAACAGCGTGCTGCACGGTGGCCTGATGCAGAACTTTAACCTCGCCGCCCTCAAGGCTGACCCCAACGATCCCGATACCTCCAAGTTCTTTGGGCCGCTGGGAGCTGGCCTCTATAAGCCCGACCGCAATGACTTCGGACCACGCATCGGCTTCTCATGGGATCCTAGCGGCGAGGGAAAGACAGTAGTACGCGGCGGCTTTGGAATCTTCTACAATCCGCAGCTCACCGGCCAGGTCCTGTCGCTGGCTGGGAACTATCAACAGGGCTACAACGTGAACTTCATCGACCTGGCATTTCTCGTGACCACGTGCACGCCCGGATTCAACCAGCCCCCAGCCCCTTATTACTACATCAGCTATCCTTTACCGAACCCGCTCCCGGTGTGTACGCCGCCACCACCGCCTAATGTGAATGTCCTCGATCCGAACATGCGGGATAGCTACGCCCTGCACTGGAGCTTCGGTGTGCAGCAAGAGATTGCCCGCAATACGATTTTTGAGGTCCAGTATGTGGCTAACCGCGGTGTGAAGCTTCCCGCCGGCGCCGCCTATGCTGGGGAAGAGCTTAACTTGTCGCCGTTCGGCGGCAACGAAATCAGTACGAATTTCGGGAACATACGTTATTTGGGCGACTTCGTGCAATCGAACTACCATTCCTTGCAGGCCAGCCTGCGGCGGCATGTGACCAAGGGCCTTAACGTTGACGCCAACTATACCTGGTCGCATGAACTCGACGACGGCATCAACATTCTGATCGGCGCTTACCAGAATTCCCACAACCCGATGGGCGATTACGCGAGCGGCGATATCGACGTGCGGAACAATTTCACCCTCGGCGCCGTGTACGACGTCCCCACGGCGGACTCCCTACCGAAGTTCTTGGGAAAGGGTTGGCAGATGACCAGCCTGATCCAGGCGCGGAGCGGTTTGCCTGTAAATATCGCGTTGACGGCTCCTTTCCTAGGGATCGACCAGATTCGCCCTGACTATGTTCCCGGCCAGTCGATTCGTCCCTCGAACTACAGCGTGCCCGGTAATCAGTTCGACGCGGCTGCTTTCGTCGCTCCACCGTCCGGGCAATACGGAAACATAGGTCGCAACTTTGGTCGGGGGCCGGGGTTCGCGCAGATCGATGTCGGACTTTCTAAAACAAGCCAGATCACCGAACATTACGGAGTGCAGTTTGGCGCCGATGCTTTCAATCTTCTGAATCACCCGAACTTTTCCAATCCAGATGGTTTAACCACGGACGCGAACTTCGGGAGAAGTACCTCCACCGTCGGCAACCTGGTGGAAACGGGAACCTCCCGTCAGATGCAGCTTTTCATGAAAGTGATTTTCTAGAAATGCCAAGGTCCCGGGGCTCCCGGTTCGGGAGCCCAATTTTTCGCTTTCACAGATTGGTCTTTAGTTTCCCAGGCCGATGATGCCCGAACTTCCGCCGTTCTCGCGACCACTGCTTTCCATCTGCCTCCTTCTGTTCTCGCTCTCCTCAAAATTGGCTGTGGCCCAAGCCGTCGGAGTCCCGGCCGTCCCGCCCGCGACCTACTCGACCATCCAGACCATCTACGTAATGCCCTCCAGCCATTGGGACTTGGGTTTTATCGCTCCTCCCGAAGAGGTCCTGCCAAAACTGAAGCCACACATTGACGAGGTGATCGCCAATGCCAAGCGCGATCCGGAGTTCCGCTGGACGGTCGAAAGCGTCTGGCAGATTCGGGAGTGGCTGGCGCGAACGAGCGACCCGCAAGAGATCAAGGATTTCGTTGACCTCGTCCACAAGGGGCAGATTCAGATTTCCGCGGTGTTCGGCAGCATGCACACCGAATTTATGGGCGATGAACAACTGAACCGGCTCACCTATGACATGCGGGATCTGCAGAAGCGGCTGGGCATTCAGACCGACTTCGCCATGATGGACGATGTGCCTGGCTTTACTTTGCGCCTCCCGCAGGTGCTGGCGCGCAGTGGCGTCCATTATTTTGTGAACGGCTCCAACCTGTTCATCGGGGGCGGAACGTCGCTGACTCCTGGCAAGGTTCCTTTCTATTGGGAAGCGCCGGATGGCAGCCGCGTTCTAACCTGGCAGACGCAAGGACGTTTTGGGGGCTACACGGAGGGGTTTGCCGATTATTATCTCGACCCGGCGGCGCGAGAGCCTTACACACATGAGCATTTCTATCCCAAAGAGTGGGAAGGCCTGCCGAAGCTTGAGATCATGCAGCGCGGCGTCGACAAGCTTCTCGACAAGTACTCTAAAGCGGGTTACCCCTACGACGCGGCGATGGTGCTGTACCTGCACGATTTTGTTTCCAGCAACGAGGAGGCGACGCAACTTCTACCCGCCGTGCGGGAGTGGAACGCGGCCGGCAAACAGCCGCGGATTGTGGTCGCGACTCCGGCGGAGTTCTTCCATCACATGGAAACGCAGTACGGCAGCGACAAGTTTCCCGCTTATGCGGGCGACTGGAGCGGACTGTGGTCGGAGGTAAAACTGAATTCGCCGGTGATCAGCGCGCAAGCACGCTGGCTGCAGGACCACACGCCGGTGGCGGAATTGCTGTGGAGTCTGCTCACGTTCCGCAACTTCACGAGCCTGCCCGCGGGCAACCTGGAGGACACGCGACTCAAGCTGTTCAAGTACGACGAGCACTCGGGCGCGGCGCAAATTGGCTGGCCGAAGCTGATGTCGCGGGCGGAGGTCGACCAGCAGAATCGGGAGTATGCCAGTTACACCAGTAGCGGCGAGGACGACATTCACAACCTGATCGACTCCGGCCTGCAGACATTGTTCTCCCAGCAGCACGCCGGAAAGAGAACTTTGGTCGTGTTCAATCCGCTGAGCTGGCAGCGGAGCGACCTGGCGAGATTCAAGACGAGCGAAGATGTCGTGCTGCGCGATGCGGTCACCGGCCAGCCAGCCGCTATGCAGCGCGTGTCGGCGGACGAGATCGAGTTTACCGCTGCCGATATTCCCGCGCTCGGCCATAAGAGCTACCTGATCGAGACCAAGTTAGGGGCGCCGGGCGAGTCGAAAGGATCGTCGGGGGAAATGTCCGGCGGATTATCCACTGCCGGCATCGAAAATTCGTTCTATCGCATTCGAGTGCGCTCTTCGGACGGAGCCGTCACCAGCCTCTACGACAAGCAATTGGAGCGGGAACTGATCGACTCGGCGGACGACAAGGCCGCGAACCAGTTGCTGCGGTGGACGGCTGCGGCTGGCCTGCCTATCGGCACGGAGAAGGTGTGGGTTCATGTTGAGAATGGTGCGCTTTGCGATCGCGTGATCGTGCGGCGTCCGGGAAGTCTATGGCCGGAGACTGTTATCACGCTGTATCGCGCGATGAAGCAAGTGGAGTTTGCCAATCTTCTCGATCGCGAGCGCATGCCGTTTGTCGCCAGCAACCAGCCGGGCGAATATTATTCCTTCAACCTCCCGTTTCATTTTCAGGGAGCGGCGCAGGTCTGGGTGGAGGATGGGATCGGGTACCATCGCATTCCCGAAGACTACCTTCCGGGGGCGCGAACCGACGCGGCAGTGCCGCAGCATTCGCTTGTACTCGCGGGCCAATCGGCGGCCCGGACAATTCACGTTACGCTCTCGGAACGCGAGCCCTTCTTCAATTACCTTCCCGGGCTCACGACGGCAAACGCTGCGAACACTTTTCTGAACGTGGTCCGAGTGACCGTCATGCGCAAACAGGATCAGGGCGATACGCGCGATCTGGGCATGGTCAATTTTCCAACGATCGAGCCGGGGCTGCCCGCGAAATCGTGGTATCACTTTGCGCTCAGTTCGGCGAGCGGCGACGTGAGCCCGGTTGAGTCCTACCGCGAAGGCGCTTCATTTGACGTGCCATTGATGGCGGCGGAGTTGGCGGGTGGCATGGCTCCGGCGCAACCGCAAGGCTCGTACTTTTCGCTGGGCGCAAGCAACGTGGTGCTGCTGGCGTTCAAACCGAACGCGGACGGCAATCCTGAGCACTACACCGTACGCCTGCAGGAAATTGCTGGCGAGAAAGTCATTACCACGTTGAATACGCCGTTCAAGATTACGGCGGCGGAAGAAACAAATCTGACCGAGACCGAAACGCTGGGCGCTCTACCTGTAGATCCTCTGCGGGTCACGCTGTCGCCACACCAAACCCTGACGGTGCGCCTCACGATTCCGCATCCACATAAAGAGCGCTCGGAGCGCTGGTGGGAGTGGGACTGAGCGGGGCTCACGGAAACGGAACGCGCACGACCTTCGGAAAGTAAATCCCCAGATCAGTCGTGAGTTTCTGAGGCTTCATGGCGTTGCAGGCGTAGGTAATAAGGAGCGATCCGGGCCGGCGAAGTTCGGGGTGCTCCTTGGCGGCGTAGCAAAAAATTTCCTTGTCATGCCCGGCGTGACTTTTCTGCATCTCAGGAATGCGATAGACGACTTTGTCTGGACTCCACGGACCCGTGATCTGGGGCGCCGTGCGGACTACGATCTTGCCCGTTGAAAGATTCGGGTCATTCATCACCGCGACCCACTCTTTTAATAGCGGGTGATACCGCACCGTCATTTCCGTATTTCCACTCTTCATAACATGCGCGGCGTCGGCTGGCTTCAGTCCTGCCTTCCAGGAGCCATCCCTGGAGAGATACTGCAGGTGCTCCGCAGGGGCATCCAGGCCATTCAGCGGGATGCGCGTCAACAGCATCGGTCGTGAGCCGGTTTCGAGCAGCGCAAAAATGTAGGCATACTCGCCTTCGACAACGGCAGTGGCGGACGGGTAAGCGTGCACGCCGTCCGGGACGAGCGGGAAATACTTCATGCTCCAGCGTTGGGGATCATTTTCCAGTCCGGAAATTTTTGCCAGGTCGGTGCCACAGGTTTCAAAGTCCATCGCTGCCGGCGTTCTCCTGGGCGAGTTACGAACACAGAGCAGCGTGACCCACAGGTCGCCGTGGTAGAAGAATCCGTCGAGTGCCCAGTACCAGGTGTGCGGATGCTGGGCGTGAAAGAAGTCCTCGGGTTGGCCGTTGTGAGCGTGGCGGATGACATAATCGATCGCCCACACGCCGTCCTTGCAGGTCGAGATTCCGATGCTGTTGCGCACCATGCGGGGGTCGTTGCCATCCACGACCCTTTTGTCGCCGTACAAGGTGTCGCCGAAGATCCAGACAGAACGCCCGTCCGGCAAGGGAATGGAATAGGCCGCGTCGGCACCCCACCACGACTGCTTGAAAGGGAAGCCGGGCGTGCAATCGCCGGACGGCTTTTCCTGGGCATGCAGCAGGGCAGTGCAGGCAAGAGCAATGATGATGGTGACGACGATTTGTGCCGCGCAACGACTTCCCTCGCGGCGCAGTGGCATGATTAGCGAAGCCTTCACAGCGTCACTATATTCCAACGCGCGGAGTCTCAGGCGATTCGGCACAAACAACACCAGTAGACAACAAATTGCAATTATGTTGCGTCTATAAGGCGTCGCACGTGAAAAACTTTGCATCTTGGTAGAGGGAGGAAAACGGCGTACACTACTCGGCATTGCTCGCGGGGCTGCGAGCACTCCCCTTCGTCCGCGCCACTTCCGGTCGCATCAGGACTTACAGGAAATGAGGCTCGAAGCCGGTATGAAGATCACACACATTGCGGGATTGCTAGTACTGGCAGCTGCCTCCAGTTTTGCGTCGGTGACCGCGACCAAGACCGTGATTTCGTCGGCGCTGAATCCGTCTGTGTATGGACAGACAGTGACCTTCAGCGCGGTCGTCAGTTCAAGCAAGGGCGCGCCTCCCGACGGAGAAACTGTTTCGTTTCTCAAGGGCAATACTGTACTGGGAACCGGAACGCTGAGCGTCGGCTCGGCCTCATTTACAACATCGACGCTGGCAGGTGGCACGGTCGCGCTGGTGGCGATGTACGCTGGCGACTCGAACTTCGGAAGCAGCAGGTCCGCGACACTGAAACAGGTGGTGAGCGCCGCCCCGACAACAATTTCCTTGGCGTCCTCTGAAAATCCGTCGAATGTCGGACAAGCAATAACGTTCACTGCGAACGTGGCTTCACCGCAGTTCAGCGGTCCACTCACCGGCTCGGTGACTTTTTACAACGGGAGTAAGGCGCTGGGGACGGTCGCACTTTCCGGAGGTGTAGCCGAATACATGACTGCAACATTGCCGGCCGGCAGCGATGCGATGACCGCAGTCTACAGGGCGAACACTTCATTCTCCGGCAGCACATCAAGCGTGCTGAATCAAACTGTGGGTGCGGGAACGTTCATTGATTCCACGATGACGTGGGACGGCATCGAGCGTTATTACAGTGTATTCGCACCCACGGCCCTGGCAGCCAATCCGCCCATGCTTCTGATGCTGCATGGAACTTGGTACACCGCCGATGGCGGCGCGGATTCGACGGGCGCATGGAACGTCACTGGACGAGACTGGGGCTGGCAAAGCTTTGCCAACCAATACGGATTCATCCTGGTTCAACCGGCGTCGACCTGGGATCCGTCTACGAAACGGTGGAACTGGAATGCTTATTTCATGGACGGAGCATTTCCGGCGGCCGAGTCCGGTACCTGTACCGAACCTCCCGCAACCGGATGCCCGGATGATGCTGGCTTCCTTCGAAATCTGATCGGCACACTTACAGCTCAATACAACGTGAATCCAAATCAGATTTACGTCACCGGTTTCTCGTCGGGAGCGCAGATGGCGGAACGGGTAGGCGTGGAAATCTCCGACCTGGTGGCGGCGATCGCTCCGGTGTCAGGCCAACTTGAAGGGCAGTTGAGTTCTCCTCCGCCGGTGCTCGTGGCGGGAAATGCCGTGGCGCCAATTTCTGTTCAGGCATGGCAGGGCACGGCCGACAATGTCTTGTGGCCCTGCGGCTACCGGGCGACCACCTACAACGGCGTGACGTTCACGCTGGATACGGTTGACGATACCTTCAACTACTGGGTAACACAGAACGGCTGCACCACGCTTGCGACGAATAACACCCTGTGTTCGGGAAGTACCGCCAATCCTGCTGTGAGTGGGAACCTGGCCGCGGGTTGTACGAGTAATACGGAGGTGCAGTTCGTCTGGGAAGAAGGCGTCTCACACCTGTGGAAGACGGGTAACATCCCGGCGATCTGGAATTTTCTTTCCACACATCAGAAGTGACCAAGGCCTAGGCGGCGATCCGCTTTATCCGATTTTAGATGTGCGCAACGGAGGATTGATCGGCCCTCTCCGGGCGCCACTCTACTTTCCGATGCAGAACGTGCTGAAAATGAGATTCAGAATGTCGTCGGTGGTGGTGGCGCCGGTAATCTCGTCAAGCGGGCGCAAGGAGCTGTAGAGATCGAGCAGCAGCATTTCGTGGGGGACTCGCGCGGCGACAGCACTGCTGGCTGTCTTGAGAGCTACGATCGAATCGCTGACAAGCTTCTGGTGGCGCGCGCTAGTCAGAAATCCAGTTTCGATCTGCGGTCCTGATTCTCCTCCCAAGCGCTGCAGAATCGCGGCGCGCAGTTCGGGAACACCCGCACCCGTAAGAGCCGAGGTTTGTACGCTTGGCAAATGTGAATCGGAGAGTTTGAACTGCGGGCTCCTGAGATCGGATTTATTTTCCACCACGATGGCCGCTCGTCCTTCCACCTGGCTCATCAGCTCACGGTCTTCGTCGCCGGGCGATTGAGCCGCGTCGAGGACTACCAGGACCAGATCGGCGTCGGCCAGCGCTTCCATCGATTTTTGGATACCAATGCTTTCGGCTTCGTCGAGGGCGCGGCGGATTCCGGCGGTGTCCACCAGTCGCACAGGAATTCCACCGATGGCCACGGTTTCGCTTACCAGGTCGCGCGTGGTTCCGGGGTGGGCGGTGACGATGGCGCGCTCGCGTTCTACCAGCCGATTGAACAAACTCGATTTGCCCACGTTGGGACGCCCCACGATGGCTAGAGTTATACCTTCGTGCACAACCTTGCCATAGGCAAAGCTTGAGGCGAGCTGTTCGAGCGGGCCTTGGACGTCGGCTATGCGATTCAGGATGGCGCTATCGGGCGCAACGGAAATATCGTCTTCGGCGAAGTCGATCCCCGCTTCGAGCAGGGCAATCAGTTCGATCAGCTTTTGCTTGATGGGTTGGAGACGCCTGGAAAGCGCGCCTCCCAGTTGCTGAGCTGCTACCTTGGCTTGAAACAGCGTCTGGGAGTCGATCAGGTCGCGGACGGCTTCGGCCTGGGTCAGGTCGAGGCGTCCATTGAGGAAGGCGCGCATGGTGAATTCTCCGGGTTCGGCCAGGCGCGCGCCTTGAGCGAGGCAGAGTTCGACGATGTGGCGCAGGACTACAGGCGATCCGTGGGCGGAGATTTCCACGATGTCATCGGTGCTGTAAGAGTGCGGCTTCGCAAAATAGGTGACCACCACCTCGTCAATGCGGTCGTTCGCGACGGTTTCGCTGGCGGGTGCGGCAGCACGCGGGTCGATCAGTTCGCCAAAGATAGCGCGGCCCGGCTCGAGTCCGTGCTTCAGCCTGAGCATCGGCGAGGCGACCAGGCGCGCCTTCGGACCAGCGATGCGGACGACACCGATTCCGCCTCGGCCCGGCGGAGTGGCAATGGCCACGATCGTGTCATCGAGATTCATCAGAAAGAAATGACTCCAACTTCGCTCATCTTCATGAGAGGAGTATAGCCAGAGCGCTCGGCGGGAATACCGGAGGAACCGCTTTCACGTTTTGCGCGGCTGGTTGTCTGAAGCGCGCGCCCAGAGGGCCTGTGAAAACTCCCCCCGATGAGGCTGTGTAGCCAGGAGTAGTTCTTCCGGGGTCAAACCCGCAGGATCATTACCTCGGTAGCCTTGATGAGGGCCGCGGCAGTCTGTCCCCGCTTAAGCTGCATTTCTCGGGCGGAGCGTGCCGTGATGATGGACGTGATTAGCTGGCCGCCAATCGAAACTCTGACCTCGGCCATCAACCCGCTAATTTGCACGGATTCTATTCGACCCACGAGCTGATTCCGACCACTCACCCGCCGGATTTCCAGTCTGCGTCGTTGTTCCGTCTTACCACGCGTTCGGAAAAGCAATCTGTCTACTTCACTCTCCGGGATACGATGGTGTCCTCCCGCAGTCTGAATGCTTCGAATCTTCTTTTTGTAAATCCACTGCTTGATCGTGGGGAAGCTGATCCCAAGTTGCAGAGCTGCGTCACGAAGCTTCAGCAGTCCCTCAGCATTCCGTTCGGCTTTGCCATTCTTCTCCATCGGGACGCAATCGTAGCGACAACTATCTTCCCGGTCAACTCAATCGCGGTTGTATCAGTGGGACAGCGAACTCATTGAAAAACAGACTATACCGTACACTTATGGACACGATAATCGTATGTCTTGTACACTTGCAAATTCTGTTTTTAACCACTGATTTTTCGAGGCCGATATGCGCAAGGCTTACCTGGTTATCGCAGCAGTTGTTTTTCTGCTTTCGTCAACCCTCACCTTTGCTCAGACCCAAACGGGGGCGAGCCTTTCCGGGGTAGTGACAGACCAAACTGGCGCGGCCCTGCGCGATGTCGCGGTGACAATCAAGAACGCGGATACCGGTGCAACGCGCACCTTCGCAACCGACGGCGGGGGGCGCTATCAGGCGTCCCGCCTGTCGATGGGCCTCTTCGTGATTCGCGCGGCAAAGGAAGGGTTCACCGAGGTAACGTTAACCGGAATCAGCCTGGCGGCTGGCCAGGACGCCACGGTCGATATAAAGATGCGGCGAACGACCCCTGACGCCTGCGCAAGCGGCCACGAGTTCGCTACCACCGACTGCACGTTGACCTGGCACGGCATCACAGTCTACGGTGCGTATGACGTCGGCGTCGGTTGGGTGAGCCACGGTTTGCCGGAAAACGGCTATAACTACGAAGGCGAATCTCTGGTGAACCGGAACGGCTATCAACATCGATTTCTGGTTGCACCGAACAACCTGTCGCAGACCGGTCTGGGCATAAGGGGCAAGGTACAGTTTGCAGATGGCTGGTACGTTGTATTCAACGGTTCCACCGGCATTAATCCGCAGTCGGGCCTGCTGGCAAACGCATCGAAGACCGACATCATCAACAATGGCCTACCCAGGAGCAGCTATTCGATCGCCATCGACGGCGCGCGCGCCGGCCAACCTGTCAATGACCAATACTATGGCGGTATTTCGTCCACGCACTTCGGCGAGCTGACCTTCGGTCGCCAGCGCTCTCTGGGCACCGATGCGATGCTGCAATACGATCCTGCGAACGGCAGCTATGCGTTTTCCTACATCGGGTACAACGGGACGATGGCGGGCGGCGGCGACACCGAGGACAGCCGTTGGGACGATGCGGTGAAGTATCGCATCGCCTATGGCCCGGTCCATTTTGGCGCGATGTATAAATTCGCCGCAGGTTCTGCGGGCTGCTACTCGGCCTCCTCCACCTGGAGTGCTGCCGCTGGAGTTTCTGGAGCTACCCCCTGTACACCGGAATCGGCCCACAACAACGCCTATGGATTCGACCTCGGCGGGAACTATGGCAAGTTCTCGGCCGACGCCGTTTTCCAACATTACAATCAGGCGATCAGCGTGTTGAACCCCTTGCTCGGGCCTCAGAGCCTCTCGGCGCCATATCAGTCGACCACCGACAGCATCAACACAAACCAGATCACCGGGACCAATCTGATCGATCCAAACGATACCGTATATGGCATCGTGACCGACAATAACGCAATCATGGTCGCCGCCAAATACGCGTGGGATCCCTTCAAGTTTTTTGCCGGATACGAATACATCTGGCAGAATAACCCGAAGAACCCGTTGGGCGTTGGCGCCGAGGACCAGGGCGGTTACATCATGAGCGGGGTCGAAGACAACAATCTTGATTTGGAAAAGCTGCTGAATATCTGGTGGATGGGCGCGAAGTACACCTACCGCAGCAAGACCGATTTCACTTTCGCCTGGTATCAACAGCGGCAGAACGACTTCCGTGCTGGGGGCTGCCCCACACCCACTTTCCGGAGTTCCTGCGCCGGCACCCTCAACGAGGGGTCGTTCTATGTGGATCATCACTTCACCAAGCGTTTCGACGGTTTTGCCGGCATTGCGTATTCCTGGGTAAGCGGAGGTCTGGACGTCGCCATCCCTCACGGCCCCGGCGTCCCCTATAACTCGGACAACAACTTTGCTCCGACAATCGGTGGCCGCTTCACCTTCTGATCAATTGCGCGGCGGCCTCCGTCGATACCCCAAAGGCATCCTGGTTCATCAAAATCTTCGCCGCGGGTAAGAATGTGGCCTTCATTGACTTGACCCGGTTCACGCACTAAGATTTTCGCCGGGGTGCTCGGGCCGGAAGCGTGGGGCCGGTCTCCGAAAAAATGAGGAGAGACTCTATGACACTGGAAGACGCGCGTCGCGTGATTGCCGCCGCTGAAAAGAAGGCCAAGGAAATCGGTCAACCGATGAACATCGCAGTTGCAGACGAAGGCGGGAACCTGGTTTCCCACGTGCGTATGGATGGAGCGTGGCTCGGGAGCATCGATATTTCCATCAAGAAGGCCTATACGTCGCGGGCCTTCGACATCGCTACAAAAGACTTGGCTACGCACTCGCAGTCGGGCGGACAGTTTTTCGGAATCCACGCTTCCAACGATGGGAAAATCATGATCTTTGCCGGAGGCATACCGCTGAAACGCGGTGGCAAGGTGGTGGGCGCCATCGGCGTCAGCGGCGGTTCGGGCGACCAGGACCATGCCGTAGCGGAGGCTGGAGCGGCAGCTTTCTGATTCGGGGAGCGGAGACGATTATCGGACTTTCGACTTCAGGGTCTAATGCCTCGTGCCAGGCGGATGTGCGACGCGGCTGAAACCCACAGTGCCCTTTCAAAACATCGTTGTCGAATTAAGGCTTTGCGGGCAGCGGCTGCCAGAGCTCGATCTTGTTTCCATCAAGATCATAGATCCAGGCAAAGCGACCGTACGACTCATCCATCCGTTTGGGGTCTATCTTTACTCCCTCTTGTTTCAAGCGATCGAGCAAAGCATCCATATCGTCCACGATGTAGTTGATCATGAACGGCGCGGGGCTGGGATCGAAATACTTGGAGGAGTTGGAAAAAACAGTCCAGACGGTAACGTGCTCCTTTTGCGGGTCGTCTTGTTCGCGCCACGGAAGCATCGCACCCTGCCCTTTGTCAGCCAGTCCGAGATGCTTGGCGTACCATTCGCGCGTCTGATCACGATTGGCGGATTTGAAGAAGACGCCGCCGATGCCAACGACACGCCCCCGCTGCTCCGTTTTGACGGCCGGCTTCGAGTTTTCAGGTTGGGGAGATTTCACTTCCTGTCCTCCTATGGAGCGGGCCGAGACAAGCAATAGCGAGCCGAGCGCAATCGTGCTCCAGGGTATTCGCTGCATCGGCGGATTATACATAAGTTCAGCGGGAGATTGCGGAGCTTGGGTTGCGTCTTAACTTCAGTTCACGATATCGTCGAGCCTGATTTTCGCCATTCATTGCCAGTCCAGAAGGGGAGCATCGGGACAGGTGCGAAATCCAGATAATTTCACGATTATCGTGGGGCAAGCGGTTTGTAAATAAGACCGATGACCATCCCGACGATCATCCACTGAAGGAAGTAAGCCGCAGCCTGTTCCAGGGCGAGTTTCAGACCGATGTTCAGGTTCACGTAGTTGTGCAGCACAAAGGCGCAAACCACGAAAATGCCAATGAGAACGCCCAGACGCGCGCCCGCGATAATGCCCGACCCTCCGGGATGTAGCATGGCGAAAATCATCGCGACAACCAGGATGGCTATTAGAGTTGCGACCATCCCAATTGGCATAACAGCCATTATTTTTTCCTTAGGCCGGAATACGTCCGGGTATTTGTGGGCCTCCTCGATAAGGGCTGGCACCAGCCAAAACAGCAGGAAACCAAAGGCAAAATACGCGACCATGCCACCAAGCGCCGCCAGCGCGAGGCGTGAATAATTCATTTTGCGCTCCTTTACAAATTGCGGATCAAAATCACAGTCGGCTCGACAGGGCCGGTTCGCCCAAACTAATGGTCTTAGTAGGGCGAGATTATACATACTCGCTTCGACTGGAGAAAACGGTTCGCTCGCCGTTCGCCAACTGGCTTAGCATCGCCCGAGGCTTCGGGGGCGCGATGTATCCTCGATTACGTATTCATCGGCCCAGCCGCGGATGACTTCTGCAAGACCGCTGGGCATCCTCAAAATGTTGCCATCCCCGTCGCCCTACCACCCCGTTTTCGGGTTTGCCGGGGGCACCTACGGTCATTTATACTTACCGTTTGCCTCAGGACTTGTCGATTCAATCAGGAGCAAGGATTTTCGATGCCGAAACGTACATTTCAACCCAACCGGCGCAAGCGCTCGAAGAAGCACGGGTTCCGGACTCGCATGAAGACCAAAAGCGGGGCCAAAGTGCTGTCGCGTCGTCGGGCTAAGGGGCGCAAGCGCGTCTCCGTGAAGCCAGGTTTCCGCGAGTAGCAATCCCCCCGGACAAAAGCGAAGGCCGTCTTATCATTAACTATTGTGCAGGACAGTAAGGTTGTGAGCGCCGAGGCTCCGAGCCGGGGTGAAGAACATCTCGCACCGAAGGGAACAGGTTTCCCGCGCGCGGCGCGACTGCTGAAGCACTCTGATTTTGAACGGGTTTACAAGCAGGGACGGCGGCAATTTTGTCCGCACATGACCGTCTTTTTTTTGCCGCAGGCCCAAGGCGCGGCGCGTGTGGGTTTTACGGTGGGACGCGTGCTGGGCGGCGCGGTGCAGCGCAACCGGATCAAGCGCAGGCTGCGCGAAGCCGT
>JBEKOW010000065.1:0-16659 GCA_049521375.1 Terriglobales bacterium
CATGGCCCGATGGTCGTGCTGGCGGGCGCCGGGACGGGCAAAACTACTGTCCTCATTCAACGCATCGCGAATCTTGTGCGGCAGGGACACGCCCGACCGGACGAGATCCTGGCGCTTACTTACACCGATAATGCCGCGGCCGAGATGCAGGCTCGCGTGCGGGCGGAGTTACAAAGCACAAATATCGATGGCCTGCAGACCTGCACCTTTCATGCTTGGTGTAACACCCTGCTGCAGCGGCGCGGGCGGGCGTTCCACGTGCTGGACGACAAGGATCTGTGGGTGTACCTGCGCCGGCGCATTCGCGATCTGCGATTGAAGTATTTCGTGCGCGCCGCTAACGTGAGCCAGTTTCTCGATGACTTGCTCGAGTTCATGCGCCGCTGCCAGGACGAACTGGTCAGCCCTGAACAATATGGCGCGTATGTGGCGCTGGTGGAGCGGGGCGAGATTCCCCTGCCGCGGGTGGCGAAGTCGAAAAAGCAGGCGGAACTCGAGGACTCGGAAATTCTCGACCGCTGCCGGGAAATCGCCCGCGTGTTTGCCACGGTGGAAGAAATGCTGCGGGCGAAGAACCTGGGCACGTTCGGCCACATGATCACGGGCGCCTACCATCTGCTGAAGAATGATGCGGCGTTGCTCGACGAGGAGCGCCTGCGCACTCGCTTTCTTCTGGTCGATGAATTTCAGGATGCCAATTTTGCGCAGATCGAAATTCTGTCATTGCTTGCGGGGCAGGATGCAAATCTGTTCATCGTCGGCGATCCGGACCAGGCAATCTACCAGTTTCGAGGAGCCTCAAGCGAGGCGTTCTCTTTGTTCGACAGCCGGTTTCCGAACGCAAAATTCGTTGCGTTGGAGCAGAACCGGCGCTCGCTCACTCCAGTCCTGCGCTGCGCTTTCGGCATCGTGAACGAGAATCCTCCGGTGTTCGGCGACAGGGCGAAGAAGGCGGGGAAAACGAACAAGGCGCAGACGGAAAGCGTGACGGAAGAGCGAAGCGCGATTTCCTACCAGCGCTCCCCACTCGAATCGTGGCGCGAGGCCAATGCGCGGGAGCGTGGTGAAGCATTGGCCGGTCAACCCGTTGAGATTGTGACGTGGTGCGACAAAGAGGTCGAGGCCGCCGATCTTGCCCGGCGCATTCGTGAGAAGCGCAAAGAACTCCGCTGCGAGTGGAAGCGGTTCGCGGTGCTCTACCGCCAGCACGGCCATCGTGAGGAACTGGTCAAGGAACTGGCCGAGCGCAACATTCCATTCTCGATCGAAGGCCTGGACGTGTTGGATACTCCCGATGTGCGCGACGTGCTGGCTTGCCTGGGCGCGGCTGTGAATCCGAAGGATGCGGCCAACGTGTTTCGCGTGTCGGCCCTGCCGCAGTTTGCCATCGACCCGGTGGAGTTGAAAGCCGCGATGCGGTCGGCGCGGCGGGACGAACTCGATCTGCGTAACGTGCTCGCGGAACTCGCCAACGGGGCGTCGGTCCTGACGGCCATCGAAAAAGCGCATGCCGGCGTGGAACCGGACGACGTCCCCGCGACGGATGCGCTCAACCTGGTGATCCGCCAGTTCGCGCTGGAGCGTACTCCGGCGGTCAACGCATTTTGTGAATTCGTCGCACGCTGGCAGAAAAGCGCGACCACGGAAACCGGCCGGCCGGCTGAGTTCCTCGAGTACCTGAGTTATTTTCGGCAAGCCCGGGGCAGCAATATTCCGCTGCCTCCGAGCAAAGAGGATGGCGTGCGGCTGATGACGGTGCACGCGGCCAAGGGACTCGAGTTCGGGCACGTGGCGATTCTGCGCGGCTCGTCGACTTCGTTTCCATGTCCTTATAAAGAGCCGCTGGTCGATTTCCCGCAGCAGTTGCGGCGATCGCAGTCCGCGTATAGCGACAAGGTCCTTAGCGAGCAGGAGGAGCGGCGGCTGTTTTATGTGGCCATGACGCGTGCCGAAGACGCGCTTACGATTTATGCCAAGCAAGGCACGGGCACGGACACCAGGCCGACCAAGTTTCTGCGCGAGTTTATGGGCGCGCCTGCTTACGGCAGATTCTGGCGGCCGCTGCACGCAGCGGCCGTGCAGGACGAGCTTTTTGGCAGCGCGGAAGAGGAGCGAATTGCGATCGAGCGTTCGAACGTCGCTGGCTGGCTGCTGGCCGCGCCGACCGCGGATTTCGGGAAGGATCTCAGCGCAAGTTCGATCGACACCTACGAACAGTGCCCGCTGCGTTTTAAACTCCAGCGCGAGTGGAACCTGCCCCGCGATGTGCCCGCGTCGCTGCATTACGGAGCGGCCATGCACCGCGTGCTCCACACTTTTTACGATGCGCAGCGCTACGGCCGGGAAATCGGCGACGAGCAGCTGCTGGAAAATTTCCGCGCCGACCTGGCGACTGCCGGTATCGCCGACCGTTATCAATACGACTTGTATCTGCGGCAGGGGAGGGAGCAGCTCACGCAATTTCTGGAGTGGGCTCGCGCCGCTACTCCGCCCGAGGTTTTGCAAACCGAGAAAAAATTCGATCTGCCAGTGGAAGGAACGAAGTTAACGGGGCGCATCGATCGTATGGATCGCGTTGGGTCTGACAGCGTTGCGATCGTCGACTACAAAACCGGCAAACCAAAGTCACAAGAAGATGCGGACGACAGCCTGCAGCTCTCGTTGTATGCGCTGGCGGCGAAAGAAGTCTGGGGCCTGCGCGCCCATCGGCTGATCTTTCATAATCTGGAAGACAACAGCGTGGTGGAAACGACGCGCGACGATGCCGATCTGGAGAAGACGAAGCTCAGGGTGCGCAAGGCCGCGGAAAATATTGCTGCGGGGAAGTTTGTCGCCCAAACGGGCTACCATTGCAGCTTTTGCCCGTACCGGAATCTCTGTCCGGCGACCGAGAAGGCGATACTTGTTGCGCAGAAAAAGACCGGCAGCCGGTCGAATTGAACTCGCGCGCACTACTCACAGAAACCCTTGCCCCAAAAAACTTTGGGGACGCTCATCGCGTCCCCATGGTTGCCTTGTTGCAGTTGCTTAGTGCTTTTTGCTGCTTTTCTTCTTTGCTTTCTTTTTGGTTGCCATGGATCTATTCTCCCTTTCCATTCTTCATGGAATTTCGCAACGGTGTTTTGTTGCAACTAGTTGAATGTATAGAGTCATCGCGAAGCGAAGTCAAGAAAAAAATGATCGAAACTCGCGCATACAACTCGGCACCAAAGTCACATTCATATTTCACACGCGAAAAAAATCGCAGACTCACATCGCAACGCGGTCCCTTTTGTAGTTTTTCGCACGGTTCGCTCACTCAAGCCCGCGGCAATAACGATATCGCATCGTGATCCACCTGCTCGCGCGTGCCGTGAACCTTCCCGGACAATCCGCGATCTATAATGTAGGCGTTTTGCGAGCAACCAGCGCCGCGGGCGATGGCGACCGCTTTACACGGGCAGTAAAAAATCATTCTCAGGAGCGCAATTATGGCGGGTGCAAACGATGTCGTGATTATTTCCGGATGCCGGACACCGATCGGGAGGTTTCAGGGAAGTCTGAGCGACCTGACGGCTCCGCAACTGGGTGCGATCGTGGTGCGCGAGGCGGTGAAGCGCGCGGGCATTGATGCGAAGCTGGTTGACGAGTGCATCATGGGCAATGTCGTCTCGGCGGGACTGGGTCAGAATCCGGCGCGGCAGGCGGCGATCTTTGGCGGACTTGCTCCCGAAGTGGGTGCCATGACCATCAACAAAGTTTGTGGCTCGGGGTTGAAGTCGGTGGCACTGGCTGCGCAGGCGATCGAGACCGGCAACAGTTCGGTCGTGGTCGCGGGCGGAATGGAATCGATGACCAACGCGCCCTACCTGCTGCCCAATGCGCGCAAGGGATACCGTTTGGGCAACCAGCAACTGGTGGACTCCATGGTGCACGACGGCCTTTGGGATATTTACAACGACTACCACATGGGCATCACGGGCGAGAACGTGGCGGAAAAATACGGGGTCACGCGCGAAGACCAGGATGAGTTTGCCGTGAACTCGCATCGCAAGGCGATCGCCGCGCAAAGAGAATGCCGCTTCAAGGCGCAGATCGTTCCGGTCGAACTGCCAGCGAAGAAGAAGGGCGCGGCTGCGGTGATCTTCGATAAGGATGAAGGGCCGCGCGAGGATACGACGATTGAAGTGCTGCGCGCTTTGAAGCCGGCGTTCAAGAAGGATGGGACCGTCACGGCCGGGAATGCTCCGGGAGTGAACGATGGAGCCGCGGCCGTGGTCGTGACCAGCGCCGGGCGCGCCGCCGAGTTGGGCGCGAAGCCGATGGTCCGCATTGTGGCGCAATCGACGAGTGGAGTTGAGCCGAAGTGGGTCATGATGGCTCCGGTGGGAGCGGTGCAGAAAATCTGGCAAAAGACGGGCTGGAAGAAAGACGATGTCGATCTCTACGAGCTGAATGAAGCGTTCTCGGTGCAGGCGCTGGGCGTGATTCGGGAACTTGGACTTGATATGGACCGCGTGAACGTTAACGGGGGCGCGGTTGCTCTCGGACATCCCATTGGCGCCAGCGGGGCGCGCGTGCTGGTCACCTTGATCTACGAGATGATTCGCCGCGATGTGCATCGGGGGATTGCGGCGCTGTGCCTGGGCGGGGGAAATGCGGTGGCTATGGCGGTGGAACGGTAGAGAGACAAGTCAGAAGTTAGAAGTCAGATTGCAGAAGTAAAACCAGTTTCGCGAATTAAGCTGTCTTGGTCACATCTTAGCTGTCCGGTCGCATTTTAGAAGAGGCGCTTCGTTTCTGAGGTCATGGGACGACTATGTCGCGGCGACTCCCATGTCCGCCTTGGCCGGTAGCGTAATCGTAAACACGGCACCGCCGCCCGGCGCCGATGCCGCTTCTATGTTACCGCCGTGCTCGCGGACTACCGTCTTGCAGATACTCAGGCCGAGGCCAGTTCCCCTTCCCGGACGTTTTGTCGTGAAGAACGGATCGAAGATGTGGTTGAGGTTGTCCTCGGCGATTCCCGGACCATCATCCTGAAACACGACCCACACTGAATCCTCGTTTCGTCCAATGCGCACGCGGATCGTGCCCTTATCGCGCGTCTCGCGGATGGCCTGTTCGGCATTCAGCAGAAGATTCAGGAACACCTGCATCAGTTGATTGGGATCGGCGGCCACTGGCGGCAACGCATGGTCGGGCAAAAAATCGACCGTAATGTTGCTCTTGCGCAGGGGATAGGACTGCAGATGCACCGTGCGCTGTACGAGTTCATTCAGGTCCACCGGAATGTGTCCCGGGGCAGGCGGGCGGGCAAAGTATTGCAGGTTCGATACGATTTCGGCGGCGCGCCGTGCCTGCTGCTGCAGAATCGTGAGCTGCTTGCGCATGCCCTCGTTGATGCCGCCGCCTTCCTGGAGCAGCTCGGCCATCCCCAGAATGCTGGTCAGGGGATTATTGAGTTCGTGGGCAAAGCCGCCAATCATCTGTCCCATGGCCGCCAGACGCTCGCTCTGAATAATCTGCTGCTCCAGCTTTTTTTCCATGGTTACATCGCGGACGGAAATAATGACTCCGGCCGGTTTGCCTTCGGCATCCAGCAAGGGGCTTGCCATGCCGAGCATGGTGCGGGTTTCTCCGTTCTGGTGACGCGCGCTGTAGTCGCAGGACGGACGGGAATTTTCCCCGCCCGCAACCGTATGGAAGAGCTTGGCTAGCTCGGGCGAACTGCTCTCGGCGTCGTCGATGCTCTTGCCGAGCAGATTTTCAGGCCCGTAGCCCAGAAGTTCGCGAATGCGTGGGCTGACGAACGTATATTTGCCCGTCAGATCGAGGACGACGATCAAATCCGGGAAACTCTCCAGCAGGTGCCGCCGGAATTCTTCCTGCCCGCGCACCTGCCGCTCCAGGGCGCGCTTCTCGGTGACGTCGATCAGCGTCCCCTGGTAGCGCACAATGCGTCCGTCTTCGATTACGCCGCTCGAAGTGTCGTGGCAGACAGCCACGCCACCGTCTTTTCTTCGGAGTCGAACCTCGCGTGTGCGGGTGCGGCCGCTCTCGCTTCCCGATCGCCCCAATACTGGCTGTTCCTCTGCATCCACCTTCAAAGCGTCGGGGGGCAACTGCAGCAGTTCGTCCTTGCTCGCATACCCCAGGATTGCAGCCAGCGCCGGGTTCACCTCCAGCAGCTTTCCCTCCGGCGTGCAGATGTACACACCTTCCCGCAGGTTTTCGAATAATTGTGTGAAGCGCTGTTCCTTTTCCCGTTGCAAAGTGATGTTTCGTGCCAAAACGCTCGCTCCCGTTACGTCATCGCCCTTCACGATCGCGCTCGCCACGCAATCGTAATAAAAGCGCTTGGGATTGCCCTTGAGTTGTACTGCCACTACACCGGTCCAGTTTCGCTTCTGCAGAAACCGCACCACATCAAATGGCTCCTCCGCGATCAGCGGTGCGCCCAGGAAGTCATCGAACCGGTTGCCTATCAGTTGGGAATATGGCACGCCCAGGATCTCGGTGACGCGCCGGTTCAAGGTGCGCAGGGTTCCGTCTAACGAGACGGCTAGCGCCACGTCGTCCAGCGAGTCGATCAGCTCTTTGAAGTTGCGTTGCGAACGGGAGATCAGCTGCCCCAATTGGTCCAACTGTTCTTCCGATGGCGCAACGCTCGTCCGTTGCTCAAAGCCCTTCAGGATCTGCTTCAGGTCGGAAACTTCGCGCCGTCGCCCAAAAGCGTAGGTCGCGAACAGGAACGAGAGTAAAAACAGTCCAGCTGGAATTGCCCACAACCGGTAGGGCAGGGTTTCGAACTGCTGCCACGACAATGCCGCGACCGCCGCCGCCAACAACACGATCAAGCCCAGGGCCCATCGCCATAACTGGCCCTCTTCGCGTTCCAGGCGGCTCGGCGTGGCTTCGGACTGTTTTGGCGGAGACCCTTCTTCAGACATTACAGCCACCACTGGCGTGCAACAACCTGCAAACCCCGACGGAACCGCGTTATTGCCCTAGCGTAGCACCGAACGCCCCTTTTGGCCTGCTTCCTGTGGCGCAGGTTCCATCACGGTAACGGGGTGATCCCGGTCACATAAGGCCTGCGTGGAGCGCCGTATGATGGCCCCAGCGATCTCCCACCCGCGCCTTCCTCCCTGTGTGTTCGTTTGTGACTGCTCTGGTCCGGCTTCTTATGCTCTATAAGACTCTGAGTGCGGCTGTCTATGGCGTAAACGCCAATATTATTGAAGTCGAGGTGGATGTTTCCGGCATCAAGCTGAACGAAGACTATTTTCATACCGTCGGCCTCCCCGATGCCGCGGTCCGCGAGAGCCGGGACCGCGTTCGGGCCGCGCTCAAGAATTGCGGCTACGATATCCCCCCTACCCATATCACTATCAACCTGGCGCCGGCCGACATTCGCAAGGAAGGTTCCGGCTTCGATCTCCCGATGGCTCTCGGCATTCTGGGAGCCTATGGAGGTCTGAACAAAAAAGAGATTGCCGATGCGCTGTTTGTCGGCGAGCTCTCTCTGGATGGCAGTCTGCGCGGCGTCCGGGGAGCGCTACCGATCGCGCTCGAAGCACGCACCCGAAAGGTGAAGCGCCTGATCGTGCCCGAGGTGAATGCACGCGAAGCGGCTATGGTCGGCGACGTCGAGGTCTATCCCGTTAAATCACTGGTCGACGTCATCCACTACATCAATTCTGGTAATGGCATCTCCCGCCTGCAGGTGGATCGCGACCAACTGCTCCGGGAGGCGCAACTGTTCCACGTGGACTTTAAGGATGTGCGCGGGCAGCAAACTGCGAAGCGGGCGCTCGAAGTGGCTTGCGCCGGCAGCCACAATATCCTGATGATTGGGCCGCCGGGATCGGGCAAGACGATGCTGGCCAAGCGCATGCCCGGCATTCTGCCGCCCCTGACGTTCGAAGAAGCGCTGGAGACGACCCGGATCCACAGCGTGGCGGGAGTGCTCGACGCCCACGCCGGACTAGTGGGCGTGCGCCCGTTTCGCTCGCCACACCACACGATCTCTGATGCGGGGCTGATTGGTGGAGGGGCCATCCCGAGGCCGGGCGAGGTTTCGTTATCGCACAATGGCGTGCTTTTTCTTGACGAACTCCCCGAATTCCCGCGGACCGTGCTCGAAGTGATGCGCCAGCCGCTCGAGGATGGCACCGTCTGCATCGCGCGCGCAGCCATGTCGCTCACTTTTCCCGCCCGCTTCATGCTGACTGCGGCCATGAACCCGTGTCCGTGCGGCTTTCACAACGACCGCACGCGCGAGTGCCACTGTACCCCGCCCATGATCCAGCGCTACATGTCGAAAATCTCGGGGCCGCTGCTCGACCGCATCGACATCCACATTGATGTGCCGGCCGTGAACTACAAGGATATGCGGAGCACGAACGAGCCGGAAAGCTCGGCAAAGATTCTGGAGCGGGTCATCCGCGCCCGCCAGCTTCAACTCGACCGGTTTGCGTCCTCGAAGGCTAAGCTTTATTGCAACGCCCAGATGTCGTCGCAGGATATTCGCAAGTTCTGCCCGCTCTCGGCCGATTGCGAACGCTTGCTCGAGCGCGCCATGACCCAGCAAGGACTCAGCGCGCGGGCCCACGATCGAATACTGAAGGTGGCGCGGACGATCGCCGACCTCGAGTCAAACGCGCAGCTTGAACCCAAGCACATTGCGGAAGCGATCCAGTACCGGACGCTGGACCGGACGTATTGGGCGTGACGGGAAGTCGGAAGTGAGAAGTCAGATTGCGGAAGTTAAACCAAAAAGAAAACCGAGACTTCCCTAAGGTCGTCTCGGCGCTCTCTTTGTCTCTCTCGCTGCTTCTTTTGCAGAACCTGGTTTTGAACTAATCCGCCGCCGCTCCGCTTTTCGACGCGGCCTCATCGGCCTGCCGCAAGCGCAGTGCCCGGTTCGAGGGCAATCCGGCATCGCGAATCTTGTACAACAGCGCGCGATAGCTGATGCCGAGGGTGCGCGCCGCCTGCTTCCGGTTCCAGTGGTGCATCTGCAGAACCTTCAGGATGACCTTGCGCTCCAGTTCGCGCACCGCTTGCCGCGTCAGCTTCTTGAGCGAAATCGGCCCGTCGAATGAAATGTCGGGATTCAGGAAATCGGGCTCGCGATGCACCAGGTCGCCAGTAATCGCTTCCTCGTTGCCGAGGATGACATAGCGCTTGATCAGGTTTTCCAGTTCGCGAATGTTACCCGGCCAGTGATACTTCTGCAGCACGGCCAGAACTTCGGTCGAGATGGGCCGCGCCTTGCAGTTGAATTTCCGGTTGTAGTACTCGAGGAAATACTTGCACAGATCTTCGATGTCGGTCCGGCGCTCGCGCAGCGACGGCATGCGCAGATTGACCACGTTGATGCGGTAGAAAAGATCCTGGCGGAAGGTTCCGTTCTCGATCTCGGCCTGCAGGTCGCGGTTGGTCGCGCACACGACACGCACTTCGACTTTCTTGTCTTCCTGCGCGCCGATGCGGCAGAACTGGCCATCCTGCAAGAGTTGCAGCAGCTTGGACTGCAAGGACATATCGAGTTCGGAAATCTCGTCGAGGAAAAGCGTGCCGCGATGCGCCATTTCCACCCGGCCCGGCTTGGCTCCGAAGGCTCCCGTAAACGCGCCTTTCTCGTAGCCGAACAACTCGCTCTCCAGCAAGGTGCCAGGAATTGCCGGACAGTTCACTTTAACAAACGGTCCAACCTTCCACGGAGAAAGTCCGTGGATCAACCTCGCGATGATGTCCTTCCCGGTTCCGCTTTCTCCGGTGATGAGCACCGGCACATTCGCTGCGGCTACCCTGGCAAGCTGGGCACGAATCGCCTGCACTGCCTCCGAGTGGCCAAAAATAATCTCGTCGGGAGGAACTTCACCCAGCGATTGCTGGAAAGACGTGATTGGAAGTGTCGTCATAAGACCGTAAGCCCCGTCGGGGACGTGTTGCCCCCATGCACTAAAAGTGCACCCTATGCACCAAACGGGGGAGTCGAGAAGAACAACCAGGGGGGAACTGGCTAACTGCAAACTCTACAAGCCACTTACAGTGATAATAATCCCACACATCTCGCCTGCGGGATGGCACGAAGGTGCCACGTCAAGCGGGTACCATGTAGGGAAAACATTTCACACTGCGGCGAGCGCTTTTCTCAATTGACTGGCAGGAAGGCTGGCCCGATCGGTGCTAAGGGGCCGCAAAAACTTAAGGCCGAGAAGATGATAATCGTCCAGATGAGAGACCCAGATGGTTTTTGCCCGGATGACCCGCGAAGTACTGGGTAAGCCGTTGGCCGGGCCGATCGGTGCGCTCGGTATTTCCAGGGAAACCAGGGTGGATTTCGGCAAAGACCGGCGTACAACTACCAGAGCTCCCCCGGCGGAGATATTGACGGCGGTAGCAAACTCCAGCGAATCCTTCCCATTTCCGTCCCGAGTGCGGACAAAAACAGGAATCGCGAGTTGTAAACGAGTCCATTTCCGTGCGTCTGTCTTGATCACCCGGTCTCCCGCGTGCCTTACCTACCCGAAAGAGGCATCGACTGGCCTGATAGTCGCACCTGACGTGCCAAACCCCCGGTCACCACCGTGTTCCCCGGTAAATCGTGCTAATCCGCGCTCCCATCGCCGCTTTCGCTCCTAAACACCGCGACCCCGCCGATCTAGATGTGCCTGCAGGTACCCACACTAAAGTGCAAGGTTTTTCCCACCGAGGGACATCGAGTGCCCGTTTTCCAATTGACAGTTGTTTGCACCTGACTTAGCATGAGGCCATCCCTAGTTACAACGGTAGAAGATTTCCCTCCCCTCGAATACTGTCACACGTGGTTCTTGATGGCTTCGACGCGCGAGAAAAAACCAACCGTGTCTACGGGCGCCAGTTCGACGAAAGAGGGCTTAACTCCCGCCTCCAATGGGCTGGTTTCGCAGCCTGCTCCGGGCAATGAAATCGCCCGGGAACTGGAAGAATTACGAGACCGCTACCGTAAGACAACCAACGCCCTGGGGTCCGCCGCCCATGACCTCAAAACGCCTCTGGCGATCCTCAACGGCTACATAGAACTGCTGCGGGGAGAAAAATTGGGGCCGCTCAACGAGCGCCAGCGCGAGATCATCGCTGACATGTTTTCCAGCGGCCAGCGCCTGCAACACTTTATCCAGGACTTCCTGACCTACACCGTGCTCGAAACCGGCGAACTGCGCATGCAATTCACGGAAGCCGATATCAACGACACGCTCTCCGAGGTTTGCCGCATCTGGTCCAACCGGTTTCAGGAAAAGGGCGTTGCGCTTTACTTTCTGGGGAACGACAAGTTGGCGCCATTTCCCTTTGACTCGCCCAAAGTTCAGCGTGTCATCTCCAACCTTCTGGAAAATGCCTGTAAATACACGCCCCAGGGCGGCACCGTTTGGCTTCATGCCGAACCCCATATGTGGGAGCGGCGCTCGGTCAGCAAATCGGCCGCGAATGGCGATCGGCGGCGGCAATCCACCAGCGCTCCCAACGCGGTCAAGGTCAGCGTCTCCGATACCGGTCCCGGGATCCGGCCCGAGTTCCAACTGGAAATTTTCGATGACTTCTTCCGCCTCCCCGGCTCCGAATCGGCCGAGGGCATGGGGCTGGGACTGGCCATTGCCCGCCGCCTTTTGCAGGGCATGGGCGGAAAAATCTGGGTGGAGAGCGAACTGGGCGCGGGCAGCAAATTTTCTTTCCTGATCCCCTTAAAACCTGTTCTTAGCAGTCCGCATCGAGGAATGAGTCAATGAGCCAGACCGCCAACATCCTGCTCGTCGATGACGAACCGGGAATGCTGCGCTATATTCGCACCCTGCTCGAAGTCGATGATCACAAGGTTCAGACCGCAACTTGCGGAGAAGAAGCAGTCGCCCACGTTCAGAAGGGACTTTCCCCGGACCTCGTGCTCCTCGATCTGCTCATGCCCGGCATCGACGGCCTGCAAACGCTCGAACAGCTTCGCCGCATCAAGCCCGGCCTCAAAGTCGTCATGCTTTCTTGTGTCAGCGATACCCGCAAGGTGGTGCAGGCCATGCGCCTGGGCGCGACCGACTACCTGACCAAGCCTTTTCAGAAAGCTGAACTCGATTCCGTAATCAGCCAGTGTGTTGGCACCGCCAAAGGCGAAAGCTATGCCGGCGAAGTGGAAGAACTGTGCGACGACGTATTCTTCGTCGCAGCCAGCCCGGCGATGAAGAAGATCCGTTCCCAGGCCGCGCTGGTTGCCAACGTAGACATCCCGGTCCTGCTGCTGGGGGAAAGCGGCACCGGCAAGGAAGTTCTGGCCCGCCTCATCCACAAGCTTTCTCCGCGCGCGCATCGCACGTTCCTCAAGGTGAACTGCGCCGCCGTGCCCGCCGATCTGCTGGAGAGTGAACTGTTCGGTTACGAAGCGGGAGCTTTCACCGGAGCGAATCACGCCAAGCCGGGCAAGTTTGAACTCTGTAACAAGGGCACGTTCCTGCTGGACGAAATCGGCGAGATGCCGCCACTGCTGCAGGCCAAACTCCTCCACGTGCTGCAGGACCAGACATTCTCACGGCTCGGCAGCCGCGCGGTCATTAAGGTGGATGTGCGGATACTGGCCGCGACCAACATTAATATTGCGGAAGCAATTGCCAGCAAGCGCCTGCGCGAAGATCTTTATTACCGCCTCAACGCTTTCACCCTTTCGCTGCCGCCGCTCCGAGATCGCAAGGAAGAGATTCCGATTCTGCTCAAGCACTTCATGTCGCGCATGTCGGAATCTTACGCGCGCGCGCCGCTGCCCATGGGGCCCGCACTCATGGAAGCTTGCCTGCGACATTCCTGGCCCGGCAATCTGCGCGAACTCAGCAATTTCATCAAGCGCTACCTGGTTCTGGGAGACGAAACGCTGGCGGCCAGCGAACTGCAACCTCGTTCCGATGGTGGCGGAGGACTGACCCTGGACGTCGCGGGCGCGGAAGGCGGCGGTGGGTTGAAGTCGGTAGGCCGGAGCGCAAAAGATGAAGCGGAAGCCGAAGCTATCGCGCGCGCGCTCACGGAGACAAACTGGAATCGCAAGCAAGCCGCCGCGCTCTTGCAGATCAGCTACAAAGCGTTGCTCTACAAAATCCGTCAGTACGGAATCGCCCAGACCCGAAGCACGCACCGGTTATCGGCGGGGGCGTAGGAGTAGCGCCGCCATCCTGCTGACTGTACCGAGGGCTGTCCACAGGCTATAGCCCGATAAGTTTCCCTGAAAGCCAATATGCAAAGGCCGCAGATACCAGGACAGCTCCAATGCGGTAGAGGTTCTCTCGCACTGAACCCACTACATAAGCGAATCCAGTTGCTCCCCGCGATATGCCGTGGTAAATGGCCAGCAACGACGGGAGCATGAGCAGGCTGAGTGAAATCAGGAAGATGAACGATGCAACCAGCAGTCGCCGCATGCTAGGCCCACCCTGAGAGATGGGCGCTTGGATCTGAGAGCTGTTTGACTGGTGCGGATAAGAGGACTCGAACCTCCACGACCTTGCGGCCACTAGGACCTGAACCTAGCGCGTCTGCCAGTTCCGCCATATCCGCAACTAGAAAAAATCGGCAGGAGTCCTTTTTTCAAGAGGACTACATCTAATATCTACTGGCCGCGCCCCGGCTGTCAATTAAACTGGACGGTGCGTACAGTGTCTTTGGAGCCATGCCTTTAGGCAGCGGCCGGCCGACGAAGACGCGATTGATCATGGCGAACACCGAAGACAAAACCGCTGCCAAAAAGATTCCGGCGGAGATCGCGCGCGAGCTTCGCACGCTGGCGCACGACCTGAGCAACTCCCTTGAGACCATCGTGCAGGCCACCTACCTGATCACCCAGGCCGGCCCGCCCGAGCCGTCAAAACGCTGGGTACAACTGATCGATCAAGCCTCGCAGGATGCGGTGAAAATCAACAACAAGCTGCGCGAGATCATGCGGGATCACAGTTAGGACTTCGGCTCTGGGCTTTGGGCGTTAGGCTCTGGGCTCTGGCAGGTTGCGGAAAAACTCTGATTCCGGCAGGTTTGGGGAAGGGCACGGTTCCACTCGTGCCGTAAATCGTGCCGAATCAACAGCGGCTTCCAGCCGCTGGGGAATGTTGCCCTGCAAAAACACTTTTTCAGCAGCCTGCTAGGCTTTGGGCCTTAGGGCCCTAACATGAACCGGGAGCCTCGAACCCAAGGCCTAGAGCCAGCTTTACCCCAGCTTCGCATTCATCGTGATCTTCGCATTCAGCACCTTCGACACCGGACACCCTGCCTTGGCATTCTGTGCCGCCGTGTTGAACGCCTCTGCCGAAGCGCCGGGTACTTTCGCGACCACATCCAGGTTCACGGCCGTGATCGTCCATCCCGCTTCCAGCTTCTCCATGGTCAACGTCGCCGATGTGCTGATACTTTCTGGCGTCAGGTTCGCGCCGCCCAGTTGCGCCGAGAGCGCCATCGAGAAGCACGCCGCATGGGCCGCCGCAATCAGTTCCTCGGGATTTGTCCCCGGAGTATTTTCAAACCGCGTCGTAAACGAATAGGGCGTGTTCGACAAAACTCCGCTGGCCGACGACACCGACCCTTTTCCATCCTTAAGTCCGCCCTTCCAAACCGCACTAGCCTTGCGTTCCATTCCAATCTCCTTGTGATGACGTCAAATCAAATTTGTGGAATTTAAACAACCCACCCATTGTACTCAGAGCACGGGTTCGCGGTCGTCGCCCGCTCCCGTGAATTCATGGAGACGGACCGCTGCAAATCACGGATAATATCTATTCGTAATTTATCTCAACGAATAATTCAGGAGTCTTTCATGAGATGGGTGCTGGTAATCCTTGCGATGATAGGCATCGTTGTTTCGGCGCTTGCGCTGCGCGAGCACTACCGCACCGAGGCTTCGCCGTGCAGCATCAATGAGCGCTGGGACTGCGGCATCGTCAATCACAGCCCGTATGCCATGGTGTACGGCATTCCGGTAGCGGTGCTCGGCATCGCCGGATACCTGCTGCTGGGCCTGCTGGCCTTTCGAAGAGCTTACCCGTGGATGCTGCCGTTCGTGATGTTCGCCCTCGCCTTCGCCATCCACCTCGCCGACGTCGAAGCTTACGTGCTGGGGGTATGGTGCATCTATTGCGTCGCCTCGCTGGGAGTCATTTCGTTGTTGACCCTGCTTGTGCTGGGCACGGTGATCGCCGGTTCGATGCAGAGCAATAGGGCGTAATTAGGTACCTTGGCGACAGTCTCATATGCGTCCCTGTCGTCGAAGCTAGGGACCCTTCTGGTAGTGGACACTGGCGTGGACCTGCACGATGATTTCTGCATGAACAAATCGGGGGTTGAAGGCGAACTCATCGGCGCGGAAGCGGTGAGGCAGTGGTTTGGAAATTGGCCCAACTTCCACGATGCGGAGGTCATCAGCCTGTCCTTGGTTCGTAAGGGCGAATCTATTCTTCGTGTCTACCCCTACTATCCCCACAAACCGGCCACGGTAGATTTCATTTTTGAGAACGTGACAGATATTGAGTTGCAGGACTTCAGTGGTCAAAACGTCATTAATGATTTGGGAATTGAAACGGCTACTGACCAGAATGGCGACAAGGTGTACCGACTAGTTCTTGGCCCGTGTTACGGACTGGCTGGGAGAATCGATGCAAAATCACTTCGGGTTAAGCTGTCGCCCGGCCAGAGCCCGGATGGCGTCAGCGAATGGTGAGGACGAGCCGGACCGCCGAAGTTTTCCGCAGGCACTAAGAATGTTCATCCGGCTTGATGGAACGCCTGTCCGCCTGGGTGTGACTCTCCTTTAGTTGCCCCCCGACTTTCCACGACACTTGCCGGAGCATTCCCAGCCAGAGTTCCGCGTCGCCGGCATTCAGTGCCATCCGCCGCACCATCCGCCGCAGTTTTTCCGCGGTAGCGCCGGCTCCGCGAGGTTCAACATATCCACTGGCCCGCAGCACTTCAAACAACAACTGCGTCAGACGCTCGATATCCTCGCTTTTGGCCCGAGCTTCGCTATTCGTAGAATCTTCGACGAGAGCAGAATGCTTCTGCCGACTCACGGTCTCCACTCGCGCCAGTTCGTACAGGCAGATGGCCACGGCCTGCCCCAGGTTCATCGACCCGTGCTCCGCGCGCGTCGGAATCCGCATCAGCCAGTGGCAATGACTCATATCTGCATTCGACAGCCCCACTTTTTCCGAGCCAAACAGCAGCGCCACCCGCCCCGCTTTCATCTGCCGGAGAATTTCCGAGCCGCCCTCGTCCAGCCTCCAGAGCTCATGCTGCAGCTCTCGCCGTCCTGCCGCCGTCGTTCCGACGACCAGCCCGCAGTCCGCGACTGCCTCGGCCACCGTGCCGAATTCCTCCGCATTCGCCAGCAATTCAGCCGCGCCCACGGCCGAGCGCGCCTCGCGAAACGCTACGTCGTAGGGATTCACCACCCGTAAATGAGGGCATCCGAAATTGCTCAGGGCGCGCGCCGCCGCTCCCATGTTGAGCGGATTCCGCGTCCCCACCAGCACCACCTGCAGATTGTCGAGCGTGCCTGTCATGTTTTACCGTTCAAAGTCTCGTTCCGGGCGGGCCCGCGATCTTGCGACTTCCCGCTCTTGCAGAGCATCCAATCAACAATGCTAGGATAGAAGGTTCGCGCCGCGGGGACCA
>JBEKOW010000066.1:0-16509 GCA_049521375.1 Terriglobales bacterium
TTGCCCGAAACGAACCAGTGACTCGCGCTTCTCTATACAAAGCCAGTAAAGTATATATTCTTTAATAGTTTGCAGCCATCTTTTCGAGTTATATCGCCGTAAGTCACTGATTCTAAATAATGGCACCTGCCGCGATAAGTCTTTAAAAGTCAGAGACCTGGAGCTAACTAATTGATTCTTAAAGACCCGGTCTGGTGGGGGAGGGGGGGACGTTAATATTTAGTAAGCAAGACGCGTCAGCTACTCGCAACCCAGCTTATGGGATCTTTCCCACAACTTTCCGCAAGCGATCGCGGTTCCGCGAAAAGTCCCCGAGCTCAGCGGCCGCACTTTCGGACGGCAAAAGCCGATCGTCGTTCGTGCCTTTCAATCCGTGCAGCATCGCCCGCACCAGTTCGCGCAAGCGCAAAGTGTCCAGCATGGCGACGCACGAATTGGGATAAAGCCGTGTATTTAGCACACTGTTATCGCTGAAAATTCCCGGACGCGAAAGCGCCGCTGACAGAAACGTAACGCGTCCCAGAATGCTGCCCGCAGTCAGGTTGATCACGCCATCGCACTCGCCCAGAAAGCGCACAAACGACCGGTATCCACGCTTTCCCTCGAGCACAAATGGCAATCCCTCGGCGAACCGCGATGAATGGTACTTCTCGCGATCGGTCGAGTTGTACACAAAGGTGTGAAACGTAATTCGCTCGCGCAGCCTCGAAGGCAATTCGGCCCAGACGTCCAGCAGAATTCCCTTGAGCACAAACGGATGGTTGAGCACAATGTCATGAAAGCACATGGGAACCTGCACCAGGATCTTGTGCCCCTGAACCGCCCGCTGCGAGCCACTTCCCAGTTTGCGCGTAGCCGCCAGATCATAAGGCCAGGGAATGAGCGCCGCGCGTTCGCTGCCGATCAGGCCATCGCAGAACGTCTTGATCTCCGGAGAATAAGCAAGCACAAATCGCGCTTCGCGGAGAATGCGCTGCACTCGCCGCAGCTTCTCGTCCGTCAGTTCCCGTGACAGAATCGCCGGAGGTCCAGGAATCACCGCCACCGCAGGATTGCCAGCCACGACCAGCGATTCCACACAACGCAACTGGCTCTCTGAAGCTCCCAGCTCCGCCAGAATCAGGTCATACTTTCCCGCCGGAACCTTCTCATCCTCCAGTAGGAAGTCGAACGAGTCAGCCAGCATCAAAGCCAGGCAATATACATCGGGATAAAGCACTCCCTCCAGCCGCATCTTCAGATACTTGGCCACCAGTCGCTGCTTGCGCCACCATTGCCTCTGATGGCTGACGAAGGCAACGCGCAGTTCCCCGCTCACCGCGACGATCTCCCCGAATCCGATGAATCTGCAGTCGCCGAACCAGCCTTCAATCCGCACGCGCGCAACACCTTCGCAGCCCGCACATCGTAGGTCTGCGCCGCAGCCAGGCGCGCTCCGTTGCGGCGAAGCCGCGCCCGAAACTCGCGATCCCTCAGAAGTTCATCCAGTTTGTCGTCGATCTCTTCCGGCGAGCGATAGTAAACTGCCGCTTCTCCCTCGGGAAAGAACTCATTCTGGGCACGCGAGTAGCGGGCCAGCATCACACCTCCGCTCGCCGGGACTTCGAATGTGCGCATATTTGGACCGCCCAGGTTCTCGGCGTTGAGCACGTTCAGCGATACCGCAGCCCGCGTGCAAATGTCAGCGAACGCCCTGCCCCAGATCGGGGCGTGCACACGATGCTGCCCTCCTGCCTCTCGCCATTTCCGAGGCCAGTTGTTTCCCCAGATTGCAACCTTGTGCCGCCGAATCGCGGCAACTTCGTCACAGCGGTAGCACGTATAAGTCGCGACGAAAGCGACGTCGTGAGTCGTGTGGCAAAGCTCGCAGGCAATTCCCTCTTCAGTCTGCTGTCCCCGGTCTTGCTGCGTGTGAAATAACTCCGGATCGACCGCGAACGGTAGGTATTGCGACTCAACGCCATCGTTCCGCAAGCGTTCAACCAGGCTTTTCTCCCACATCCAAAGAATGCTGTACTCGCGGAACACCTCGATCAGATCGCGTCGCTGCGCCGACGCTTCCCGCGGATCCCAGCGAATGCCGATATAAGGATGGTCCGGATAATGATTTACGAACGGCGCTCCGGTGAATTTGCGGATCTGCCGAATGGTCTCTGGATGAAAGAACGTACACTTCAACGCGAAGATGAGTGCCGGCTGAACACGCTGCGCAACCTGTGTGGCCTCGCGGTTTACCGCATTCCACAGGGAGGATCGCAGAGCGCGCCGAAGGATGCGATTTCCCGTGAACCGGCTCGCCTGCATGAATGCGACTTCGGAATCGAAGCGGACCACCTCCATGCCTAGGCGTTCAAAGGCCCGCGCATAGCTCTCGGCCAGCGCGCCTTCGTTGAGTGGTCCGATTACGACTACTTTACGATTCATTGTTCGCAAGGCGCCGTCAAGCCCGAATATCTCCTTCTTCTCCCAATAACCAGAAAGTACATCGTAGTTCACAGCATCCCTGTTAGGGAGTGAAGAGTGTTTATCGCGAGGATGCTTTCTTTCCCAGTACGTCCAAACTCGCCTGGACTCTGGCGGCTTCGCCAGCATACCTGCTATCGGTTTGGGCCAGCGTCCGAAGAACGACTAAAGCCTCCTGGTATCGCACGCGGCACTCGTCGCTGTGGTTCTGGATCTGCGCTACTCTGCCGAGATTGGTGAGCGCCATCGCCACGTTAGGCAGATATACAGCGGGATTCTCCCGCGCCAGTTCCCGGTCGATCTGCAAGGCTTCCTCGTAGTGCTGACGAGCTCGATCCATTAGGTTCTGGCTCGCGTCCAGAAGGCCGTAGTTAGTAAGCGTCATGGCTAAATCGGGCTGATATGCGGCGGGACTCTCCGCCGCCAGTTGCCGGTCAATCTTCAATGCCTCTTCATAATGTTGCCGAGCCTCGTCCATCCGGTTCTGGCTGGCGTCGAGAAACCCGAACTCATTCAGCGTAAGGGCGATATTCGGAAGCGCCTTCGCGGGATCCTTCTGCGCGAGTTGCCGGTTGATCTTCAACGCTTCTTCATAGTGCTGGAGCGCGTCGTCGGTCCGGTTCTGCAGTCGATCCAGATTCCCCAGGTTGTTCAGAGTCGCTGCCAGATAAGGAAGGTATACATCCGGGTTTCGCTGCGCCAGTTGCCGGTAAATCTCAAGAGCCCGCACGCTATGTTGGCGCGCTTCGTCTGGCCGGTTCTGGATCCGATCGATATTTCCAAGGTTATTCAACGTCCGCGCCATGTCTGGCAGATACGCGTCCGGGTTGTGCTGGGCGAGCGGCTGGCGAAGTTCCAGGGCGCGCTCGAAATGGTGACGCGCCTCCTCCACACGATTCTGCGCACTACCGGCGCTTTCCAGATCAACCTGCGACATTTCCGAGTCGGGGTGCATCAGGGCAACTCCAAGTGCGTTATGTGTCAACGGAGTCTCCCCGCCTTCCAGCGTGTGCGACCACAGATCGTAGTCGCTCTCCCAAAATCCCATCTGCCGAATAGAGACCCAGCCCAGAGCCACCAACATGCACACTGCCGGAATTGCTAACCAGGCCGCCCGCGTTTTCGTCGCCTCCGCCAAATCCGCAAGGCCCCAGGCAATCATGACGAAGATTCCGATCAAAGGTACGTAAGCATAGCGGTCCGCCATGGCGTACTCGCCCACTTGTACCAGACCGATAACCGGAACCAAAGTGCCCAGAAACCAGAACCAGCCGATCGGTAAGTAACGCTTTTCTCGAAATACGACAACGAACGCGGTGACGCCTATTAGAAGTAGCAAAGATAGGATCCATTGCCATGCCGGAAGAGATACCGAATGCGGATAGAAGGCAAGCCGCGCTGGCCAGACCATTTTCCAGAGGTATAGCCCGTATGCTACGACCGCATTCTCGACTCGAACGGCTAAAGAGAACTCTTCGAAGTTGCGCTCCGCGTTTCGCTGTGCAATCAGAGTGATCCATGCGCTGGCGGCGGAGAGAAAGAGCAACGGCACTTTTTCCAATACCAGCCCAGGGAACGATGCCCGTGGTAATCCGAGTGAGCGCTCGGGTGCGCCCGCGATGTCACTCGAAGCAGTTCCGCCCACCTGCATTCTTTCCAGAGGCCAATAGTCCAACAGCAGCAGAACAAAAGGCAGCGTGATTACCATCGGCTTGGCCATCAATCCCGCTGCGAACAGCGCCGCCACTGAAAGGTAGCGACGCCAATCTGGTTCTTGTACATACCATCCATAGGCGCCGACCGCCAGCAGGAGGAAAAGCGTGCTCAAAACATTCTTGCGTTCCGCGACCCAGGCTACGGACTCCACGTTGAGTGGGTGCAATGCGAATAAAGCGGCCACCAGCAGGCTCGGCCATACGCGTTTCGTAGCCCAAGCCAATAACAGCAACAACAACACCGCATTCAGAGCGTGGATCAACACGCTGTCGAGATGATGGCCGGCCGGATGTAACGCAAAGAGCTGATAGTCGAGAGCATGCGAAAGCCAGGTCAGCGGATGCCAGTTCGCCGCCTCCGTGGATGTGAAGGCCCATTTGATCGTATTCCAGGAAAGCCCATCATGAATGTGGGAATTGGCAGTTACATAATCGCGATCGTCATACACGACAAAGGGATGCCCGAACACTGGACTGTAAAGCGCAACGGTCACCGCGGCCAGTAAAACGCAGAGAACCACATTGAGGTGCTGACGAGAAAGCGAGCACCCTATACCTTGATACGCCTTCGGTCGCTGCCCTCTGCGGGCCTCGGGCCGCACCTTTGCGGGGGGCTTAGTGCGGCTCATAGAGTCCCAAACTGTCTGATTGTCGCGCCAGCACGCTTTCTCGGCGGAGCGTAGCCTCCGCGCTCACTACCGAAAAGTCTCGTACAAAGGTGGCGCGTGCAGTCGTGCCCAGGCTCTGTCGTAAGGGAGCATCGCGCAGCAACTGCACGATCGCCCGCGCGAAGGCTTCCGGCGAGGAGCGGATCACAACATCTTTCCCGTCAATCAGAGCCAAGCCCTCCACTAATTCAGGCGTAGCCACCACGGCTTTACCGCGTGCCATGGCCTCAATGAGTTTTAACGGCACCCCCCCCCGTATAAACACGGGAAGCGCAAGGACCGCACAATCCTCCATGAAGCGGCCCGAATCCGCAACGGAGCCCAGTACAGTGATGCTCCTCAATCCCCGCAACCCGGCCGCGACATCTTCGGGCATATTTGCTCCGGCGAGCCGCAGCTGCGCATCCGGGTAATCCGCAAGCACGTGTGGGAGGACACGCTCAGCGAGGAACTGAGCCGCTTGCAGGTTTGGAGCGTACGAGTAGGTCCCAATAAACCCAATGACAGGATCAAGAGCAGACTTCGCGGGGATGATTTCAACCTCATCGAGACTGTTTGGCACCACGACCACTCGAACGCCCGGTGCTATACGCTGAAACACGGCTGCCTCGGCAGCCGAAGTGGCCCACACTTCGCTGCAGTACTTCAGGAAGATGCGCTCCTGCGCCCGGCAAGCAAGATAATTGGCCCATAATCCGAGTTTTCCTCCACGCCCGTCGAGATTCTCGAGGAACGACTTGCTTAGATTTGTGAGCACGTCGGCGGCATCGATAATCACTCCGAGACCACGGGCACGGAGGGCGCGCGCGTAGTGCATGAACATCGACGGCAAGGAGACGACATCCGCTTGATACTCCTGCGCCGCCGCCAGAATTATTTGTTGTGCGCCGATCCGGTCATACGACATCGAGAACGGGTACGAGCCTCCGGGAAGATTCAGCGCGCCGCGCACCAGAAAATCAACCTTGTGACCGATGAGAGAAATGGTGGAGAAGTCGTCATGCGGGAACCGGAGTCCAGCGTGAGAGACTTGATCGCAAAACTCGCCGATCGGCGAGCATTCGAGCGGTGGCGGCGTACGCTCTTCGGTAGAAAAATACAGTAATGCGCTAAAACAGCCGAGACGACGAACCAATTTCAGGTTGCTGACCATCCGCAAGTGCAGACCCGTGGTAGCGGGAAAAGGGAAATCGGGAAGAACGGTCAGCACTCTGGGTGTACCGGTCCTTCGCGATGAGCCGATGTTTGTTGTGGTGGCTGACATTGCCTGTCGTTCAAGATCATTCATTGCCGGCTGGCGTTTTCTGGACAGTTCAAAGATCACGCCGACGCGCCAGCAATATGCCGCAGCCTTCCATCTGCGACGGACGGATCGTAAGCTCATGCGTCGGGCTTAAGACGCGCTGCACGAGTGCCAGCGTTCCCGGCACGATCCGGTCGTGGTACTCCATGGCGATCCGCTTGAAGCGCCCCACGAGACCCGAAGAAGCGTTGGCGAAGACATCATGTTCGGATCCCTCAATATCCATCTTCAGGAAATCGACTTCACTGGTGTGCGTGAGATCGAAAATGCCGGCGAGCGGAATAACCGGCGTTCCGTTTGCATTGCTTTTCGCGCTCGTGAGATTACTGTTGACGCGCAGCACGTGGTCGAGCGAACGAGTGCCCACGGCTTCCATCTGCCCTCGCCCTAAAGCTGCTCCCAGAGCCATTTCGTGGACCGATACGTTGTTAAGTCGGGCCCGCGCCACATTGGCTTGCAGATACTTGAAGTTTTCCGGGAACGGTTCGAGCGCGATCACCCGGCACCGGGGATTTCGACTGGCAATACTGATTGCAAACAAGCCGATATTTGCGCCCGCATCCACAATCACATCCCCATTCGCGGGTCGATAGAAGCCGTTCGTGTAGATCCGCTCGAGCCAGATTTCCTGCACCGCTTCCAGCAGGCCCAGTCGTCCTTTGGGGTGTTCGATCCGAGTGCCGTCCCAGAGCGCCAGTTCATCGCACGGCAGGCCCGCTCGCATTCGCTGCACGAGGGTGCCCCCGTTGCGGAAGTTCAACATGAGGGAACCCATCAGGCGAATACTTTTCAAATGCATAGAGAGGGCTGACGACGCGCATGGGACGGGGTTTGTTGCCTCTGCCCGTAGACCGTGATCATTTTATCAACCGCCGGACGCCGCGGCTAATATTCCTCGATTGGTGTTGCCTGGTCCCCCCATTTAATGTTGCTCGGCATGCAAGCAAGGGGAGCAGCGTATTTCAGCGCCCGAGGCATGGGCCCCAAGTGCCCGCCAGTGATCCGGCTAGGTCTTGTGTTGTGCATTTCGGCGATCTCGTCCACAATAATTTTGGCCGGAAGCCGTTCGTCGAAGAGTTGTATAACTGATCCATCTCCGCATCCCGCCGCATTTTTGCCAGGAGCACCTGTCAGTGCCTAAGCTCGTATCCGCTCGCGTCGCGCTTCTGCTCTTAGCTGTATCGTTCCTGGCGGCCAGAATTGCCTGGGCGCAGTCTTCCACCGACGACAGCGGCGTTGTTCGCGGTGTCGTCATCAACAGTGTGACCCGGGAACCGATTGACCGCGCGCTCGTTTCTTCCCCTGACAATCGTTTCGCCGCATTGACGGACAGTGAAGGCCGGTTTGAATTTGCCGTACCGAAAGTTGACGGCGGCCGCGATGGCGGAGCGTATCCGAGCAGCCCTTACGGTGGTCCTAACGGTTCGGGCCCAAATCCTTCTTTATCGCTCATGGCTCGCAAGCCGGGTTTCCTGAGCAATCCCAATAACCAGGGTAACGGCGTGCGCAAGGGAACCGCCAGAGAGTTGACTCTCGCCCTCACACCCGAAGCGCTGATCGTCGGTACCGTTTCTCTGCCGACGGCGGAAGCGCCCGACCCCATGACGCTCCAGATCTTCCGGCGAGACATTCAGGATGGTCGCGCTCACTGGGTAGAGGCGGGCACCGCGCAGTCCACCTCGGACGGTCAGTTCCGATTCGCGAACCTTCCCGGAGGGTCTTATAAGCTGCTGACGCGCGAGCTGCTGGATCGCGATCCGATCAACCTGGATCCGATTCACTCGGGCCCAAGCAAGACAAATTCGCCCGCGGTCGATCCGTTTGAGTCCGATTCGCAGCTTTTGTTTGGATATCCACCCGTCAACTATCAGAACGCACCCGACTTTGGAGTTGCCAGCATCATTCAGGTAGCCGCTGGTCAGACCCAGACAGTGAGTGTCTCGCTGGTGAGGGTTCCATATTACCGAGTCAAAGTGCCAGTCTCCATACCGGTGGCCGACGCGCGCGAAAGTGGCGTCAACGTCACCGTTTATGCGCACGGGCACAAGGGCCCTGGGTTGTCTCTCGGCTATAACGGGGCCACTCGAACGATTGAAGGCACTTTGCCCGATGGCGTTTACACCATCGAAGCGTCGAGTTCCGGGCCGAATGCGTTAGCGGGGATGCAGACAATCAGTGTTAACGGCGGCCCTGTGAGTGGTGCGGGAATCAGACTGCTGCCCCTTGGTTTGATCCCGGTGTACGTGAGAGAAGAATTCTCATCTTCCGATCGCGATCGCGGGTCATCGGCTATTGGACCGAGTCATTACTTAAGCGTGACGCTGGAGTCGGCCGAAGACGTTGGTATGGGCCGGGGTGCTGCACTGCGCGATCCCATCGGATCTCAAGACGATGCCCTGGTCATCGAAGGGGCGCTACCGGGAAGCTATTGGGTGCAAGTCCACTCGTCGCGCGGTTATGCTGCCTCGATCCGTTCGGGCAATCTCGATCTGCTGCATAAGCCTTTAGTCGTTGGAGCCGGAGGTGGAGTTGCGCCGATCGAAATCACCCTGCGCGACGACACCGCAGAGATCAGCGGCTCGGTCGAAGGAATCGCGTCATCGCAAGCTCCGGGCAGTCCGGCCAGCGATCCCGGATCAAATCGTGCGCATGTTTATTGCGTCCCCTTGCCCGATAGTAGCGGCCGGTACACCGAGGGATGGGTCCATCCGGATGGGAAGTTCGATCTCGTGGGACTGCCTCCCGGAAGTTATCGCGTGCTCGCTTTCGCTGATTATCCACCCGATTTTGAGTACCGGAATCCAGAAGCCATGCAGGCTTATGAATCGAAGGGAGCGGTCGTTCGCGTCAGTGGTGGACAGAAAGAGCACGTGCAGCTAAAACTCGTTTCCGCGAACGCTACGGGGAGCGAGGAATGATGAGGCTTCGCCGATTATTTCTAGCAGTCAGCTCAAATGGAGCTCTGCTCGCGACGCTTTGCCTGACCCTCTCCGTGGTCGGCTACTCGCAAACGGAGGGCCAACTGCGGATGCCAATTCCCTTCGGCCCCTTCCACATCGCCGGGACGGTGGTGAATGCGAAGGCGGGAAACCTGCTCTCGCGGTGCCGCGTCACCCTCACCGACTTAAAGAAGTCGGATGTGCTATCCGTAATAACGGGCGACAACGGTCGTTTCGAGTTTCACGTTCCTGCCGGAAGATATTCGCTCGAGGGCGCGAAGCGCGGGTTTGTCGCCGCGCTGTATGACCAGCATGATCAGCTCTCAACCGCGGTCATAGCTGCCGCCGATGTCGATACCGAAAACCTCGTTTTGCGCCTGGCACCCAATGCCGTGCTCGCTGGCAAAGTGCTGGACGAAGTGGGAGAGCCTGTCCGGCATGCCCAGATTACGGTTTATCGGGAGGACCGGTCTGAGGGAGTGAGCCGCATCAATCGCATTCGTTCCACGGCGACGGACGATCAAGGCCGCTACGAAGTAACGCCACTGGATGCCGGAACCTATTTCGTCTCCGCCCGCGCTACTCCGTGGTATGCGGTCCATCCGAGTTCTAATAGCGGCGCGGCGCCTGCCCAGGTCGATTCATCTCTCGACGTTGCTTATCCCATCACCTTTTATGGGGATGCGACCGAGGCCGAGGATGCCGCTCCCATCCCGGTTCGCGCCGGGGACCACTTGGAGGTTGACCTTCATCTGAATACCGTTCCCGCCTTGCACATTCTTTTGCACACTCCTCAGGAAGGCGGCGGCGTGACTGGTCTTCCAACGCTCCAGAAACCAGTGTTTGACACGACCGAACCAGCCATGATCGGCAGCCTCCGCCGGGTAGCCCCCGGAACCTACGAACTGAATGGCATCGCCGGAGGCCGGTATTCGCTGCGCATGGCCGATTCGAGTGGCCAAACAAAAGAGCCCGCCGACGTCACCTTCAGTGGAGGGGGCGAAGTCGATCTCTCTTCTGGGAGAGCAACGAGCAAGGTGAAAGCAACGGTGCAGCTTGCCGGCTGGGGCAGCCTGCCTTCGCAGTTACAAATTGCGCTGCGTGACGGAAAAGGCAAGAAAAGCCAGGCAGAGTTAGACGCCAAGGGCGAGGCTGATTTTTCGGAAGTCGCCCCTGGAAAATACGACGTCCTCGTAGTCTCTCCCGCTCAACCGTTCTCGGTGGTTCGAATTGCGACCGATGCGGGGACGATATCCGGACATGTCTTGAATGTGCCCCCGCGGGCGGTGCTGAAAATTTCGCTCTCCTTGATGGGTGGCTCAGTCACAGTGGAAGGCAAGGCCAAGCGAGCTGACAAGCCTGCTGCTGGCGCGATGGTCGTTCTCGTTCCAAAAGATGCAGACGCAAATCCCGATTGCATTCGGCGGGATCAGAGCGATCTCGAGGGCGGTTTCAGCCTCCGGAACGTCGTACCCGGCACCTATACCATTGTCGCCATCGAAAATGGCTGGGATCTGGACTGGGCCGAGTCAGCCGCCCTCACGGGATATTTGAAACACGGAGAAATCATCAACGTCGGCGCTCATGCCCAGACGTCGATGCGCCTGGCAGATCCGGTTGAGGTTCAGACCAAGTAGAAACTCGCGCAGCTATCGTTCGGATGCAGCATGCGAGAATCCTCCAAGTCTCGACATTCTGGCTCGAAAAAAATCACGCTTTCTGAGCAATGCAACACAAAATCAAGGCTCCGTGCTCCAACGGAGAGCCCGTCATCGGTTACTGAATGACCACACTGCGTCCCGGAATGGGGAAACAACCCGATGCGAAACGGGGAGTCAGTCTGCGCCTAACTCCTTTTTGGCGCCTGTCCCTGGAGTGCCAGGTTTCGGCCCTTCTTTCTTCTCCAAGCCCTGCAAGCTCGCCTCGACTCGGGCGACATCGCCCGCATATTGATTGGGGTCAGCGCGAAACAGTTTTCGGTAAAGGCTCAGAGCCTCGTTATAGTCGGCACGCGATTCCTCGATTCGGTGCTGGTTCTCGTACAGGAACGCCAGATTGTTCAGGGTTCCTGCCAGATAACGGGAAAATGTATCCGGATCCCGGTCCGTGAGCTGGCGATACAACTTCAACGCCTCTTCATAATGCTGGCGCGCTTCCTCGGTCCGGTTCTCTGCCCCGTCCAGCACCCCGAGGTCGTTCAAAGTCATCGCCAGGAAAGGCAGGTATTCCCCCGCGTTCTGCTGCACCAGCCGGCGCCGGATTCCCAATGCCTCGTAATAATCCCGGCGTGCTTCGTCCATCCGCTTTTCGTCCCGCTCTGTTACTGCCAGGCTATTCAGCACCTCGCCCACATTGGGCAGATATTGCTCCGGATTTTGCTGCGCCAGTCCGCGATAAATCTTCAACGCGTCCTCGAAATGCAGCAGGGCCTTATCGTTTTCGAGTTTGCTTCGCTCAAGATAGGCCAGGTTATTCAGCGCCTGTGCCCGATCAGCCGGATACGGATCGAGATTCTGCTGTGCGAGTTGCGCGTGGATCTCTAGCCCCTCCTCGTAGTAGTGGCGTGCTGCCTCAAGGTTGTTCTGCGTCCGCTCGAGGTTCGCGAGGTTATTTAACGTCACCGCCATATCTGGCAGGTAGGTATTCGGATTTTCGCGGGCCAGTGCACGCCGCATCGCCAGCGCGTGCTCCAGGTGACTGCGCGCTGCTTCCATCCGCTGCTCGGGAGTGAAATTCTCCTGATCGCGTTGCGACATGGTTGTATGGGGATCCATGAGCGCCGCACCCAGCGCATCATGGGCAAAAATGTTTCCCTCGGTAACCGCCAGCGAGTGCGACCACAGATCGTACTCACTTCCCCAGTACGTCATCTGGCGGTGCGTGGCCACACTGAGCGCGATCAGCGCAACCGCTGCCGGAATTATCAACCATGTCTGCCGGATATCTTTCACGCGGGACCAATCGTCCAGGGCCCAGGCACCGACGATGAAGACTCCAATCAACGGAAGGTAAGCGTAGCGATCGGCCATAGCGGCATCTCCCACTTGTACCAGGCCGATAACGGGGACCAGCATCCCGAGGAACCAAAACCATCCCACGGGTAAATATCGATGAGCCCGAAAGATAATTACGAGCACTGTGATGGTCGTCAAAACCAATCCGGATGAGATCCATTGCCATGCCGGCAGACTGGCCGCGGCATGCGGGTATGCAATCGCCAATCGCTCCGGCCAGAGCATCTTCCACAAGTACAACGTATAGGAGACGATTGCGTTCTCGACCCGCGAGGCGAAAGGAAACTGGTACAAAGTTCGCACCGCGTATCCGCCCCGTTGCGCCCTCATAGTCACCAGCGCGCTCGCCGCGGACATCGCGAGCAGCGGAATTTTCTCCAGAAGCAGTTTCGAGATTGCCTGCTGCGGGGCGTGAAATGGTGAAGCGGGACTGTCCGGAGTTCTGCCCAAGGGCCAGTAATCCAACAGGAGCAGAACGAGGGGCAGCGTAATGACCATTGGCTTGGCCATCAATCCCATGGCGAACAGAACCAAAACGGATAGATAGCGCGACCCACGAGGCCTTTGTGCGTACCACGCATACGCGCCGATGGCCGCCAGAAAAAAGAAAGTGCAGAGCACATTCTTGCGCTCGGCCACCCACGCTACCGACTCGACGTTGATGGGATGCAGGGCAAATAGCGCCGCCACCAAAAGGCTTGGTGCCACTCGCCCCGTCACCCAGCGGAGCACCAGAAACAATAAAACCACGTTCAGGGCGTGGATCAGGACGCTGTCAAGATGATGGCCGGCCGGATTCAGAGCAAAGAGTTGGTAGTCAAGCGCGTGCGATAGCCAGGTCAGTGGATGCCAATTCGCAGCCGTAAATTCCGTGAATGCCCACTTGATCGTCCTCCAACTCAGACCTCCATGCACGTGCACGTTTGAAGTGACGTAGTCAGTGTCATCCAGCACAACAAATGGATACTCAATCACCGGGCTGTACAGTGCGATAGTAGCTGTCGCCAAGAGAAAACACAGAAGGACATTCAAGTTCCTCTTGCTGAGGACGGGCTGAACGTTTGGGCGAGCTTTGGAATCCGCCACTTTACGATCGCGAGAGCGTGTTTTTGCAGTCTTGGGGCGGCTCATTCCGTTAGCTTGTCGACCGTTGAACGTTCGTTTTCGTTGTCCCGCAGCATCAGCACCTGGGGGGGGGCGCACGGAGCCCGCAGCATGATGAAGCCAGGGAACAACGCGCTTCAGATACAACCGGAGTAGCGAAGAGGCTCGTGGGACAGGCCTTGTAACTGCCCATACACCTCGATCATCTTATCAACCACTGGTCCGGGCGAATAACGTTCCTCGATCAGCGTTCGCGCTGCCGTGCGCATGCGTCCCCGCTCGGCAGAATCCTCCAGCAGTCGGCAGGTGTAGTCGGCCAGTTCGCAATCGCTTTCTGCGACCCAACACTCGCGTCCGTTCTCACAGTCGATTCCCTCGACCCCTTCGCCCGTTGTCACCACCGGGACGCCGTAGGCCATGGCTTCCATCACTTTCACTTTCATTCCGCTGCCGCGTGAGGGGGCGTACACCAAGGTTGCAATTCTCGAAAAAAACTCCCTGGCATCCGTCAAATTTTCCGTCAGCGTGAGGTCGGGGCGCGACCGATAGTTCCGCAGATACTTCTCTGCGTTCCAGCCTGCGATCACGAGCTTCGCTTTTGGTATCCGTTCACTAACCAGCGGCCAAATTCGTGTGATCAGGCGCTCCGCCGCCGAACGCGAGGGCTCCCAATGCATCGAGCCAATAAGTCCGACCACTGGTTCCGCGACCATGGGCTGCATGGCATACAACGAAACATCCAATGCGAAAGGCACGACCCAATAGCGGCCTTTGGGATTGATCTTCTCGGCGGCCCGCTTAAGCCGCGACGTCAGCAGCCGAACATCGGGGATTGCGCGGAGCAGTTGGCGCGTGGCCCGCTGCGCCTGCCAGAGTGCCTTGTGATCCTGCAGCGTTTTGTTTTTCTTCTCGGCCCAATCGATCACATCGAAGAAATGAACGTTGAGAAGCGCGTGCGGTACCCCGACGCCGAGCCAACCGGTCGACATCTGCTCGAGGTGCAGCACATCATACCCCTCGGCCAGTTCGCGACGCACCTGCGCGGCAAATTCAGAATCCTGCAGCAGTTCACTGCGCGGACGTATCAGGTTCTGCCATTTCCGACGCAACGCCCGCGCATCCACATGGAGCCGGTGGCAATGGAGTGTGACTCCCTTTCGCATAGCCAGCCATTGCCTAGCCTCGGTGATGCGCGCCTCTGGCTCTTCGGTCGCCGCCAGCGCCACGACCTCGTGGCCCCGCGCCGCCAGTTCGGTAAGCAGGACGTAGAACCAGCGCGCTGCTGTGTCGCCAAAGGGATGGGGAACGGCCGACATTACGACGACGATCCTCATCGGCTGCGCCCCGAAAGCACTGCTTTCTGGCCGCATTCAACGGGATCTTGAGCGTTCAAGCCGAGCACTTGCTCGTACACCTCAAGAGTCTGAACGGCAGCCTTCTCCCATGAGAAAAAGCCCCCTCGATGGCGGCATTTCTCGGCGATTGCCGCTTGCAGCGCTGGATCTCGAAAGATTCTTTCCATCTGCCGTGCAATCGATGACGCATCTTCCGGGTTGAACAGCAAGCCGCTGCCTTCGAGCACCTCCGGCAGGCTTGTGGTCTCCGAAGCCAGCACCGGAATTCCCGAAGCCATAGCTTCCACGAGCTGGAGCCCGAAGCCCTCATAGCGCGAAGGATGCACCAGCGCGAGAGCGCTTTGATAAATGGCCGGCAAGTCGGCGTCATCAATCTGGTCTGGACAGAGAACTCGCCCCTGCAGTCGAAGGTCACGGATCTTCGCCTGGATCTCGCCAAATCCCCACTTATGTTCCCCCGCTAATACCAGCGGCGGAACATCCGGGGACAACTGGGAAAACGCGTCCAGCAACGTCCCTACATTTTTTCTCTTGTCGAACCCGCCCAGAAAGAGAAAGTAGACTGCCGGCAATGAGTACTTGCCTCGCGCTCGAGCCAGAGGTTCTGCTGTCAACCTCTCGTAAAAACGCGTATGCGCCGCGTTATAGATCACTACGACGCGTTTCTCGGCGAGTCCATGAAAACGCGAAATATCCTGTTTCGAATAATTCGAAACCGTGATGTATCGGGATGCGCTTCGCCGGGAAATGAAGTCTGAATATCTCTTCCGCAACGCTCCCCGCCAGTTTTCGCCCTCGCAATATTCGGACATGCGATCAATCACGTCATGACAAGTGAGCACGTAGCCGCAAACGCGGCGGTACGGCAGGCCGCGGTTCGCGGTGGCGTGAAAAACTTCGATTCGCTCACGACGCAACTGCTTTGGCAGTTCAATCTGCTCCCACAAAATCTCCCGCCGCGCGGGGAAGACGATGGCTTTGATGTCCAGCACTGCGGCGAATTCGGGCGCGATCGGCCCGGGAGAAAACGAATACAGAGCAATACGCTCGCCCGCGTTCTCCTTGAGCGCGCGCAACACCTCGACCGTGTAACGCGCGAACCCGCGCATCTCGTAATGCATCAGGACGCGTCCGTCGATACCGATGCGGATTTGTTTTCTCGCGCTCAAGTCGGTTCGAATTAATTTGCCAGAAAAGTCGCCTGGAAGGTGCGCCCGTCACGCACACCGGTATTCGGGCCGCCGCCGCAACAACAAATGCGCAGCAAAAGTTGGCCGTTAGTTCGAAGTATCTCAAAAATCGCCTGTAAATCAGGCGATCGCCGAATGGCACGCCAGTGCCATTCCCGCACGTGCTCCCGGGGAATAGGCTGCCTGTTGAGCAGCACTCGGGGGAGGGCTGATTCAACAAACGTCCCAGGACTCGATTCGAGTCTGGGACGTTTTGTTTTGCGGGCTGTAGAACGCCCCAACTACCGCATCGGCATGTAGGGTGATGGTCGGGGTCTACGGCTGTTTTGCGAAGTCGCAGCCAGCGGCCCGTTACACGTATCGCCCCCCAGAGTGGTGTAGTTCACGCTGCTGTAGGAGTTGTTCGACTTGACCACGTTCCCCGTACCGGTTCCGAGCAGCACGCCGGCGCACCCTTCGACGATCGTATTCTGGCTCACGGTGTTGTTGTTCCCAGTTCCGCCGCACGTGTCATCGAGGTGAATGGCCGATTCCGCGCTGCCTGCAATTGCATTCAGTTGCACGGTATTTGAACTACTGCACAGATCGACGGCATCGAAAATCTGCGTGCCAGTGATGCTATTGTTCGCGATCAGAGTGTGGTCCGCGCTTCCATACCCACCGATATCCGACACGGTGAGGATCCCGTATTGCGCGCTGTTCACATTGTTGTGCGTAACCGTGAAGTTGGACGAGGAATAGATGATGATCCCGCTCGC
>JBEKOW010000067.1:0-37050 GCA_049521375.1 Terriglobales bacterium
AAATCAGCTGCTGACAATCCACGGCGGTGGCCATGGCGGATTCACCCCCGAGCAATACCAGGACGCATTCGTGAAGATCAACGCTTTTTTGAAAGCCCAGGGTGTGATCCACTGAAGTTGCCAGAATAAATGCCCAAACCCTCCAATTACGACAAGTTCCCATGCGTGCAGGTCAGCTCTGCGTCGTCCGCGTGCCATGTAGGCTGGTCTGCAATTGCCGGCGCTCTTCAGCAGTCCATTCAGCGGTCCACAAAAAAGACCCGCTCCGTCATCTGCATTGAGTGTTACCCGGGAGTCATCTCGAAACAGTTCGACGCGCTCATCGAATTGTTGCGTCCCTCGTCGGTCATCCGCTCGGAATACTTCTTCAAGCCCGCAAGCAGTATCGACCAGATGGTCGAGCAGTTCCTCGGCGATGACCCCGTCTTCGGCCGCATGAACGGTCTCCAGATTGAGGATTACTTCGACGCCGCGCAACTGGCTGCCGCCCAGGCCGCCGTATCCCAGAACCACGGATTGATCGTCGTGGTCGGGACCGGCGCGACTCTGCTTGCTCCCGATCCCGACGTCCTGGTCTTCGCTGATATGGCGCGCTGGGAAATCCAGATGCGCTATCGCCGCAACGAAGTCGGCAATCTGGGCGCCAACAATGCCTCCGCCACCTTGGCCGAAAAGTACAAGCGTGCCTACTTCGTCGATTGGCGTGTTGCTGATCGCCTCAAGCAAAAGGTTTTCCCAAAAATTGACTTCCTGCTCGATACCAACGACCAGACCACGCCGAAGATCATTTCAGCCGACGCGCTCCGCGACGGCTTGCGGATCGCAGCCCACCGCCCTTTTCGCGTCGTCCCGTACTTCGATCCCGGCCCCTGGGGCGGCCATTGGATGGAGCAAGTCTGCGGCCTCTCGCCCGAAGGAGTTCCCAATCACGCCTGGTGTTTTGACTGCGTGCCCGAGGAAAACAGTTTGCTGCTGGGGTTCGGCAACCTGCGCGTCGAGATCCCCTCCATCAATCTCGTCTTCCAGCATCCCCACGAATTGCTGGGAGAGGCCGTCCACGCCCGCTTTGGCAAGGAGTTTCCCATCCGCTTCGATTTCCTCGATACCATGGGCGGAGGCAATCTCTCTCTTCAGGTTCATCCCCTGACCGAGTACATTCAGGACAAGTTCGGCATGAACTACACGCAGGATGAAAGCTACTACATGCTCGATGCCGGCGGCGACGGTTGCGTCTATCTCGGACTGCGCGAAGATATCAACCGCGACCTCATGCTGCAGGAATTGAAGTCCGCGCAGTCCGGCGGCCCCGCCTTCCCCGCGGAGAAGCACGTCAATATCTGGCCCGCGAAGAAGCACGATCATTTTTTGATCCCTGCCGGTACCATCCACTGCTCCGGAAAAAACAGCATGGTGCTCGAAATCAGCGCCACCCCTTACATTTTTACTTTCAAGCTCTGGGACTGGGGACGCCTCGGCCTGAACGGTCGGCCTCGTCCCATTCATCTCGATCACGGAGCCGCCAACATCCAGTGGGATCGCACCACCGGCTGGGTTCGCGATAACCTGGTCAATCGAATGACGCCGCTCGCCTCCGGCAAAGGATGGCGCGAGGAGCGCACCGGCCTTCACGAGCGCGAATTCATCGAGACGCGTCGCCACTGGTTTACGTCCCCGGTGCTCCATCGCACAACCGGCGGCGTCAATGTCCTGAATCTGGTGGAAGGCCGCGAAGCGGTCGTAGAAAGTCCAACCGGCAGCTTCGAGCCTTTCGTAGTGCACTACGCCGAAACTTTCATAGTTCCCGCCGCCGCCGGCGACTATACGATCCGTCCCCATGGCGAAGCGATTGGCACGGAGTGCGCGACCATCAAGGCTTTCGTAAGAACCAATCCCTAGGGTTTAAATTGCCCGGCAGGAAATTCGCGCGTGAATAAGATTCTGCTCCGGTCTCTGTTTGTCTTTCTCGTCACCACCTGCGCAGCGCAGCCACCGAAGCCCACTCCTCACCCCGCGACAACGCAGACCTGCGTACGCGTGCAGGATGCTGCCTTCCACAGCTCCGCCCTGGATCGCGAAATGAGGTACCGCATTCTCCTTCCGTGCGTCTACAAATCCGCGAGTGGACGTTTTCCCGTTCTATACCTTCTCCACGGACTTTACGGCAATTACATGAACTGGGATACCCGCACCAACCTCGAACGCTATGCCGGTAGATACGAAATGATCATCGTGATGCCCGATGCGGGCGACTCCTGGTACACCAATTCTTTCACTGACTCCAAAGACAAGTTCGAAGATTACATAGCCAAAGATCTGGTCGCCGAAATCGACGGCAGGTTTCGCACGCTCGGCTCGCGTCACGCCCGGGCCATCGCCGGTCTATCCATGGGAGGATACGGAGCTTTGAAAATCGCGCTCCGCTACCCTGAGAACTTTGCCTTTGCCGGCAGTCTTAGCGGAGCGCTCAACGCCCCCCTCGATCTCGCTGACCGTCGGCCCGATTTTCGCGAACAGCTGCTCAAAGTTTTCGGGCCCGTCGGCAGCGAGGCTCGCAAAGACAACAACGTGTTCTCCATGCTCCAGAGTCCCCCCGTAAACGACCTTCCATATTTCTATGTTGCTTGCGGAACCGCCGACATTTTCCTCGCCGTCAATCGCGAATTCGCCGCCCAACTTTCATCGCGCGGCGCCACCTACGAATATCATGAGACTCCCGGCGCCCACGCGTGGGATTATTGGGATCGTTCGCTGCCAGGTTTGCTGCGCGCGGCCGCCGCTGTCATATCGGATCATCCCCATCGATGAACAAAAGATCAAAGTCGTGAACCTCGCACAAGGAAGTTCGATTCGCGTGGCCATATCTCCCGTAACAACGCTTCCGCCTATCTCCGCCATTGCCCTTCTTCTCGCAATCTGCGCCGCTTTTGCCACGCCAGAAATCCTGGCTTCGGAGCATCCATCGCCAACTCCTGGCCGCTTCATCGACGTCGCTGAAAAGATTGGAATTCATTTCCGTCAGCAGGCCTCTCCCACCAGCAAGAAATATCTGCTTGAGACCATGGGCTCCGGAGTCGCCTTATTCGATTACGACAACGACGGACGCCTCGACATCTTCTTCGCCAACGGCGCACGCCTCGACGATCCCACGCCCAAAGGCACGATCCCCAAAAAAGACGACCCCAAATACTGGAACCGTCTTTATCACCAGCGGCCCGATGGCACGTTTGAAGACGTCACCGAAAAAGCCGGCCTCGCTGGCATCGGTTATTCCACCGGAGTCGCCGTCGGTGACTTCGACAACGACGGTTTCGAAGACCTCTTCGTCGCCGGATACGGCCGCAGCACGCTCTACCACAACAATGGCGACGGCACCTTCACCGATGTGACCGCCGCCGCCGGAGTCGCCGGCTCCGGCTGGATGACCAGCGCCGCCTGGATTGACTACGACAACGACGGCCGGCTCGACTTGATCGTTGCCCGTTACATGCAATGGGATTTCGACGACATCTACTGCGGCAATGCCAAAGAAGGTCTACGGTCCTACTGCCATCCCGATCTGTTCAAGCCCGAGTCGGTCTTGTTGTTTCACAACGACGGCAACGGGAAATTTTCCGAAGTCTCCCACCAGGCCGGTGTCGACAAGCCCGGGAAAGGTCTGGGCCTTGCCGTCGCCGATTACGATCACGATGGCTGGATGGATATCATCCTCACCAACGATTCCATCCCCGAATATCTTTTCCACAATCGCGGCAACGGCACCTTCAAGGAAGTCGGCCTGCCCGCCGGCGTCGGGCTCGATGACAACGGCAACAGCTTCGCCGGCATGGGTGTGGATTTCGAAGACTACAACAATGACGGCTGGCCCGACATTGTCATCACCGATCTTGCCCACCAGCGCTATGCGCTTTACACAAATGCCAAAGATGGCACCTTCGACTACGCGAGTTCATCCACCGGGCTCGGCGCGATCTCGCTGCTGCACTCCGGTTGGGGAGTGCGTTTCCTCGACTATGATAACGACGGTTGGAAGGACCTGCTGATCGTGCAATCGCACGTCATCGACACCATCGAGGTCACGGAACCGGCCCTTCGCTACCGGGAACCCCCGCTGCTCTTGCATAACGAACACGGAAAGAAGTTCGTGGATATTTCCGCTCGCTCCGGCGACGTCTTCCACCAGAAATGGGCTGCCCGCGGAATGGCTACAGGAGACATTAACAATGATGGAAAGGTGGATGCGGTAGTCACATCCAACAACGGCCCCGCCGGGGTATTAATGAATCGAACCGAGACTTCAAATCACTGGCTCATGCTCAACCTCATCGGCACGAAGAGTAATCGCGACGCGATTGGAACTCAGGTCAGAATTTCCACGCCCGCCGGCGACCAGTTTGCCACGGTATCCACCGCGGGAAGCTACCAGTCTTCCAGCGACAAGCGCGTCCATTTTGGATTAGGAGCCGCCGATTCCGTCCGCGAAATTGAAATCCGCTGGCCCAGCGGCGTTCACCAGACTCTGGGTCCTCAAAAAGCCGATCAGATCGTAACCGTCACGGAGTCGTATGCAGGCAGCCATTAAGCAATCGCCCGTAAGGCGGGCCGACATTGCACAGACGGCACCCTGGTTCCTCGCGCTGCTTCTCGCCGCAATCCTCGCTACGCCCGTGCAACTCCCCGCCCAGGATGTTACCGCCACGCGTCTTAGCAGTGCCGCCCGTCTTCTGACCGCTCACAATCTGAAAGGCGCGGAGGGGGAATTGCAGTCCGTGCTGCGCGCTTCCCCGGGCGAATACCGCGCGCTCGACTTGCTGGGGGTGATCCGCGTCCTGCAGCAGCGCGAACCCGAAGCGCAGGATTTGTTCACCCGTGTTGTCGAAATCAATCCCGGCTTCGCCAGCGGCCACGCGCATCTCGGCCTACTTTATTTGCAGACGGGCCGCCCGTCCGAAGCCGTACCCCAACTGCGCGAAGCCGTCCGGCTCGATCCCGCTCGCACCGACGCCTCCGATGCTCTCCTGCACATCTGGCGTCAGCAAGCCGAAACGGCCACCGCCGCCGGAGACTCCGCCACCGCCTTCGCGCTGCTAAACGATGCGCGCAAGCTGGCCCCGAAAAACGCAGACGTCCAACTTGAGCTTGGAATGACAGCCCTCCGCATGTCGCGATGGCAGGGACGCGATCGAGGCCTTCCAGCAAACCTTGCAGCGGCGCAAGAATGATCCCATGGCCCTCTGGGGTTTGGGCCGCGCCTATACAGGCGAATCGAAATTCGAGGACGCGCGCCAGCAGTTCGCCCGTTACGTCGCCCTCCGTCCCGATGATTCTTCCGGCCACAACGCGCTCGGCATGATGCTCGCAACCCTCGAGCGCCCCGCGGAAGCCAGAATTCAATTTGAGAAGTCGATCGCGCTCAATCCCGCGCAAACCGAATCTTATTTCCGCTTGGGGTTATTGGATCTCGACTCCAAAGACTTGGACTCCGCCGTGAAGAATTTTCGCCACGCGCTCGATCACGATCCGCAACACGCAGGAGCCCTCGCAGGATTGGGGAAAATAGAGTTCGAGCGCAAGCACTACAACGAAGCTCTGGAACTACTGCAGAAAGCCTTGGCTGCCGACAATTCGCTCCGCGTAGCCCACTATTACCTCGGTCTCACCTATGCGCGAATGGACCGCGAATCAGAATCCGAGCAGGAGCTAACCAAAGCGACCCAACTGGAGCGCCAGGAAGTAGAACGCCGCTTCAAAATCCTCGATCCCGCCCTACCCAGCATACCGAGCCCAGCCTCCGAAAAAGTCCCGCCAGAATAGTCCCGGTGGGGGCATCCAGCGAAATACTAGATAATTGGCTCAACAACCGGGATGGGAACAACCTCGTCGTAAGTGACGCGCGCCGGCAAGAGCGTAGGCTGACCATGCCCTGGCAGAGCTGTGCCAGGCGCAACGTAAGTCCATCGAAATACGAGACTTGTACGATTGAGAAACACGATTCCCATCCCCAGAATTCCCACCATCATCGCCAGTTCCACCGGCCACCATGCGGGCCCGGCCACCGTAATAAGGTTGGGAAAGATGAAACACGAGGCCGCAACAGCCAGAATCAGCGTCCGCTTCTGGGGAGCGCGCTCCAGCGCATTCCGCAGCAAGCGCCATCCAATCAGCAGCATAGGAACGGTGAGGGCAGCCATGTCATATTTCATGATGCGCGGATTCAATAGAAATGTCCCCACCAGCGCCACCGGAATCCAATTCTCGCGTAGACTTCCTTCCGAACTCCTGAGCGAAATCTCTGGCGCAAGACTGTCTCGCCCGACGCGCCGCGAAACAAACAGCAGCCCCAAGCCCACCAGTGCGGCGCACCCCAGATAGACAATGGTAGTCGCGGAAGAGTAAGGTAACCCCAATTTCCACAATGCTTTACCGACCACACCCGCGGGTCCGTACCCGAAGTCGTGGGCTTCCTCGAACATCAGCCGCAGCACCGTCAGGTACTCGCTGAAGAGCATAGGCCATAGCCGCGCCTGCGCCGCAATCACCAGCAGTCCGGCCGCTGCCGTTCCGGCCGCCGAAAGCCATTGCCTCTTGCCCACGAGCACCGGAAAAGCCAGCATCGTCAGAAAAGGCGCTTTACAGATCGAAGCCGCCAGCACCGCGACGTAATACCAAAGCCATCGGTTCCGCTTCCACCCGTAGACGGCAGCTGCCAGAATCGGCCCATAAATAATGTAGGCGACATTTCCGCTCAGGATGACGTCGTCGGTAATGAGTCCAGGAAAAAATGCGACCGCCGGAAGCAGGAGCGCCAGCCATCGCCGTTCGCCTGCGTTCGCCAGTTGAAAGCCCGCCCATAGTTGCAGAAAAAATCCGCCCGCGATCGCGCTCCAGAAAAGCAACCGCAGCAGCCAGTCCGGCAAAAGAGCCAGCAACCGCAGTAAGCTCAGTGTCAAGGGCGAATAAACATAAGTGAGCGGCGCGCTCGCTCCCGCACTCGATGCAGGACGGTTATGAAACGCCTGTTGCGCCGCAATCCCTTCGGCATAAGGATCGCCCCCCTGCCGCACCGATTGCACCGCTTTCCAGCAATTCTGGGCGTCCCATCCCGCCGGGCCCGTGACCCCCATAAGGAGCACCGAAACCACGGCCCCGATCCAAAAAAGAACTACCAGTCGTCTGCGGGAGAACCAACGAACCGTCGCGGGGAAGGACAAATCGGTTGCCAATTATTTTGTGCGCAAGATCCTGGTTTTGCGTCCCTGATTGGTTTCTTGAAACCGAACCGCTAATGCACTTGCGAGAACCTCTGCCTCAGCCCTCTTGTATCCTCTTTCGGCAGTGCTGCGTGGAAGGATCAACTCTGCCCGCCACAGCTAGTTGCCAGTCCATCCCAACCGAAATCGTCAAAATATTGATAAACAATAACTTATCCGGACGCCGAAACATAACATTGAGTGTACCCGAGGAACCAAGGCTGAAAACGCGAATCCGTTCACCGTTGCCAGAGTGGAAAGCTTAGAAATGCGCTGAGAGAAAGCGGCTTTTCAAGATATCAGCGCTGGTTCGGAATCCCACGCACAACAGAGCGGCGGCTCCAATGTCCGTGAGCGTACAACATTTTGTACTGTATCGTTGATTGTAACAGTGCTGTCAAGTTCTCGGGGCGTCCCTGCGCATCGCCCTCTGCCGAGTTAAAGCCGCGTCCGTCGCGGGCTTCGGCGGCGCTGGCGCAAAGTCCCTTAGTCGCTGTAACTCGTCTTGCGTCTTCTGCCACTTCGCCGGATCGTGTTTGGTAGAAATCGGAGCGCCCGGATCGCTGTAGTAGGCGAGAATGTTCTCTCGCAGCGATGGTGTGAGATTCGCAAAATTGTCGTTCGCCAATTTATCGAGCAGGTATGCGTAAGCCTGGTCGCAAAGCGCGTACTCGCCGGCATGCGTATTTTTTCCCGTGTCGAAGTCGGTGTTCGGAAGCGATAGTTTTCTTGCCCTAACTTCCTTGAGCAGACGGCGGTAGTCGTCAAGCGTATGGTTGACGCTGGCAACGTACAGATCCTCGGTAGTCCGCGATGGAATCTTGAAATCGAGAGCCTTGAACGGACCAACCTTGGGCACAAACCTCAGGAAGAACGCCAGCACCCGTGTGCCAAATCCCGGACGCCGGTATCCCTTTCCCCATTCCCGCTGGTAGTTGGCGCGCGAGAGGTTGTAGCGGAATTTGCGCGCGTTGAAGTTGGGCGTATCTTTGACGATCTCTTTCTTGCGCGCCACCAGCGCCACCCGCGTCATCTCCGGAAGAATGCTGCTGATCGCCCGCCGGAAGGTGCCAATCGCCAGGTCTTGCCTGGAGAGCACGTCCGGAAGCGGGATGCCGTAGGTATCCAGAAAAGCCCGCTCCAGCAATGGTTTCGAGATTTCGAATCCGATGAAGTCGTGATAGCGGTCCGAGGTGTAGTGATTTTTCGCGACCTGCGTTACATCGAAACCGAACTCGGTGCGAATGTGCGCCTTGGGATTGTCCTCATACGTTACCTCGTTCCCGAACTTCTTCCTCAACTTCGGAAACTCCAGCGCGACCGCCCGGTTGACCGTGGGATGCCCGATGTTATCTGCGGAGTAGTGCGCGAGTGCTCCCAGCGCGAACGCATACTCGTCGAGGTCGGTCGAGTCGTCGACCAGGTTGACCACGAAGTCCCCACTCCGCACATAGTGCGTAAGATCGCTGAAGTCCTTGTTGCCGAACGGGTAGTAGCCCATGTCCTGGATCAGGGAGCCGCCGTAGGCAAAGGCATGAGCTTTGCGGAGATCGTCGTCGGTCGCGGCAGGGAACCGCTTGACCAGCAGAGGTTGTATGTCGTCCGTCCAGAGCAGGTCAACGACTTCTTCGTGCGTAAGGACCGAGTAAGCGCTGCAAACTTGCGGGCCGGCGATGGCCAGCAGAATCAGAACAAAGGTAAAGAGCACACGCCGAAGGAAAGACAGCTGAATCCAGCACCTTGCTGCGTTTGTACCCGTGACAGGGTGATGGGGATTGGCCCCATTTTCGAGCGCCCGCCCAAGCCTAGACACTCTCTGCCTCAGTCAGCACTACAGAATCTCTCCGCACACGCCCGACCTCGTCGGCCATGGCGAACTTCAGCTTTTCAATTCCCTCGCCGGTCACCGCCGAAATGGGATACAGCTTGAGCTTTCTGCGCGTGCACCACTGTTTGAGCTTTTTTAGCTTGTCCGGATTGGCGACATCGATTTTCGAAGCCGCCATAATTACAGGTTTTGTTTCCAGTCCGGCACCGAAATCTTGGAGCTCCCCGAGAATTACTTCAACATCCTTGATTACATCCGGACGCCCGCTCGCGCCCGATACATCGACCATGTGGACCAGCAGCCGCGTGCGCTCGATATGCCGCAAGAACTGGGTCCCCAGCCCCGCGCCCGTGTGCGCGCCCTCAATCAGTCCCGGTATATCAGCGACCACGAAACTGATCTCCTTTCGCTTCTCCCCTACCATGACCACCCCGAGGTTCGGTTCCAGGGTCGTAAACGGATAATCCGCGACTTTCGGCCGTGCCGCTGAGATGCGCGAGATCAGCGTCGATTTGCCTACATTCGGATACCCCACCAGGCCGACGTCTGCCAGCAGCTTTAGCTCGAGCCGGAAAGTCCGTTCTTCTCCTTGGCGCCCTTCTTCGTGCTCGCGCGGAGCCTGGTGGGTGGACGTCGCAAACTGGGCATTTCCGCGTCCCCCCCGTCCCCCGCGCGCAATCACCACGCGCTCATCCGGCCGCGAAAAGTCGTGGACCTTTTCGCCAGTCTCTTCGTCGTACACTACCGTTCCTACGGGAACCTTCAGCGTCATCCCCTCGCCGTCGCGGCCTGTTTTGTTCGAGCCTTCGCCGTGACGACCGCGCTCCGCCTTGTATTCGGGATTGAAACGGAAATGCACCAGGGTATTGTGGCTTTCGCTGGATTCCATCCAGATGTCGCCGCCCTTGCCTCCGTCGCCCCCCGAAGGCCCACCGCGGGGTATGAATTTCTCACGCCGGAAAGCCATGCATCCATTGCCCCCGTTGCCCGCTTTCACTCGAATGATCGCTTCATCAATAAACATAAGGTTCTCGCTTGCTCAATTTCGTCTGCTCAGGGTTTGCGTGCGTAAGTCCGTGGGGAGGGGCCCCCCGGCAAACGTTTCAGAGCCCAAATTCCGCTCGATACACCTTAAGTATAAGGCGCTACGACCTTTCGCCCATAATCCTGCGAGTGGCGTCGATTGTTTCTGCCGATGCTTCCAGCATGAGCAATGTTCCGGAGCCTGCCCACAATGACGCCGCCTGAACCCACGGGCGCGGGTCAAACCATGGGAGAGACTGTGATGCTGCGGTCGGAGTGGCTTACCGGCCTCCGCGATGCAGCGGGTGAAGTCTTTTCCATGATGCTGGGCGCCACCATAAGCTCCGTGCCCAACCCGGACGACTGCCCTGTCCTCGCTCGCGTAACCGGAGTGGTCGGCATTACCGGAGCCGTGAATGCCATTTTCACTCTGCGCTGCAGTGATGCCGCCGCCACCCGGCTCGCCGCTCAGATGCTCGGCCTGTCGGCGGAAGAAAGCGCCGCCCAAAAATTCGACGCGCTCGGTGAAGTCTGCAATATGGTGGCGGGCAACTTCAAACACAAGATCGGACACGGCCCCACCTGCATGTTGACCGTCCCCACCGTGGTCATGGGAGGTAATTACTGTATCCATTCGCTGGCTAGCCAGCGTATGGAATGTCCCGTAATGTACGAAGGCGAGCCTCTCTGGCTCGCCCTGGATATTCGTGACCGGTAGCGCGCAGCCCGCAGCGGAACCGCGCTCAATCCAACGGATGATAAGAAAAAACAAGAGGTAGACCCGGGAACTAGTTGGCGTCGGCTTCCATCGGTTCGATCATGACGAACTTGCCCATCGAACCCTTGTCGAGGAACTTGATCTTGCCAGTGACCTTGGCAAAAAGCGTATCGTCCTTGCCGCGCCCTACATTGAGTCCGGGCTTCACCCGCGTGCCGCGCTGGCGCACGATGATCGTTCCCCCCGGAACGACCTGCCCTCCAAATGCCTTGAACCCCAGCCGTTGCGCGTTCGAGTCACGCCCGTTTCGTGAAGTACCCTGTCCTTTTTTATGCGCCATAAAAGTTAATTCCGAGTGGCAAGTTGCCTGAAAATCAATTTAATCCTGGATCTAATCCCGACCGTGAACCCCGACCTTGCAGGATGTCATAGACTCCGGATGTCATCCTGAGCGGAGCCGATTGTCTCGCGAAGCGAGACAATCGACGCAGTCGAAGGCCCCCTACCTCTTTTTAGCCGCCGGCTTTTTAGCGGCTTTCTTGGCAGCCGCCTTCTTCTTGGCGGGTTTCGCCACCGGAGCCTCATGTGCCTCCGCGTGCTCTTCCGGCCCCTTTTTCACTTTCTTCTCTTTTTTAGGAAGCTCGGGAGCCTTAAAGCTCTGTCCGTCAAATGCGATCTCGGTGATCCGAACCGCGCTGTAATCCTGCCGGTGTCCGCGGAGTTTCTTGTATTGCTTCTTGCGCTTGTAATGGAAGACGATGACCTTCGCGCCGCGTCCCTGCTCGACCAGTTCACCGGTTACGAGCGCTTCCGACCCCGGCCGCACCACGCTGCCCGACTCGGCCGACACGGCCAGCACGTCGTTAAACTGCACCGGCCCGTTCGTGCCGTCCACTTTTTCTACCCGGATTACATCTCCCGGGGCAACCTTATATTGCTTACCACCAGCGCGGATCACCGCGTACATAAGTCCTCCAGAACTCGCTTGAGCAAGACGATTCTCGTCCGCCGTGCGGAGACGGGCCCCGCTAACACTCACTTGTGCTTGCTGTTTTCCCGCTGCGGCTTCTGACCGGAAACGCGGCGCGGCCCCAGAACGGGTCCGCAAGTACAGGCAAACTCAACCATTCTATCGTGCCCTGTGGAAATCGGTCAAACAAAACGGCTTGACGGGGCGATTGTAACCGTCCCGCCAGGCCCCCGACTTACCCTTCGACGTCGAAATAAATCTTCGCCGTAGCCCGATACTGCACCACTTTCGCACCCTCCAGCAGCATGTCGAACGAATCCACATGCGCCCATTTGATGTTGCGGACGGTCTTGGCCGCCTCTTTCACTGCCGCTTCCGCCGCCTTTGCAAAGCTTTGTTCGGAAGTCCCAACCACTTCGATGATTTTCTGAGTCACTGCTTCCTCCTCGTGGGGTAACTGGGGATTGTACTCCCACGGCGAAACTTGGGCGACTGAGCTACTAAAAGACATGCCAAAAACAAAGGCCACGCCAATACTCCGCGTGGCCCATTGCCAGAGACAGACGCCAAGCACGTGTGGTGGCGGGCTCTGCCCCGCAGATAGGAAAGCCCGTCCCCGCCCACTTACTTTCCCCCACCTCCGCCGGCGGAAGTCTGTTCCGCAACCGCCGGCTCTGAGGCCGGATGCTCCTGTCCCACTGGACGCACCTTCACCGTGCCAAGAATCTTCCCCAGCCGGGCGAACACTTCATCCCGATTGACGGGCTCGACGCCCTCCTTGGACCCATATCCGGCCGTGCCCAATCCGAGCACATATTCGTAGCAGGCTCCATTCTCGTAGTCATGATAGTACTGTGTCTCGATCTGCCGGGTCGCATTGCCCTCGAACTCCGAGGTCATCTCCATCTCCTTCAACGCATCGGGCGCGCCCACTTTCACCTTCTGTGCATCGATCGGCTCACCGTCTGGATTGCTCGTGTCCACGAAAGCGAAGTGCGGGCACTCCTCTTCTGGCAGGCTGCGGTTCACGTTCACACTAAAGAAGCCGGATGCAAAGTCCGTTCCCGGATATAAATCGCCCGGCAGGGCTACGGTCGCGACCGGCACTCCTCCCGGATGCACGAAGTTCATCGGCACCACCTCCGTTCCGAGCGATTCAGGCTGTCCCTTTTCGCCCGAGGCCAGCGTAAACCTCCGTGGATATAAGAAAGAGACGCCCGAGTTCGGATCGCTATAGGTCACCTCAACCGCACGTTTCCTCGGCGATTTCTTTACCTTCGTTGTCGCCAGCGCAGTTGCGATGTCCTTAGTGGAGTTTGCGGCCACGGTCGCTTCGCTTCCCGCCATAACGCTTATGGGATGAGGCACCGAAGTCTGGCTCGACTCTCCTCCCGCAGCCATCTTTGTCGATTGCTTCGAGCACGCGATTACCGCGAGGAGAATTCCCAGAATCGCGAAGCTCGCGATCATCGCGATCTTCTGCTCGCGCGACCAGGACGGCAGCACCGTCCTGGAAAATGTGTTATTACCTTCGGTCTTTCTTGTCTTCATCGGTTCAATCGTTGCCATGTTGTCACCTCCCTGCGGCGAACGCAGTTGACAGTGAGAAAGCAACGCAGCCTCCAACCGCGACCGGCCTGATTTTCTTCGAGTTAGCGCACCGGAAGCAGTTTGTCCCGTACCGGCAGCGACACAGCCGTGTCTGCCTTCCCACACTAAATCCCCACGATCTCAGAGCAATCGAAACCGGACGGATGCGCCTGTCCCAGGAAAAAGCAAGTGTCCTGGCAAGTCAGATCAAGGAGCGCTTGGCCTCAAAAGCAGGCCCCTCGCGCTGACCCAGGGAAATAGGTGGTGACGATGCGCGCAGTAAAAACCTTATAGTGGCTCGTGTGGTGACGGAGCTTGGCCCCGTGTGCCGGGCATAGCCGCTCGAAATGGTCGCGTCCTGGTTCTAACTCTCGGTCAGCTCTCCTCCTCGAGCACTAATAGAACGCCGGCGAAAACCGACCAATTTGGAAGTGATGGCCCTCACATCCACGCCGAGGGAACTCCTGTTTCATGGCTGCAGCATTTCCAACTCCGGCACACGTTGCCACAAACGAGGAACAAAGGTGGGGGATCTGAGCGAGCACTTCTCGAAGGCCGAGTTTGCCTGCCACTGTTGCGGCGAACTGAGCCTCGAGGGCGGCCTCATTGAAGCCCTCGAGCAATTGCGGGCGCTCGCCGGAAAAGAGATCATCGTGCACGACGGCTACCGTTGCCCCACCCATAATCAAAAAGTTGGAGGCGTCCCTGATAGCGAACATACTCGCGGAATGGCTGCCGACATCGCCATCCCTGGACTCTCGCTCCAGCAGATGTACGAACTTGCCCTCCAGGTCCCCACATTTTGCAACGGTGGCATCGGAGCCTACGACAGCGTTTTTCTCCATTTGGATAACCGCCCTCACCCGGCGCGCTGGGCCCGGGTTCGCGGCCAATACGTAAGCATCCAGCACCTCGTGACCGCCCCAGTAAGTCTCCTGGCCAAAGTCCAGACCGGTTCGCAGCCCGCCTAAGCAGACGCGTAATCCAGTGCTTCGTGTCGTCTCGAATGCTGGACCTGAGCGAAGCAGACCAGTGCCTGACCCACTTTTGCTCCGCTACTCCGATGCAACAGTCGCGTGAAATCCCGCCATCCTCAAGGTCTTCACGATGTTGTCCTCATGGCCACGGACGGATGTTACTTGACTCCGTCACTACCCTCACTTTCAATGAGGATGCGTCTCCCCACGCAAATTCCTTCAACTCAGGGGATCACTTTGTCGAAACCACTTCAAACGGATTCAAACGACCAGCCTCGGGATCTTGCTTTCATACTGAAAGACGTTCCCCCCGGGTCATGGGTGGCCCTTTCCAATGACCGCGCTCATGTTGTCGGCGTTGGCATCTCGATGCGCGGTGCTGCCTACCAGGCGCAGTTACATGGCGAAGAAGATCCGGTCTTGATCCGGATGCCCTGGGGCGACGAGGCGATCGCCGCTACTGCCAAATAAGGAGTGAGGCTCATCCGTACCCTCGCAACCTCAGAAAAAACGAGGCGACCATAACTGCCCATCATCTGGCCAACTCTTTCCACGCTAAGTATTCCCTCGCCCGGACGTACACGCCCTTTAGGTAACCCTTGGTAATCGTCGGTAATCATTGGCCCGGCGAATACCAGCCTTACAATAACGTTACACCGCCCTCCCCGCAGGGGGATTGCGGTGTTCGTCCAGGGAACTCTTGATGGAGTCTGCCCCGCTGCTCCCGTTGTGGGCGGTTCTTGTGCTGGGTCGAGGTAGCTTGGGCGGTCGGGAATTAAGGCTGGAGTCCGTTAATTATGGCGTTTGGTTTTGGGTTTAACAAACAGAAGGCTCTCAGCGCCGCGGAAAAGTTTGTCCAACAGGGCAAGCTGCAGAATGCCATTGCTGAGTACGAGAAGGTCCGCAAGCACGACGATAAGGATCTAACGGTCGCCAATACTATTGGCGATCTCTACGCCCGCTCGGGCGACACCGTTAAAGCGATTCAGTGTTTCAAGTTGGTGGGCGACGCCTACGCCGCGCAGGGCTTCACGGTCAAGGGCATCGCCATGTACAAAAAGATCACCAAGCTGCAGCCCAGTGTCGATGGTTCCCTGAAGCTGGCCGAGCTCTACACCCAGCAGGGTTTGTTTAACGACGCCCGCGCGCAATATCTGCAGGTGGCGGACGACTTCATCAAAAGTGGCGATCTCGATCAGGCCGTGCGACTTTTCCAGAAGGTCCTCGAAATGGATCCGGAAAATGTGCCGATGCGCGTCAAGCTGGCCGAAGTTTACGTCAAGCTGAATAAGAAAAAAGAAGCCTGGGAAGTGTTCGGCGGCGCGGCGGAGTCGTTACGCGCCCGCGGATCCCTCGCGGCCGCGGAAGACATTTTGCAGCGCATGCTGGTCCTTGATCCGGGCAACAGCCACGTGTTGCTGATGCGCGGCAAGGCAGCGCAGGAGAGCGGCGACTGGAAAAGCGCCATCCAGTATCTGGAAAAAGCGGCGGACATCGACTCCCATCCCGAAGGCTTGCTCGCTCTCCTCAAAGCATATCTCGCTGGCGGAGACCTGGAGAAGTGCGCTCCCATTGCCGAGAAGCTGCTCACCGTCCATAACGATCCCGAGGGTCTGTTCGTGTACGCCGAGGGCGCGGCCCGGCTCGGTCATTACAGTCAGGCTCTGGAGACTTACACCCGCCACGCCGAACGCCTCTTGTCGACCGATTCGCCCAAACTTCTAACTAACCTCTATGCCCTGATCGGCCACCTGCGCGACGATAGCGGCGCCCTCGAGAAGCTGCTCGAACTGCTCAAGAAATCCGGAGACAGCACGCACGTCAACGAAGTAGCCGAGTTGCTCGCGCACGCTTCGGTCCGCGGCGGAAATCTCACCAAGGCCAGCGCCCTCTATCAGACACTCGCCAGCAACGAGCCGCAGAACTCGATGCACCTGCAGAACTATCAGCAAGTGGTCGAGCGTTTGAACACTTCGGACTCAGCCGCCCGCAGCATCACCGCCGAAGAAGGCGCGCTGATCGTTGAGGAACTCGAGGCGACCTCGCCTGCAATCGACCAGTCCTATCCTGATCACATTGCGATCGCATTGCGTTCCGCCTTGACCGATGCCGATCTCTTCATCTCCTACAACCTGCCCGACAAGGCCATAGTTCCTCTCATGGGAGCGCTCTCGCAGGCGCCGCGCGACGCGCGCGTGAACCAGCGCCTGGCTGCCTTGCATACCCGCTTTCAACATTTTTCCGAAGCAGCAGCTTGCTGCCAGACCCTCGCCGGCGTTTATCGCGATGCGGGTTATCCCGACGAGGCTGTGCGCTATGCGGAATTGGCGGGCCGTTACGAAAAGAGCGCCGGGGGCGGAACAGCCCCCATGGCGCCCGTTTTGGAAAGCGCTCCAGGCTCTGCCGCGTGGCCGATGACAGCGACGCCGGGCACCGACTCTTCCTCCACCAATCTCCATGCAACCCGGCCCGGGACTTCTTCGCATCCCGAATTTTCTGTCCAGGCCGCGGAGGCCTCCGCCGCCGCGGAGGCCCACGATCTTTCATCGGAATGGGAGAATGCGCTTTCCGTCGCCGAACCCGCCATTGCCGGAGAGGTCTCCACCCTTACCCCGCAGGGCGCGGGCAGCAACGTCGAGATCGCCGAGACCGTCGAAGAGATCCATTTCTACCTCGAGCACTTCATGACGGATCAGGCGCGCTCCGCTTTCGAAAAGCTCGAAGTGCTCACCCACGATCCCGTCATCCTCGATCCCGTCCGGGCCGCCATCGACTCGAGCGCCACCGCGCCTGCCGAGCCTGAGGTCGAGCTCGCCGAATTCGATATACCGGAGAGCGGTCTTTCCGATGGCGAACTTCCCGAGATTAATGCCGACGATCCTGAGACATTCCGGATCGAGATGCCGTCCCCGTCCTCGTCCGAGTCCGTCACCACTTCCGATCTGATGACGAATTCCGACTATGCGGACCACCAGGATGCCGCCACGTGCGCCGAACCAGTGCACCCCAGGTCCGCGCCGGGACTTGATGAACATCCGAAAGCCAACGAACTGACGGCGCTGGTCGCGGACCTCGAAGCCTCCATCGGAGATTCTTTCCCGGTAGCGCCTCCCGTGACTGACGCACCCACGGATAGAGAGCCCGCGCCTCATTCCGCACCCGTCGAGGTTTCGGCGCTTCCCCATCTCGCCGAGACAATACCCACCTCACCGACCCCGGCCGCACCGGTTGAGGAAAAACTTCCGGAAGTTACAACGCCTGTACTCCCAGCAGCCGCGTCTTTTGCGGCGGCCGCTGCAACATCGCCCGCGATCTCAGCAACTTTAGCAGGCGCTGCCGCTGCCGCTCCCGCTTCGATGACCTACACCTCGACTCCCATGCGCCACCTGGGCGCGGGTGCCGAAGCCCTCCATCCTTCCGATAGCGTCGACCTTTCGGAGATGTTCAGCGAGCTCCGGCAGGAACTCGAAGACGACGTCATTGTCGGCGCCGACGATCCCGAGACGCACTACAACATGGGTGCGGCTTTCCGCGAAATGGGGTTGCTCGACGAGGCGATCGCCGAGTTGCAAACGGTATGCATCGCGATCGAACAGGGACGCCCCTTTGCCCAGGTCATCCAGACCTACACCTGGCTCGCCCAATGCTTCCTCGATAAAGGAGTGCCCGAGGCCGCCATTCGCTGGTACGAAAAAGCTCTCACGATACCCGGCATCGACAACGATACCCGCCTCGCCATCAACTACGAGCTCGGCGGGGCCTGCGAACGCGCCCAGGATAAGCCCGCGGCCCTCCGGCATTTCACTTACGTCTACGGTGCCAACATCGATTACCGCGACGTTGCCGAGCGCATACAGGCCTTGAAGTCGTAGAATGCAGCAGTGGGTCTGGCAGCATGCGCAGTGGATGGATCGGTGGATGAAAACGAATCCCGCGCTCGTATCCGCATCATCATGGTACGGCAATCCCCACGACGACGCGTGCAATGATTTCTGATCCTAAACTCCCTTTTAACAACGTGCCCACGACTGTCGAAACCGCGGCTGACCCTTCCGCTGCACCGCTCGCCGGAGCGGTGCCACCACCGCCCGCAACCATCCCCCCGCAACGCTTGTTTGCCGCGCACCTGTGGCTTCGTCGTGTAGGAGTGCTCCTTTTCGTTTTTCTCTGTGCGACTTTCGGCGTGATGCTGATGATCGTCCCCTGGCGTCCGGAGTGGTCCGACAATCCTCTTCTTCTCTCCTATCCCGCGCTGCGCGCTCTGGTGGGAAGCGGCTTCGTCCGCGGCGTGGTCACCGGCCTCGGCCTCATCAACGTCTGGATCGGTTTCTGGGAAGCCCTGCGATACCGCGAAGACTAGCATCGATTCCACCCGCAACCGGGAAGGCACGAAGCCATTCTCCGTAAACACAATTTATGAGACAGTTCTACTAAGCTGCCGCGACCAATGTGGCGTCCGAGCCGTACAACAGGCAATCGAACTATGACCGAACCAAAACTTAAGCCCGCTCCGCTGGCGTATCAGAACCAGCCCTTCCTCAACAGTCCCGAGGGCCGAATTCTGCGCCTGCTCTCCGAATACAGCGAGCCCCTCGCGCGCTTCCGCCGTGAACAGATTCAGGACACAGTGGTGTTCTTCGGTTCCGCTCGCGTGCAAAGCCGCAGCTCCGCCGAAAAAAATCTGGACGGTATCCGCGACAACGGTGACAAAGTCGCCGCCTCCCAACAGGCATCGGACATGAAGCGCGCCGAAGCCGCCGTCGACATGGCTCGCTACTACGAGGATGCACGCCGCCTCGCCTATCTGCTCACGACCTGGTCCGCCCACATTCCCGCGCGCCGCCACCGCTTTGTAGTCACCACCGGCGGAGGCCCTGGAATCATGGAAGCCGCCAACTTGGGCGCCCATGAAGCCGGAGGCAAGACCATCGGCCTCAACATCAATTTGCCCTTTGAGCAGTTTCCCAATCCCTACATCACGCCTTCGCTGAACTTCGAGTTTCACTATTTCTTCATGCGTAAGTTCTGGTTCGCCTACTTGGCGAAAGGGCTGGTAATTTTTCCGGGAGGCTTCGGCACACTCGACGAACTTTTCGAAATCCTGACCCTCGCCCAGACTGAAAAGCTCGCCAAGAAAATTGTCGTCGTTATCTATGGCAGCGAGTACTGGAAGAAGATCATCAACTTCCAGGCCATGGTTGATGTAGGCGTCATCGCGCCGCAGGATCTCGAACTCTTCAAGATCTCCGATTCTCCCGAAGAAAGTTTCGAGTTCCTGAAGGAAGGCCTCACCAGGTACCATCTGGGCACCCCGCAACCAAAGCGTGGAGGCGACACCGCGATCCCCGAAATCGCAAAAACACGGCCGTAAAGTCGAGTTGTAAGGAACCACCTTCGAGCGGAGAATCCTGGGGCCTCCTGCCGGCGAGGGATGCCCCGTGCGGCAGAGATGCCCGATGCCCCATGGCTACCCTTGACCCCCCGGGCAAGCTCTCTGCCTACACGATGCAAGAGTCTGAGGAAAACCTGCTCACCCTGCGACTTCCGCATCTCCATCCCCGTATAGATTTTTGCGAGCGCATGTCAGGAAGTCGGCGTACTGACTTGATCGGTGAGACTTGCATGGGCAAGTACGAGAAATGTAAACCGCAAATGAAAAGCAGCGTTCGCAACGACTGCGTGCGTCAAATCATAGTAGGCTAAAAAGCAGGCTGAAAGCCTATGGCGCACCGCTGTGTCCTCTACTACATCACCGACCGCAGCCAGTTCCCTGGCGACGAGTCCGCCCGCCGCCGCGCCCTGCTCGAAAAGATTGCCGAAGCCGCAAGCGCCGCCGTCGACTACATCCAACTGCGCGAAAAAGATTTGCAAGCGCGCAAACTCGAGAATCTGGCAAGAGAAGCGGCGCGCCTCATCGAAGAAAGACGCCCAACGAATAAAGAACATAGCGGAACGACTAGCCTTCTGATCAACTCCCGCACGGATGTCGCCTTGGCAGTTCATGCCCAAGGCGTCCACCTGCCGGCGAACGATATCTCACCCAGCGAAGTGCGCCAGATCGTCAATCGATCTGGGCAGCAACCGCACAAGTTCGTGATCGGTGTCTCCTGCCACGCCACGTCGGATGTTACCCAAGCCGAATCCGGAGGCGCCGACTTCGCCGTGTTCGGGCCGGTCTTCGAGAAAAGCCACGCCCCTGAGATCCAGCCCAAAACCTGGGCCGAGCTCCGCGAGGCCTGCACCGCCAGGATCCCCGTACTTGCGCTGGGAGGAATCACCCTTTCGAATGCCGCGCCCTGCCTGAATAAAATCGAAGAAGTTGTTCGCGCACTTCGGAGACTTTAATCGATGGATGGTGGCGCAATTTTCATGCACAGTGCCGCGGGCGACGATATCAGCCTCACGCTCGCCCGCATCCCTGCCGGGTGGTTTCTCATGGGATCGGATGCCGGCCAGGACAACGAAAAGCCAGTTCACCGCGTCTGGGTCGACGAATTCCGGCTCTCGGCATTCCAGGTAACGAACGCGGAATACGAGCGCTTCACTAAAGCTACCGCGACTGCCGCCGCTCCCTTCATGAACGACCGTGCGCTCAACTCGCCCCAGCAGCCGGTCGTAGGTGTGTCATGGCCCGACGCAACCCGTTATTGTGAGTGGTTGACCGCCGAGACCGGAACAAAATTTCGTCTGCCCACTGAAGCCGAGTGGGAACGGGCTGCTCGCGGAGGCCGCGAAAACGCGCTCTTTCCCTGGGGAGATGCTTCTCCGCAATCCCTGCCCGAATATGCCAAGCGCTGCGCCCGACATTGGAAAACCGGCCCGGAACTCGTAGGCCAGGGCGAGCCCAACGGATACGGCCTCTACAATATGTGCGACAACGTACATGAGTGGTGCAGTGACTGGTACTCCCCCGATTACTACGCAATTTCGCCCGAGCGAAATCCGCAAGGCCCCGAATCGGGCGACCGCCGAGCCTCTCGCGGAGGCTCCTGGCGCCACCACATAAAAGTGTCGCGCTGCGCAGGCCGCTCCAGCATCCCACCCGACTTTCACTATGCCGACTATGGCTTCCGAGTCGCCTGCGAACCACCATCACAGGAATAGAGTTCATCTCGTGAAGGTAGCGCCGGCGCCCCGCCGGCAGTCCCGAGGGTGCCCGGTCCTCGGTCCATCCAACTGGAACGCAACCCAACAAACCGCCAACCGAGGTAAGATTCCAGAAGTAAGATTGCAGTCGTGAAGATTCCCAATGTTTCACCTAAAGGATCGATCCACTTCTGCAATCTGACTTCTAACTTCTGACTTGGCTCTGAACTCATGACCGATCTCGCCGCGCACTATCTGGAAGAAATCCGCCGTCAATTTCGCGGTCACAAGCGCATGGCTGACGCAGCCATGGCCCAACTCGAAGACAAGGATTTCTTTACGACCATCGATCCCGAATCGAATTCTGTCGCCATCCTCGTCAAGCACATTGCCGGAAACGCGCGCTCGCGCTTCACCGACTTCCTCACCACGGATGGAGAAAAACCCGACCGCTTTCGCGACCAGGAATTCGAACTAAGTGCGAAGACCACACGCGCAGACGTCCTCCGATGCTGGGAGGAAGGTTGGTCAATCGTGTTCGCCACCGTCGACTCGCTGAAGCCCGACGACGTGACCCGCACGGTAACCATCCGCCAGGAGCCGCATACGGTCATGCAGGCTCTGGGTCGCGCCCTGGCCCACTATGCGCAGCACACCGCGCAGATCGTGTTCCTGGCGAAGCACCTGCGCTCTTCCCAGTGGAAAATGCTGACCATACCGCGCGGCAAATCCGAAGACTACAAAACCGCTAGCCCCAGAGGATTCAGTCGCGGCTCCCAGGATTCGAAATCTTAATTGAAGAACGTTCTCACGACCCGGTTCAACCCTGAGGTCCGTAGTATCGATAACGCCCCGTAATTTTCCAGGCGAACAAGGCGTCCTCCATCTGCGGTCCCCGGCCGGTGTTGTGGACGATCATGTAAGCCCCGCTCCCGCCCTTGTGGTCAATGACGATTGCGATGTGCGGGCACGCCGCCTCCAAGGTCATAAGTCACAAGGTCACCCGGGCTGTAATCCCCAGCGTGGTTCGTAATCGGCAGGGACTTTCCCTTGCGCTGAAAGAAGACCATCAGATTGGGCACACGGCGATGATCGATGTTGCTGTCGGGTTTTCTCGAGCCCCATTTCCACTTTCGCGGATACGCCGAAAAATTCTTCGACATATCTTCATGAACTTCTTGCTGCAGATCAACGCCGACTGCGCGATACGCGCGGATGATTTCGTCGGAACACACGCCCGTGTCAGCGGGAACATCGCCACCCGGATAAGGAATGTGAACGTAGGCGGGGTCATAGCGAACCGAATGATGAGTACGCTCAATCGCAGCGTTCACCAACTGTTGGAGAAACAACTCCCCGTGTGCCGCGTCCGGCGGGCCGGGGGGCAGCGAACAGTGCGCCCGAGAAAGCCATTCCCCAAAGAACGACGGCGTACGCGCAGGGCCAGAAAAATCCGGACATAGTGCATTCTACCAACTCGCCGACTGAGACAAGTCGCGCCTTAAACGTAGCCCCAACTCCCGCTCCGATTGCTAAACTGTCCTTAGCTCGCCGCGAAGGGGAGGTGTGAGCGGTTGAAACGGTCCCGCTTGAAAACCGATGCGCGAAACCTCTGTCGAGTGCAATCGAATGAAGACAGGGAGGAATGGTTGACAGAACTCCTTAGAAATTGCGCGACTGTAGTAAAACTGTAGTAGCTGGAGAGGTGGCCGAGTGGTTGAAGGCGCCAGTCTTGAAAACTGGAGTACGGGAAACCGTACCGGGGGTTCGAATCCCTCCCTCTCCGCCACACAGTCTGCTCTGATGCGAACTCTCGCCGTCGTTCGTTGAAATCCTCGCGAAAAGCCCGCCAATTCGCGATTTTCTTCTCTTGAGCCGGACTGGAGAGGGTGCCCCGCCAGCACTCTCACGCGCCTGCTGCCTCCATTTACTCTGGTCGGCGAGGCAGTCCGGTCTCCGCCAGCCCAACTGGCGAAGTAAAGGCGAGCAAAAACCGATCACAAAGCGAAGGCGGCTTGACTTCAATGGGGCGTTTTGGGTCACAAGGGCATTTATCAGGACCGAACGGGGACATTGCTTCCGGATTGCCCGTCACTCGGGCACAATCGCCGAAGCTTATGGACTGTCCTTGCTTGTTTGTATTAACTGTGGTTAACTACACAGGATAACCGGCGGTTAACAGAGTCAAGCAAAGAAACATTCCCAGTCTGGGCAAACGAGTAGAGAGGCCTTCATGACACGGGCAGTTCACATTGCTCTTTTCCTCGTGACCGTGGCGTGCCTTCTGCCGTTGAAAGCGCTGGCTCAAGGGGAAACGACCAGCGCCATCGTTGGCGAAGTCAGGGACTCAAGCAACGCGGTAGTCACAGGCGCCACGGTGACGATCGCAAGCCAAGAGACTGGACTGAGACGCCGCGCGCAGAGCGATGACGCGGGACGGTTCAACTTCCCACAGTTAAAGCCGGGCGCGTATTCAATCAAGGTAGAAGCACAAGGCTTCGAAGCGCGGGAAATTGACAATGTGGCCGCGGGCTTGGGCCAAAAGCAAACGGTGGATTTCACGCTTAGGGTGGCCCGATCCAATGAGACGGTGGAGGTAAACAGCGAAGCTCCGCTCATCAACCCGGAGAACGCGAACACGTCTACCACTCTGGATGCACCGGCGTTGGAGGATCTGCCGAATCCGGGCGGCGACCTAACCTACCCGCTCCAGTTTGCGCCCGGGGCTCTCATCAACACCGCCGGCAGCAGCAACGATTTTGTCGGCGGCACTAACGGGTATGGGAACGTGGAGTTCAACGGCCTGCCTGCGCTCTCCAACGGTTATATCGTTGACGGCCTGGAAACAAACGACCCGCTTACCAACCTCAACAGCGGCCTTTCCACCAACCTCGTGTTGGGATTGAATTCAATTTCAGAGGTGACCGTCAACACTCTTTCCTATTCCGTGGATCAGGGACGGTATGGAGCATCCCAGGTCAACTACGTCACCAAGTCGGGCACGAACCAATTCCACGGAAACCTATATGAGCTATGGAATGGTTCCCTGCTCAACGCAGCCAACTACTTTACCAATGCCGTGCCGGGCCGTTTCAAGCCCAGATCGACGGTGAATCATTTTGGCGGCAGCGTGGGCGGGCCGATCGCGCATGACAAACTCTTTTTCTTCTTCGACAGCGAGTGGGTGCGGATCGCACTGCCCATCGTCACGCCGACGATCGTTCCCACTCCGGCGTTCCAACAATACGTCCTGCAGCAACTTCCTCTCGGCTACACCGACCCGAACCATCCGGAAAATGACCTGCCGGCAGCGCCACAGGAGGTGCCGTTCTATGAAAAGATGTTCTCGCTCTATGCAAATAGCGGTGGTACCGCCTACGCGATGGACGGTTGCCCGATCGCGGTTTGCGCCAACCAGCAAAGCATCTCGCACACCAGCGACGACCACGAGCAGGTGCAGACGGCCAGAGTCGATTACAACCTCAACGCGAACGATACAACCTGGTTTCGCTTCCAAGCCGACACCGGCCTGCAAGCCGCATATACCGATCCCATTAACCCCGTATTCAATGCGCTCTCTCCGCAGCCTCTCTATTCCTTCGCGGCGGGATACACCCACGTTTTCTCGCAGAGCCTGGTGAACTACTTCAATCCCGCGTTTTCCTGGTATGAAAGCTTGTTCGGGCCAAACAACCTGCGGCGGACTCTTGCGGCTTTCCCCATCGTGTTGCAGGGCAGCGGCGCGACCCCCTTCACGCCTGTCGGAGGGCTCGACAACACCTGGATTCAAGGCCGGCGCGCCTCCCGCTTTTTCATCAACGACAATCTCGCCTGGGACCGCGGCGCTCACGAACTGCGCTTCGGAACCAATACCCGGATATTTCGCCTGAACGACTATGACTTCGGAGAAGGCACGGTTCCCACCGTGAGCTACGCGAGTTTGCGCCAATTTATCTTTGGAGCGGCGGGCACCGTATCGGAAACGTTCCCGTCGAATGCAAATGAACCTTTCAACTTTCTCAATCTCGATCTCTACGCGCAAGACACCTGGAAAGTGGTTCGCAACCTGACTTGGACCTTTGGCTTGCGCGACACCTTCAATTCCAACCCCCTGAATCCGCACGCTCAAGTCGCTCGTCTTCGCGGATCTTTCAGCTCCATCCCGCACGACGCCAATCAACCACTGAACGCTGCCATCCAAACTCATCTCGGCCATCTGTTCTCGTCGACGCCGCTGGCCATTCTGCAGCCGAGGACGGCCATTGCGTGGCAATTCGAGGCCAAATCCATACTCCGCGCCGGCTTCGGACTTTTCAGCGACATCTTGCCCGGCGCCCTGGCCGACTTGATTGGCGCCAATCCTCCGTACGTTAAGACGTTTCAGGGAGGACAGCTTGGCACCGTGGGCCTCGCCGGATCGCCGGGCTGCGACCCGCAATTCGGCTGCATCGCCGTTGCCCCCGGAGTGGCGAACAGCGCCGTGGACGCACTCGTCGCTGCCAACCAAACCTTCTCTTCGGGATTCCCCCAGGGCCAGGTCTCCTGCGCGCCGGCGCAGGCCAATCCTGCGAACTGTCTTCCACCCGTCGCGATCACGGCCGTTCCCGATGGCAAACTTCACGCGCCCTACTTCATGGAGTGGAGCCTGAGCATTGAACACCAATTCGGAACGACGGCCAGTGCGCAAGTGCGATACGTGGGTACGCGCGCGGTCAACCAGCCGTACTCAACCCAGGTCAACGGCTACCAAACGGTGTGCCAGGACTGTTTCACCCCGTTCCCTTACCTGCAGCCTGCCGATCCCCGATTCGGCGCAGTGACCCAGTTCTCCACCGGCGCTAACAGTCACTATAGCGGCCTCCAACTCACCGCCATGAAGCGCCTCAGCCACGGCTTGCAAGGGCAGGTCAACTACACCTGGAGCCATTGCTTGGATACGGTCTCGAACGGCGGATTTCTCTCGTTTTCCGCGGGAGGAATTCTTTCGCCTCCGCCCGGCAACCTGGCTCGCGACTACGGCCCCTGCGACTACGACATCCGGCACAATCTGAATGCCCAGTATGTGTATCAGCTGCCGCTAAGAGTGAGCAGCCATTCATTGGGCTACGCCCTCAACGGCTGGCAGGTTTCCGGAACCATGTTTTGGCACAGCGGGGTGCCGTTCTCGGTGCTGGGCACGCCCTACTCAGCGAACGGAAACGGTATCGTGCAGGGTAGCGGCCCGCAGTTCGCCACTCTTGTGCCCGGAGTGGATCCCTATTGCCGCCATTGCAACCTTCCCGCGACCCAACCGGGCACGATTCAGTGGCTCAATCCCGATGCCTTTATCTCGCCGGTGGATTCAAGCCAGCAAACAGTCAACGGGCAGCCGGTGCCTCCCGGGTCCTGCTATGGCGGCGACAGCCCGCAGAATTGCCAGTTCGGAACCCTCGGCCGCAACGCCCTGCGCGGCCCAGATTTCCTCTGGAGTGACTTCTACCTGACAAAATGGTTTGCCTTGACGGAGCATGTGAAGCTGCGGTTTGAGGGTCAGTTTTTCAATGTCTTCAACCATCCAAATTTCGGCCTCCCCAGCATAGTGCAGGCAGGAATTCCAGGAAATCCCTCCACGCAGGCAGGCTTCGGAGCGCTCACCTACACAACTTCTCCGCCGACCGGCCTGCTGGGCGTCGGTTTGGGCGGCGATAGCAGTCCACGCATGATCGCCTTTCAGGCGCGGCTGGAGTTCTGAGCATTATCAACAAACAGCGACAGGACCAGACTTCATGCGTTCAGTCGCCGTCGAGATGCAAGTAACCGAGGACATATAGCAGTAGGGTTCCCATCGCGAGCGCACCGAGCACTGCCAACATCCAAAGGCCCTGCCAGTGCGTGAATTCCTCGTCTACCCTTGCCGTAGCAATATTTGCCCATAGGCAATCAGAGCCTCGAAAGACAAAGTTGAATGCGATCGGAATCCTTCTGCGTTCTAGCGTTTGGCCTGAAGCATCAATTGTTCGGTGCGATGGTCTTCCACACGGCAATGAGAATCGAATACGAGTTATGGCAGATAGGGCTCTGGGCCTGAATTGACCAGAGCCCTCTCGCGCTGGGGGCCTAGAAATGAAACCCGAGTTGAGCCGTCAGCGCGCGCGGCGTCACATAGTGCGTCCCGCTGAACGTCGAAAGGAAGTTATACAGCGCCAGCTTGTTGGCGATGTTGATGGCGGTGAATGTAAGGCTCCATTTGTAATGGTCGCCTTTGAATAGGTTGTCGTCGCCCAATGAAACATCGAATAGGTTGCGCGACGCGATGCGCGGCGGATGGAGGTCGTCGTTCTCGGCATTCGGTGCCGGTATCTTTATGAGATTGGAGCCGAACGTCGATGCCGGGCAATTGTAAGGCAGGGGCGTGGTTGGAGTTGCGCGCTGAGATCCGCAAAAGAAACCAGCCTCCGCCTCCTGATCGCCAGAAAGTGGCACTTGGCCCACGTTGGCTGCCATCAGGCTCACGTTCGGCACGCCGCCAATAAGAACTGATTGTGGGCAATTGTTGCCGGGATCTGCCCCGTAGCATGGCGTTGCGCCCGCGACAAGTCCGCTGTCATACCGCCAGTTGAAGCCAAACCAGGGGCCCAGCTTCCAGGGTTGGTATTGGAAGTGGGTCGTCTGATTGAAGTGTTCATCGTGGTCGATACGGAACGGACCCACGGCGACCGGGGTGGCACCGGCACCGCCGATCTGGGGAGTGAAGAACCGGGCCGCCACGCTGGAAAAGACCATGAGCGCCGAAAAGCCATGGAAGTTCGGCACGCTCACGCGGCCCGCATATCCGGGAATTTTCGAGTTGTGCCACTCGATGGGGAAAGTGATTGGCGTGTTGCCGAGCACACTGAAATCGTAGCCATTGTGCGTGTACTTCGTGATGTACTCACCGGAAAAGACCACGTACCGTCCAAACGCCTGCTCCAGGCCAGCGTGGAATTCATTGCGAAAGCCAGGACTCAACGGATTTGTGGCTAGCGAAGAACAGAGAAGCAGTGGGTTGAGGACAGCATTGCTGCATCCGATGCTGGAAAGCACCAGATTTTCGTTAAAGGGAGATTCCAACGTGCGAGCGTAGGAAACGCGAAGGATCGTGTTGGTTTTCTTGACGTTGTAAGCGATCCCGAGACGCGGTTCTGCTTGCCGCGCGATGGTGATACCGTTGTAGAGATCGCCGCGTATACCGAGGTTCAAAGACCAGTTTCCAACTGTAATTGCGTCGCGGATATAGAGAGCAAGCTCCTTCACGTCGGTGCGGCCATTGAATGTGTACAAGCCCCTGGTGGAGTTCGGGCAGCCGTCAGCGGAAGAGGGGGTCGGCCTGGTCAGGTCATAGCAGGCCAGCAGGGGGTTGAAATTCGGGTAAAGAGCGGCGTTGGCGTAGGGGTCGTTCGAGCCAGGCGAGCCGGGCGCATTTAGGTTGGAAGCGATGTTTGGCTGGTATTGCCCGGTGCAAAGCGAGGGATCGTTGATCCCCACCGCAGGTGCCGCGACATACTGCTGCCCATACGTCTGCTGGCCGGCGGGAAAAGTTGCCAGCATTATGCAGGGAGCGTTAAACGTTGGATCGACGATCCCGAGAGTGTCATTCTCTCTGAGAAACGCTTGTTCGTAGGTGACCCCCGCCTTGATTTGATTGATGCCTTTGACGTAGGAGATATCGGATCGGAGTCCCGTGTTGGTGAGCGTGCGGTTCTGACCCACCGACTGTCTCTGCAGACTCGGCGGCCCGAGGTCCGCGAACGGGTCGCTACTTGGGTAGTAGTTGTAATCGTCGCGGCGCACGAATGCGCCCAAAGTGAGTACCGTGTTCGTGTTCACCACGTGGGTCCACGAAGGGGCGATGTTAAAGGTCCCAATCTTGGAGCGTTGGTCGGTTGCTCCGACTGTATCGCCATTGGGAGCTACGCCGTTATAGATTGCCATTTGCGGCTCAACCCCGTAGAGCCCAATCCAGGGCGTTGCCTTTTGGGCATCGAGTGAATTCGGCGTCTGGAACCAACTGCGGCTGTAGCCAAAATTCATGTGAATGGAATCGGCGGTGGAGAATTGGTAGTCTACGCGGTCAAACACATTCTCTTCATTGCCCCTGTCATGCGATACCGCAAATTCTGGCGGATCGAGGAATCGGCCGCTGTTCAACCCACCGATGGAGATGAAGTTTCCCCAGTTCTTACCGCCGTAAGCGAGCTCGGCTGCCACATTGGAACTTCCAAATGCTCCGTAGGAAGCAGTTAAGCTGCCATGGGGCGTCGTCACCCCCTGGCCGGAGCGTGTGGTCGCCACGATTACCACGCTGGTCTTGCCTCCGTATTCCGCAGGCGGCGCGCCGGATATGACTTCCATGGACTGCACAGAATCGAGCGGAATCTGGTTCGAGAACACCTTGCTTTGCTGGTCGGTAATCGGCTGCCCGTCGACGGAGAACGAATTCTCCGCGTGGTCACCGATCCCGTGGAAGAGCCCATTGGAATCGGCAGCGATTCCCGGCGTGGAGAGAGTAACCAGTGAACTCAGCGACGATGATTGGCTCTCCAGCGGAATCTTGTCAAACTTGTCCCTGTCAATGTCTTGGTGGAAGGTGGGATCGTTCTCGACCAGATCTCCCGCAGCCTCCACCGTGACCGTGGTGGAGGAACCGGATACCTGCAGACTGACCTTGACACTGACGGGCACCACCGACCGGGTCTCCACATCTTGCGCGTATGGGGCAAATCCCGTGGCCGTTACCGTCATGTGATACGGGTTGAACGGCACGTTCGGAAAAGTGAAATTTCCCTTACTGTCTGTGGTCGTCGTCCGGTCATAGCCGCTGACCGCTTGATGAATCTCGACATTTGCATTCGCAACCACCGCGCCCGAAGGGTCGAGGACGGTACCGTTAATCGATCCCGAACTTCCGCCCGACTGCGCGTAAGCGTGAAGGCATAATGCGAAACAGAAAACCAGCATAAAAGCCGCATAAAGCGACTTCTCATAAGAAGCCAGCATGATTTCTTCCAGAAGAAATTGGTCCGTATAAAGATCGAGGGCACGGTTCACGGGACAAGAACCGGCCGACACACGCTGAGATTTGATCTTTAGACGCTAGGAGGCGGGCGGACAGACAAGGCGAAGGCGATCAGGCATTGCTTGGAGGAAACCGCTTGCAGTCGAAAGGTAGATACGACAATGACTGTTGTAAGGGTCACTGTGGACGGAGCTTTGGGAGATGCTGAATGGGCAGCGATACAGACCGAACACTTTGCCGACTCGACCGCACTCGAATGTTGATGCGCAGCGGCTGCTATTGCCGACCAGAATGTCAGCAAGACCAACAGGTACGCTATCCGCTTCGCGATCGAACGCACAGATGCTACCCCACGAACCGATGTGTAGACGTATACCAAAACCGAAAACAAAACTCAAGTACGGTACCGGGTATGGTATATTCCAACTCGATTTCAAACAATGAGCCATACGATCAAGGACAAACAAAAACTACTTCTGCGGGCCAAACGCATTCAGGGACAGGTTGAAGCTCTGGTGCGAACCCTTGCCGAGGAGCGCGATTGTTCTGAAGTTCTGCAAGTCATGAGCGCGGCTAGAGGGGCGATGAACAGCCTGATGGCTGAGCTCCTGGAAGGTCACATTCGCAGCCACGTCCTCAACGGAAAACAACGCCCCACTTCAGGGCAAGTAGCCGCCGCGGATGAAGTGATCGACATGATCAAGTCTTACCTGAAGTGACAAATCGCAACTGGCGGAAAAGGTCTCGGTATGAGCGCTCGCTCGCCCCTTGGTGGAAACAAACGATGCGGTTTCAGCCACAGAATCTCCAGGCATTCGCCTTTGCCAAGTGTGATCGAAGCGCACTGCTTAGCATGACTGCGCGGAGACTCTTGACCACAGCGCATGCCACATTTCCGGGTTTTCGCGACCGACGGCCGATAAGAAATGCATTCCACAATGGACAAACAGGTATTCTCGAACGCGCAATGTGCGAGCGGTGAGCCACAAACTGTAAGCAAATCCCCCGGGGCTCAAAAGATTCTGTCAGGGTTCCACCCGTCATACGACGTCTTTTGTATTCACTTTGCCCATTGGAGTCGCCAGGAAATGAAGGTACTTCGTTGCGAATATGCGGCCCGGCTACAGTCGACCTTTTTCGGTCGCAAGATCAATGAGAAGTATGTCCGAATCTTCGGTTACGCGGTCAAATACAATTCGGCTGCCATCCGGGCTGATATCAAAGGTCCGCATCACCGCCGGACTGCTCAATCGAGTCAACTGCCGCGATCGCATCGTACCAAGGTCGAGCAGCCAGAAATCCTGCTCGGCCAATGTATTTCCCAGCATGTAAACCAGGCCGCTACCATCGGGCAGAAAGCGGGCCCGCTCACCTTCGCGCTGCACATTGATCTCCGGCAGCTTCGCCGGCGTGCCGTCCGGGTGCACTGCCAGCAGCGGCGCGAGCGTGAAAACCTGGGGCCCGCTATACACAATTAAGTCTCCACGCGGCGACCAGACCGGATCCAGGTATGGTCCGGTTGAAATCCGAACCGGTGAGCCGCCGTCAACAGGAAGTTTGAATATGCCCAGTCCGTTGCGGTCGCTGCCCCCCACGACAATCCACTTACCGTCCGGAGACCAGGAAGCCGCTCCCCGAACATCAACATCGCTCGAAAGGGGGCGGAGCCGTGTTCCGTCCGTCGTCATTACTTGCATTTCTTGCTTCCCGTCCCGCCTCAGTGCAAATGCAACGCCCTTCCCGTCCGCAGACACAGCCGCAGGCGACTGCAGTGCGCCTTCGGAGCCCTTCCAGATCTCCAGCGCTTTTCCATCGCGATAGCTCCACAGTCCGTCGGCGCCGTCTCGCGAAGATAAGTAGAACAACGTTTCGCCCCCGAATCGCGGTGCCTGGGAGCGTGCGGTTGGCAGGAGGAAGGCCTTGACGTCCTGTTCCCCAACAAGGCGTCTGGTGATTGGAACGCTCCATAAGCTGACTTGAGCATTCACGACACCTGCCACAAGACGACGACCATCCGCGGTGGCTGCTAGTGAGGTGTATTGTTCCAAGCCTGAACTCACGCGGTTTGCAGTTCGCGTTCTTAGATCGAACGCGGACAACCATGGGCCTGCCCCGTCTTTGTTGCGGGTTACGAACAGAACGGTCCTCTCGTCGATCGGTGTCGGGTAAGCAATATCAGTGTTGAGATGAGTGAGTTGTTCTGGTTTTCCCCCTTCCGGCGATATGCGCCATAGGTCCATCTCACGAGTGGCGGGTCGGCCTCGTACAAAGTAGATCCAGCGCCCGTCCTTCGACCAGACCTGATAGTGGTTGTGTAATCCGGGATCGTTTTGCAGAATCAGCCGTGGATTGCCTCCGTCGTGATCCGCGACAAATGTCGGGTCACCGGCTTGCCAGGTGTGATAGACAAGCCGGGTGCGATCCGGAGACCAGGCAACTTCGGCGGCTTTTTCATCTGGAAAGTTGTGCGGTGCGCCGCCAATCAGCGGCCATAGCATGAGCCTCTTGCCTTCGGTTCCCGCGCTCCACACTTCCAATCCGTCTCCGGAGAACCCCACCGCCCGGAGAGGCGCACGTGCATCCCCGATTCGGCCCTGGGTAAGGTTTGTTAGGTTGTTCCCGTTCGTTTGAATCAGCCAGACGTCGAACCTGCCGCTCCGATTGGAAATAAACGCAGCGAAGTTCCCATCTGGTGAAACAGCGGGATCGCTTTTGGCTCCATTGAAGTTGGCGAGCCGTGTGAACTGAGCACTGGAAAGTGGATTTCGGACCGCTGGCCGCGGGCCATTGGCGGCAAACCACCCGCCCAATCCCGCTAGCAGCAATGCCACAAAAGTCCACGGTACCCAGGTGTAACGTTTCGCCGCGGACACCGGGGATGGAGTTGCTCGCGAAGAGCCGGAATCGGTGTCACGTTTCAGCCGCTGCAAGTCGGTGCGAACATCTGCAGCGTGTTGATAACGCATCTGCCGGTCTTTCTCCAGTGCTTTGTGGATGATCTCTTCGAGTTTCGCCGGAAGCTTGCGATTCAACTCTGCGGGTGATACTGGATCCCAATTCAAGATCGCGTCGTAGATGGTCGCTTCGCTTTGCCCCCGAAATGGCTGCGTTCCCGTCGCCATCTCGTACAGCACGGCCCCGAACGAAAACAAATCCGTCCGACTATCTAACTCCTTGGCCCGCGCCTGCTCCGGAGACATATAGGCCACCGTCCCCATCGCCGTACCCGGCTTGGTCTGCATCGGCGTGTGGGATTCCGTAAGCGTTTCCTGCTCCGGGTGATGCGTGACTGACACTTTCGCCAGACCAAAATCCAGGATCTTGGCGTGTCCGTGTTCCGTCACGAAGATATTTGCCGGCTTGATGTCGCGATGCACCACTCCTTTCCCATGCGCCGCCCCCAGCCCATCAGCAATTTCAATCGCCAGTGTCAGCAAAGTGTCAAGCTCCACGGGCCGACCCGCGATCCGCCGGTCTAGCGTCGTGCCTTCGAGGTACTCCAATGCGATGTACGCTCGCCCGTCTACTTCCCCAATGTCATACAGCGTACAAATGTTCGGGTGGTTCAGAGCCGAGACAGCTTGCGCCTCCCGCCGGAACCGGGCGAGTGTCTGCGCATCATCGCTAACGTTTTCGGGAAGAAATTTCAGCGCGACAAAACGGTGGAGACGGGTGTCCTCAGCCTTGTACACTACGCCCATGCCTCCGCTGCCGAGTTTTGACACGACACGGTAGTGCGCGATGGTCTTGCCTTCTAAGGCTCGATCATCTCTTTCTTCTGGAGTTTGCGCCGGAGAATCGGCCCTTGCCAGCGCTTCGGCTGCGACTTGCAAGGCAGGTGCTTCCATGAAGCTGTGAGCATCCTTCTCGAACGCCAGCAAGGACTCTACTTCGGCGCGCAGATGCCTGTCCCCAGCGCATCGCCGCTCCAGGAACTGGGACCGCTGCTCCTCCGAAAGCTCCAAAGCCTCCTGCACAAGCCGCTCGACTCGGGATAGACTCTCAGGCTCCAACCCGCTTGCCTCCACTCATTTCCCGCAGCAGCCACAGTTTGGCCAGCTTCCAATCCCGCATCACGGTTTCAGGTGAAACCTTCAGTACTCCAGCCGTTTCTTCTACACTCAAGCCCCCGTAAAATCGCAACTCGACAACCTGACTTCTCCTGGAGTTAACCTCGGAAAGAGCCTTCAAGGCCTCGTCCAATGCGACCAGGTCGGAACCGCGCCCAGGGGATACGACCAATGCCTCATCAAAACAGACATGCCGAGCTCCCTTGCCCCGCTTCAGATATTGTTGGCCGCGAGCCCAGTCAGTGAGAATGCGACGCATCAGTTGGGCACAGACGGCGAAGAAGTGGGCGCGGTCCGCCCAGCTTACTTCCTTGAAAGCGACCAGCCTAAGGTAAACCTCATTGACTAACGCGGTCGTTTGCAGAGTATGGTCGGGTTGTTGCCGGGCCATGTAACGTTGGGCCGCTTGGTGCAACTCCCGGTAGACCAGAGGCGTCAACCGATCCAACGCTTCTTCATCCCCGGCACTCCAGGCTCGCAATAGTTGAGTGATCTCGTGAACTGAAGGTGGCCCCATTGAACCCTCGCGGGAAGCCTACCGCCCTGACTGGTCACAAAGAGTAGCACAACTGGATAGCCCCTTCCACAGAATGAGTTACCCCGCCTTCACTCTCCACCGACAGGTTTTTTCTTGGGGGCATTGCAGTTTTTGTCGCTGGTTCTCGTTATAGGAGGTAGAGGGTTGAGGAAGATGGCAAGCGACTCTCGGGTCGCCTGCAAAAGCTCGACAAAGAGTTATTTCCAAAATCTCTGGAGGCAACTATGCAAAGCGAAACTTTCTTCTCGACGGTAGGGGCGTGGGTTCTCGTGCTCGCGCTAGCGACAAGTGTGGCGGCGCAAGGCAGGCAATTCAGTGGCGTGATTAACGACTATCCAGTATCGGCCAACCCGGCTGCCGGTCCGTGGGAACTTCGGGGCCCGTGGTCCTTGAGCCTGCAACCGATGGGAAAGGCGGATTTCTTGGCATCTCTGACAATGGAGTTTTCCGATTTAGGATCCGGCTCTAGCTACGCCACCGATTCCCGGCACCAGCACACTCACCACGTAAAGATGAACGGCGCGACCCTGGTTTGGAACCCGCCTCAAACCGATTGCCCAACCGGCATCACTCCATTCCCTACCTACACGTGGGTTCTGGAGGTGAACGGAATGGCAGAAGTAACGGGAAATGGAGGATCTCCTTTCACCGGGCGAGTGCCGCTACAGGTGTGCCTTGGCGGCGGCCCGAACCTGGAGATTTCGAATATTACGCTGGTGTTTGCGAACCTCTCAACCGGCCCATCCCAGGCAACCAATCATTTCGGACCGCAGCCGATCCACGGGGTCGTTCGGCTTCCCAAAGAGCCTGAATAGGGCCGAATGCGGGCGAGGGGCCTGTCGGCTCGCAATCGATTAACGACGCGGTTCGCCGGAAATAGTGCCACTTAAGTTCGCTTCATTGCCAGATAGACGAACGCAAGGGAAAAAACGGGAAAAGGAGAGCACAATGATTTCCAAAACGTTTTGCATCGCTCGTATGATTGTTCTGGCCAGCTTTGCGGTCAGTTCCGCTGCCTGGGCGGCGACTTGTTCCAACGCCTCTCTGAGTGGCACCTACGGGTTTCTGCACGGCGGCGTAGATAGCCACGGCGCCCCTGCGGCCGCCGTGACCCAGGCCACGTTTGACTCAACCACGGGCACATTTACCGGAGAGGACACTGAAAACATAGACGGCGTGATGGTCCCCTCGTCAGTCACCGCAACTTACGAAGTTGCCAAGGACTGCACCGTCACGGCGCAAGTCACGCTAACCACCGGCGGCCAGTCTGAGAATGTCAACGTCTCCTTTGTGGTTACGTCAAAAGGTTTTTTGTTCCTTTTCCAGAAGCCAGGCGGGATCTCGTCGGGATTCGGCGTGAAGCAGGGCTCCCCGACCTGTACCAATGCGGGAGTTGAGGGCGTTTTTGGGTTTGAAACAACCGGCCTCTTCCTAACAGGGGCACCCGCCACAGGACCGGTGGCTTTCATCGGTGAGCTGAAGTTAACGGTCGATCCTGCCGGAAAAGGAGTGATCAGCGGACAAATCGCGGGTAGCGAGGATGGCACGATTCTAACCTTCGCAGAAGAGCCCGTCACCGGTTCTTACAGGGTCAACATGGACTGCAGGGGCACCGCTACCATAAAGCCGGAGGGTCAGCCCGAAATGCACTTCAGCTTCGTGGTTGTGGACGACGGGAAGGAAATGCTGGTCGTTGAGACGGACTCGGACTCGGTCGTCAACGGCACTCTGGTGAAGGGCAATTAACGAACATCCTTAGAATCAGCCAGAGAAAAAATGCGACGGCACTGGAGTCGTCACAGAACCGATCCGTTCTTTTGTTCGAGTTGCTGGCGATCAGCTACGCCAATCGCTGTCTACGGGCGGACGCGCCGATATCCCGTGGGACATCGAAGCGTTCCGTTACGAGGAAATCGACGCGGCAGGGGAATCGGGAAACAAGTCTGTCACCTTGCCGTTGGGCCCGTCG
>JBEKOW010000068.1:0-26231 GCA_049521375.1 Terriglobales bacterium
TACATGGGCCACTTAAAGATGATGGCCGCCGCCCAGCCCTTCATCTCCGGAGCCATTTCCAAAACCGTCAACCTGCCCAACGCCGCCACCGTAGACGACATCTCCGAGGCCTACATCCAGGCCTGGAAGCTGGGAGTAAAAGCCGTGGCCATCTACAGGGACGGCTGCAAGCAGTCGCAACCGCTCTCCGCCGCCGGCTCGAAAACGGCGACCTCCACCAAGGATGACGCCGCCCGCAACGCCGCTGCCGCTGCCGCGCAACCGGAAGACAATCTGAACGCCCCTCCCCGAGCCGTCCGCCACAAACTCCAGGAAGAGCGCATGTCGGTCACCCACAAATTCAATATCGGAGGCCACGAAGGCTACATCATCGTAGGCCTTTATCCCAACGGAGAGCCCGGCGAAATCTTCATCAAGATGGCCAAAGAAGGTTCGACCGTCTCCGGCCTCATGGACAGCTTCGCCCTGGCCGTCTCCGTCTCCCTGCAGCACGGAGTCCCGCTGAAACTGTTCTGCGAAAAGTTCGCCCACACCCGCTTCGAGCCCGCCGGATGGTCCAACAATCCCGACATCGGCTTCGCCAAGTCGATCATGGATTACATCTTCCGCTGGCTCCATCTCCGCTTCCTCACCGGACAGCAGCAGTCCCTCTTCGACAACCTCCGCCCCAAAGGCATGGTAGAAGGAATGCGCGCAGCCGCCCCCGCAGAAGAAGAAATAGGAGACCTGAACGCCTCCACGGAACCGCGAACCACCAACGACCAGCGACGAACGACGGGCGCCATCCACGCCGCCGACGCCCTGGCCGGAATGATCGACATGGGAGACGCCCCCAGCTGCCACGTCTGCGGCTCAATCATGGTAAGAAACGGCAGTTGCTACAAATGCATGAGCTGCGGCTCAACAAGCGGCTGCAGCTAACTTAGCGAAGATAGACTTGAAAGGGCACGGCTTCAGCCGTGCCGAAACAGCAACCAGCCTCGATGTTAGCCGCTGAAGGTCAAGGGAACAGAGCACCAACGGTCGTATCACCTGATCTTGTGCGGAGTGCGGCCTGCAACTTGCAAGGCATTTATGCAGACTGGGAGTGCAAAAAGTCATGAGCACGTTGATTGAGAGTCTGCATGAACCATCCGCCTACGATTGGGCGGATAATGAACCCGGAGCGATCGAAGAGCTGCTGGAGTTAAACAAGTCGTACCGTTGCGAGCGCTGGCCCGCCGCGTTCGCGAACACAAACCACACTCTACATCGCGGGGACGCACGCGACTTATCGTTTATTCCAAATGAAAGCGTTCACCTTATAGTTACGTCGCCCCCTTATTGGACCTTGAAAGAATATCCGCCGCATAAAGATCAACTCGGCGCGATCGAAGACTATGAAAGTTTCCTGGCAGAGCTCGACAACGCTTGGAGGGAATGCGCTCGTGTTCTAGCTCCCGGCGGGCGAATCTGTTGCGTTGTGGGTGACGTTTGCATTTCGAGAAAAAAAGCGGGGCGGCACTACGTAATGCCGCTACACGCTGATCTAATGGTCCGAACGAGATCTTTCGGTCTCGATTCTCTAACACCCATCCTTTGGTTCAAGATCGCAAACGGTGCCACGGAAGTTGAAGGCAATGGAGCGGGTTTTTATGGCAAACCTTACCAGCCCGGGGCTATTGTCAAGAACGATTTCGAATACCTCCTTTTCTTTCGCAAAGGCGGGTCCTACAGGTCGCCGTCTCTCATTCAGAAGGCGCTCTCCATGCTATCGAAGGATGAAATGAAATCGTGGCTTCGGACGGCATGGACGGACATTAAGGGGCATTCGACCAAGAAAGGTCACCCCGCGCCTTACCCTGTCGAACTCGCGGAAAGACTTATTCGCCTGTTTTCGTTTGCTGGCGACACCGTATTGGACCCGTTCGTTGGGACTGGCACAACCTGCGTTGCCGCCATGAACACCGGTCGTAATAGCATCGGAGTTGAAATTGATGGCGAGTTTACGCGGCTGGCACGAGAAAGGCTGCAGAAGGCAGCGTTGTCCAGAAAAGAACCCCACTTGTTTGATGTAAAGCTGAATGTACAATCGCGATAGATGCTCGCTGAAGAATACGGTCTCCTGAAAGCGTTCCGTAGTCTCTTTGAGGGTAAACAATACCTTCATAGAGACTCCAGTTTGGGGGATTGGGTCGCGAGTTTCCTGTACGAAGACTTATACAAACTCGGCAAGTCCAGCAAACTGCATAAACGGATCGCTGCTGGCGTCAGAACGCTCAACACACAAAATCGCACGGTAGGCATCGCTCGCAGGCGCGGGGACGGCACTTTCGGAGAGCTCGTTCCCTCCGCGACCGCAATTCGAGAGGAGGGACTTGCCGTTGCCCGTGGACCCGTAGCCACGATCGAGATTGGCGTCGAAACAAAAATCCTCGCCAAAGCGATGATCAAGCAGATCGACCGCGTGATAGGCGATCTAGTCAGGCAAACCGAAGAATTCAAGAAGCGAGGCGGCAACCCCATCTGCGTCGGTATTGTCGGTGTCAATTCTTCCGAAATCTATACGTCGTATGAGGGGGAACGCGCGTTCTCGACAGACGGCCGAAGGTATAAACATCCGCTTCAGGAAGCCCGGGACGCTGCTGCCCGTCTGGAACAGCGCGCACAGCCCAGCTTCGATGAGTTCCTGATCTTGAAATTCGTTGCAACCAACACACCCCCTCATCCATTTTCGTGGGTGGACGAGCAGAAGACCGTGCTCGAGTATTCCGCTTTACTTACGAGAGTCTCAAGAGAATACGATCGGCGATTCGCTTAACCGCGCTTCGCGCCCTCAAGCTTCGCCCCCCCGAAGAGGGATTCCACGAACACCTCCCTCTTAGCCTTTCACCTCCAGAAATTGAAGGGTTCGGCGCCGCTCAGGGTTTAGGTTTAACTTCTGCAATCTGACCTTTGACCTCTGCACTCGTTTCCATCACAATTTGCCCCGACCACGATCCATCCCCGGCTGCCCCACCTTGTCCCCTTTGACGGGCTTCAACTATGAGCAGCCGCAGGAACCAGCCGGCTGCACAGGTTCCAGACCGTCAACCGGATAACCGTCAAAACGCCAGCAATCGATGCCGCCAATCAGCTCCTTCACGCGGAATCCAAGCTGGACCATGTTCAGCGCACCCTTGGTCGAGCCATTGCATCGAATTCCATCGCAATACGTAACGACCAGAGCCTCTTTATCCAGATGCGCAGTCGTAGCCGTGTTCATCTCTCGGTGCGGAATATTGACTGCGCCGGGAATGTGGCTTCTCTCGTAGGCTTCGGGTGATCTGGTATCGACAAGCAGGATCTTGTCTCCTCGCGCCAGGGCTTCATTCAAATCCCAGGGGTCGATTTCATATTGGAGCTTCGCTTGATAGAACTGCACTTGCTCGTCCATACCTGTCTCCTCCCGACCGGAAAATTGCCCTCAGTGGAATACTACATATTCCAGCCAGTGGATCAAGCTCCGGGCCCTTCCGTGCTTCGCTAGCATGCCTTGTCAAGCCCATTTCCGCCCTTCCGAAGCCGCTGACTCCTTCCACTCGCCTCTCTTGCGGGAAATGCACGTACACATCCGTATTCCAATAAATATTTTGTACGTACATGATTGCCAAGCTTGGCCAGAGGCCATCCCCGCGCAGCCAGCTCTACCCGGCTTAATATCTTGACATCCGATGCCAGCATAGAAGATCGTTATAACTGGCATGTAAGTGGAGAGAAGCGGCCAGCGATGGAGTTCGCGACCAGCTAACTCCCATGCGCTCAATACTTTGCCTCTAACTACCGAAGGCTCAATACTTTGAAAGGAAATTTCCCCTAAAGTATTGATTCGAATAGACCGGGGGCGAGGGGGGTGTACCCCCTTATCGAGAAAGTAAACCGCCGTTTCCCGAAGCGGAACTAGTGCAGCCACCAACTCAGCTTCGGATTCGAATCGCCGCTGTCCACCGGAATCACCAGCACCTGGTCGCTGTTAACAACGTAAAGAATCGCGCTCTCCGAGCCATTTTCGGTCACGACAACGCGTCCATTCGAAGAGACAACATAAGTCGCCGAAACCGAAGCCTGGCTTGGGTTTCCGCCGTTAACGTTAGTCTCCGAAGTACCAGCCAGACGGCCATTTCCGTCCGCCGAGACCGAATCCAGTTCCTCGCTCACCAGATCGTCCTGCGGATGATTGCTGCCTCCGGTGAAAGCTCCGTCGAAGCTGCTGTTGGTGAACCCGCTTCCGACCTGCGGATAGAACTGTCCATAACTTACCGCGCTGTCCGTCCCAACCACGAAACCACCATTGCTTGTAACGAGATACAGCACAGGAGGATTGCTTCCCAGTCCGCTTCCGCTCAATGTAACTCGCCCGTTCGAGGCGACACTGTAAGCGCCCGAACCGCTGAACGTCCCGACTGTTCCGCCCACGTTCTGGTCGAGGCTCAACGTAATCTGCGTGCCGTTCCCGCTCGCCGACGCGATTCCTCCCGAGATCGAAGGCTCAGTGCCGTTAGTCAGCGATTCTGTCCCCACGATTGCATCACCACTCAGCGCAGCATCCGTGAACGCGCTGGACGATTGCTGCAAAGCCTCGCCCACGAGCAGCGGATGTCCGGTTTGCGGCCCATCAATCTCCACCATCAGCACTTCGGTCGCGCTCACCACGTAGAAGGCGAACTGCAGCGAGAAGTTCATGTTGCCGCCGGCGAAGTTCAAGGTCACTGTGCCGCGCCCGTTCGAGGCAACCGTCAAGTCGCTCGCGGTGAGCGTCACCTGGCTGCTCACTCCGGAGAAAATATCGTCCCCATCGACAATCCCCGAGAGGTTTCCCTTGCCGTCCGAGCTGAATTGGCCTGCGACGGCAAAGCGGTTGGCGCCACCAACACCATCCACTCCGACCAATCCGAAGGCGTAATCGCCGTCAATCTTGCTGGTCAGGAACGCCGAGGTATCTTGCTGAAGCAGCGGCCCAACCTCCTTCGTGTTGGTCGTGTCGTAGAACATGATCCTGCCGTTCTTCGCCGTGGAGTCCACCGTAAACGCCAGCGTATTCGTCGTGCTATATGGAGCACCCAGCTTCAGCGTCATGGTGCCCAGATTGTTCGCTGCCAGACAGTAGGTTCCGGTGAAAGTGCCGCTCTGGTGTCCGCTCGTGGAGTCGGTAGTATCCAGATTGCCGCTCGTGATGTTGCCCGCGCCATCGGCGATAAAGCTGGCTGCCGAGGCGTCCAGTTGAGCGGTCGAGTCCGTGTTCCAACCTTCCATCGCTGCCGAGTAATGGCCATGGAAGTTGCCGTTATTGGGACAGCTCGCCGACGAGATAACGATGCTCAGGCTCGCGTTCGCCGTATCCGCCGGAGTTTCCGCGTCGCTGACGGTGACAGTGAAGTTCGACGTAACCGCCGTAGTCGGAGTTCCCGAGATCACCCCGCTCGTCGAATTCAGGCTGAGCCCTGCCGGCAAACTGCCGGTAGTCAAGCTCCAGCTGTAAGGTGTAAGGCCTCCGCTGGCCACTAGCGTTGTGCTGTAAGCAGTGCCGATGATGCCTGAGGGAAGAGAAGCGGTCGAAACGGCAAGCGCGGCGTTCACCGTAATGCTGAGGTTCGCTGTCGCGGTCTGCGCGGTCGGAGTGCTCGAATCGGTCACCTTGGCCGTGAAGCTGGAAGTTCCGGCTGCGGTAGGCTTGCCCGAGATCAAGCCGGTGCTGCTATTCAGCATCAGCCCGCTCGGCAGGCTGCCTGAACTGATGCTCCATGTATAAGGCTGCGTCCCGCCAATGGCCGTCAGAAGTGCGGTGCTCGAATAGGTGACGTTGATTACGCCCTGCGGCAGAGTGGTTGTCGTGATCTGCAGCGGAGGATTATTGACCGTAATACTCAGGTTCGCCGTCGTGCTTGCCGGAGTTGGTGTCTGCGAGTCCGTGACCTTGACGGTGAAATTCGACGTCGCGACCACCGTCGGCGTCCCGCTAATCGCGCCGCTCGATGGATTCAGGGTGAGTCCAGTCGGCAGACTGCCCGACGTAATGGTCCACTGGTAGGGAGGAATGCCTCCGGTCGCTTGCAGCGTCTGGCTGTAGGAGATTCCCGCTTCAGCCGCGGGCAGCGAACTCGTTTTGATGGCGAGCGCTGGCGGTGGCTGGACGGTGATCGTCAGACCCTGGCTCGCGGTCGCGCCGGTTGAATCCTTCACCATGATCGTGATGGAACTTGTCCCTGCCTGGGTCGGCGTGCCCACAATCGTGACCGAACTGCCGGTGCTCGCCCCCAGCGAGAGCCCAGCCGGAAGTGTGCCCGAAGTTATGCTCCAGGTGAACGGGCCGCTGCCGCCGCTGGCGTTAATCGTCGCTGAATAACCGATACCGGCAGTTGCTGCCGGCACTGTCGTAGTCGTGATACCCGGCAAAGGACTGACCTCGATCTGCACCGATGCACTCTTGCTTGGATCGCTGATCGAAGTGGCCGTAATGCTGGCCCGGAACGCGCTCGTCACCGAACTCGGCGCAACATAAGTGGCGCCGGTGGTTGACATGTTGCTTAACGATCCGCCCCCCGCCACCGCCCACTGCACGCCCGCACTCTTCGAATCGTTCGTGACGCTCGCGGTCAGAGTGGCCGTCTGCGCCTGGTCGAGCGCGCTGGCGCTGGACGTCAACTGGACCGCGATTGGCTTGGTTGAGCTGCCGCAACCCACGAACAACGAAATCAATACCACCAGAAAAAGTGCGCTGGAAGTGCGTGCTGCCGACGTCATAGGGACAGTCCTTTGATATAGATAGGCTTACTAGTAGGTATATCCGGGAAAACCACAGTCCGGTACCTTCCAGGCAGTTTCGCAGGTTACGAAAGTTATCCATGCATGGGATTCCGGACAGTCCGAGAATATGGTCGATCGTTCAACGTCCGCAGCGATTGGAAGGATCGCACCGGGTCACGAAGCCCGCACGGGGACGGGTATTTCGAGCAGCGAAGCATCGGCGGAAGGGAGGCATTCCGGCTCGTCTGGCAAGCATGTCTTATAATGTCAGCTATGGCGCAAGCGATCCGGGTCGACAGCCGCTTCTCGACGGCGCATGATACTGCCAGGATTCTCGGTGTCTCCAAGTCGCGCACGGAAGCGCTGATCAAGATCGCCAGGCAGTACACCGACCAGATTCTGGGGCGAGACTCCAAGTCTGATCCGCCCGTGGACAAGGGCCATCGCAAGAGCAAGAGAAAGTCCGCTACTAGCGTCTTACGAAAGAGCAGTGACCGTGATGCCGGTGCAAAAACTTCCCTCGCCAAGTCGAAGAAGGTCAAAGCCCGGCGTTGAGAAAGCTGCCGTCTTTTTAAATATCCCTTACGACCGCCCCTTTGAGAATCTCCTGCTCGCCTATATTTCAGGCATCAGCGCGTTCGGATTTGCGCCCCGCGCTACGCTTGAAATTCCATTCAGCCAAAGGCGCCTGGAGCGCATAATCGCCCTCATTGCTTCCTCGCGATATTCGGTTCACGACTTGTCCCGCGTGCAATTGGACCGCGCCGCTCCGCGCACTCCGCGCTTCAACATGCCTTTCGAGCTCGGGCTGACGGTCGGAATGAATTGCGCCAAACACTCCTGGATCGTTTGTGAGACGGTCCGGCGCCGTATCAACAAATCGCTCAGCGACCTCGATGGCACCGACGTTTATATTCACGGAGGCACGGTGCGCGGCGTCTTTCGCGAACTGTGCAATGCATTCGTCAGGAACGAACGTCAGCCGAGCGTGGTCCAGATGATGCAGATCTACCAGATCCTCCGCTCCAAGCGGGCGAGTATTTTGCGCAAGGCGGGAGCAAAGGATTCGTACAACGCGCGCGTCTTTCTCGATCTATGCGTGCTCGCCAGCGCGGCCGCCGATAATCTAGTCCATCGGTGAGTGAACCCTCTCGGGTTCGTAGAACGCCCCAGCGGATGTCTTGCTATCTGAGAAACGTCGTCGATTTACTATTCTTTTACTGTCCCGTCATCTTCCCACTCGTATCCGCAGGAATCGCATGTCCACCTGTAAGTTGACGGCTTCTCCGGGGAATCTTCCGCACCTGGAACTACATCCTCGAGAACGATCTCCTCGGACCGGCATTTCGGGCACTGTACGGAAAGCTCCGGCGGTGGTTCTTCCTGCTTTCGCTCCGGTTCGTTTGCCGGCGCGTAATTCTGCAGCGCCTGCCCCGCCCAGGGCAATCCGATGCGCATTACTTGCACGCTGACGCCGGCGGCAAAATTCGAGGTCACCGCGTCCGCGTTCGTCGCTTTCTCTGCCCCCATGAAAAATGGAATTCCCGCGCGGTCTAGCAGGGACTGCACCTGCCGCGCATCGGCCAGGCTCCAGACGGTGCAGAGTTCGACCAGTGTGCGATCTTCGTCGTAAGAAGACTCCTCATCCTCGGGATCGAGGTCGCCCTCCGCATCGCCGTTGCCGGAATTCGCTGATGAAGGGTTGTTCGGGGACGAATCGCGGGCTGACGAGCCAGCGAAAGTCTGCGAATGGCGATCATAGAAAACCGGTCGCCGTTCTCCCGGGGAAGTGGGTTCGTCCTCTTCCAGTTTAAGCCCCCGCGAACGGACCTCGGCCGCCAGTGCCTGTTGCGCCATTGGTGTCAATTGCGAACTCTGCGGCATGAGGATCAGCAATTCGCTGTCGCTCATCTGCCGGTAGCGCTCCGTGATGCGCAGGTACTCTCCTGCCGGATCGAGGGTTCCCATAGTCGTCGAAATGATATACCGGCGACGGAGGTTGCGGCTTGAGGGACAGCGAATCGAAGGTTGCCGGAAAAAGAAAACGGACCGGCGGCGTAAGCCAACAGTCCGTGATTGCAATTCCGCAACCCTATTGGTGGAAATCCTCCAGCGCAGCATTGCTGTCGCTGGTCGAAAGGATAACGGCCTGTGAGCCCGAGATGATGTAGAGGATCACACCAACTTGGCCATCCTGGCTGACCTGCACCCGTCCGTTCGACGAAACGGAATAAGTTAAAGCCTGCGAGCTCCCTTCCGGACACCCATCCCCGCTTCCGCATGAGTAGTTGTTCTTGTCAGAGTTCGCAGTGAAATTGCCATTTCCGTCGGCGTGCACCTGATCGACTTCAACGCTCACGTTCGTGTTGACCGGCTGCTGGCTACCCCCGAGGAAGTTCCCGTTCAACGAAGCGTTTGTGAAGTTACTCCCCGTTTGCGGCGTGATCGTGCCAAAGCTCGCCTCGCCGCCGGTACTGATTACGAACGCTTGATTGGTTCCAACCAGGTAGAAGATCGGACTATGACCGCCGCAACCACCCGAGCATCCAGTGATGTTGCTGAGCGTGACGCGTCCACCTGTGCCGACGGCGTAATCGCCCGATAGAATCTGCGGGGTCCCGGTTCCGCTATCGAAGGTGCCGCCATCATTCTCATCGAGGGTCAAAGTGAACGTTCCGGTGCCGCTGGCGTCGAGGATGCCAGCCTGAAGATCGGACACCGGCGAGCCGCCGGAGGTGTCAAGACCCTGCAGTTCGATCACGCTGTTGCCGGTAAGCGAGGCGTTAGTGAGCGATCCACTCTGCTTCAGCACCTGGCCAGCGAGGATCATCGGTGGCGTCTGCGTGTCGATAGCCATCAGGAGCGCCTCGGACGAGCTGACCACGTAGAAGGCGAAGTTGACGGCCGGTTGCCCGGTGAAGTTGATGGTGACCGTGCCGCGGCCAGTCGTCGACGAACCGACGGTGAAGTCGCTAGCGGTCATGGTTGTGTTGCCGGCAGTTGGAGAACTAGGGTTTCCATCGTCGTAATCGACCTGGCCGCTCAGGGTGCCGCTGCCGTTCGAGTTGAATTCCCCCGCCATGCCGAAGCGGTTGGAGCCCTGATCGGCTCCTGCCAACCCGAAGGCGTAGTTGCCGTTGATTGAGGCGGTCGAGAATGCGCTGGTCGTCTGCTTGCGCAGCAGGCCGGCGCTGATCTCGGCGCTCGTGCTGTCGTAGCGGATGATGTGTCCGTTGCCGGTGGAATCCAACGTGGCTTCAAAGGTGGCGCTGCCACCACCACCGCTCGGGACCAGGTTAATCGCAACCAGATTGTTCGAGCTCACGCAGTACGTTCCTCCGCTGAGCGTCTTGTTCTTGGGACCGTTGACCTGATCGCTGATATCCAGGACCCCGCTGGTGATGCTGCCCGATCCATTGGCTACAAAGCTGCCGATTTCAGAACTGGCATCGGAGGAGTTCTTCCAGCCGTTCGCCATAAACGCATAGTTTCCGCTCAGGCTGGCGTTGTTGGCGCAGTCCCCGATCGTGATGCTGACGTTGGCGGTCGCGGTGTCGCTCGCCGAATCCGTGACCTCGACGGTAAAGTTGGCTGTGCCCGTTGCGGTCGGCGTTCCGGAGATGATCCCGTTATTGTTGCCACTGGTGCTGATGGAAAGTCCAGCCGGCAGACTTCCGCTCGAGACAGACCACGTATAAGGCTGTACGCCGCCGTTCGCCTTCAACACGGCACTGTACTGCCAGCTCTTGTCGCCTCCGGGCATCGCCGTAGTTTGAAGCGTGAGCGGCGTGACTGGATTGACGGTAATTGTGTAAGTGTCCGGACCCGCGCTGCCGCTGGCGCTGTCGGTCACAGCGACTGTGAACGAGACCGTGGTGATCGAGCTGGGCGTGCCACTGAGAGATAGCGTGTTGCCGCCGGTATTAGAGGCAAACAGGCTGTCCCCCAGACTCACCTGCGTTCCGTCGGTCGGTACAGCGGAACCATTCACAGTGAAGCTATAGGGTCCGACTCCACCCGAGGCATTGACTGCTCCGTTGAAGTTTTGGCCGACCGTTACGCTGCCCACCGAGCCCGCCGCGGGCAACGTGAGCGGCGTTGGAGCGGTGGTGAAGTTCACTTGCACCTGGGCCGAGTTACCGTTGACGTCCGTAGCCTGAATCTGCCAGTTGTACATAGTGTTGCCGGCCAGGCTGGAAATGTTGGGCAGGTTTCCGGAGTTTAACGGGTCCACGTTCCAGGTAATCGAAGTGATCGAGCTGGAGAAGCCGTTCGAGTTGGAGTTATTGCCCGGTATCTGCCAGATCGTCCCATTCGAGTCGCAGCACAAATAGAACTGATAGGTGTAACTGCTGGCGTTGGCGGGATCGGTCCAGCTGAAGTTGGGCGTTACGCTGACACTGCTCCCTTGCGGCGCGAGGTTGGTGGCGAAGGCGTTCAGCACCGCGCCCACCTTTACCGTAAGGATCTCCGAGGTGCCGTCGCTGTAAGTGACGTTCAAGGTATAGGAGTCGTTGACCTGCGGCGTCGCGCCGTTGAGGCTGGTCCAATAGCTGAAACGGTCGGCGCTGCCATTAAACGCGTTGGTGGCAATGTCGGCCGGGATGACGGCTCCCGTGGGCCCGGTGGCAAGCTCGACCGCCACTGGCAGTTTGACCAGGCCGTTGACGTTGAAGCCGAGACTGTAAGTGGTAGTCGTATTGCCCGAGTTAATCTGTTCCGAGCTTTGTGTCAGCACGACCGCAAGACTGTTGCCGCTGGGCAAAGTCAGGTTCTCGTTGGTCGTGGTTCCGGTGATGGCGACCGTGGACGCGCTATTTGAATTGACGTTCGAAACTTGTCCCGGACCACTGAGAAGTCCCGAGTTGCCCTGGTCGAGGACAGCGAAGAAGTAGTAATTGGTTCCCGTAGGAACGTTGACCGAGTAAGATGCCGGGCTGGTTGGCGGGCTGGCATGGCTTCCCACTACCGTGGCATAGACATAACCCGTGTTCTGGTCATAGAAGCCCACATAGAGTGGGCCGGTTGCCGTCTGCGTGAATGTCACCTTGCCTGACACCGCATTACCCGTGGGTGCCGCGACCGTAATCGCCGGAGAAGCCGAAGACCAACTGCTCGTCGAGCTTCCGGCCACGCCCTGCGCGCGGAAGTAGTAGGTACCGCTCGCGATCCCGCTGACGATCCATGGGTTGTTCGACCCGGTAGCTGGGAAGGACTTGGTTCCGGTAACTGAGCCAAACGTCGAACTCGTGCTCCATTGGACAGTATAGGAAGTGGGCATTTCTATGCCGTTGTTGTTCTGGATTCCAGAGAAGGTGACGAAGGCGCCCCCGCTGAATCCGACCGGATTGTTGCCGCCCTTCCAGGATGGACCCGAGCCGAGAGTCACCGTGCCGGGATCGGTCAGCGTGACCCCAACCCCGGTCACGTTCGAGTTGACAACCGTCACGTTCGACGCGCTGCCCGTTGGGTTGGAGGCGTTCTGGGCTCCATAGCCCACGTTGTCCATGTAGGCCTGCAAGGTATACGTACCAGGCAGCACGCCATGGATGGTGAAGGCCCCGCCGCCCGATGTGAGCACCGTGTTGGAGATGCTGGTGCCCTGGTTGTTGTTGCAGCCGCTGCAATTGCTGTTGGTGAGCTGCAGGTAGACTTGTCCCGTCTTCGAGCCGCTGTAACTCACCGTGCCAGATACTGTGTAGCCGACTGGCAAGCTGTTGATCACAATGGTGAAATTGGCGTTGACAGAGGCTGGGAACGTCTCGCTGTCAGTGACTTGGACCGTGAAGTTATAAGTCCCCGCCGTGGTCGGCTGTCCGGAGATGCTCAGGCTGTCGTTATTGTTGTTTGCGTTGAGTCCCGGCGGGAGATTACCGCTGAGAATACTCCAGGTGTAGGGTTCTACCCCGCCCGCGGCGCTGATCGTGGAGCTGTAGTTTTCGCCGACGTTGCCATTCGGCACGGACGTCGTCGTGATCGTAAGTCCGGTATTGACCGTGATACTGAGGTTCGCCGTCACGGACTGCGTCGGTGAGCTGGAGTCGGTTACCTTGACCGTGAAGTTGGTTGTGCCGACCTGCGTCGGAGTTCCCGTAATCTGGCCGGTGCTGGGTGCGACCGAGAGACCCGGAGGCAGGCTGCCCGCGCTGATGGTCCAGTTATAAGGCATGACTCCGCCGGTCGCCGAGAACTGATCGCTATACGCGTTGCCGACCACCCCCGTTGACAGCGCGCTCGTGATGATCTGCAGAGGCGAGGCGTTGTTGATCGCGATACTGGCGCTCGCCGTGGCGCTCATGGGCGTCGGCTGTTCGGAATCTGTGACCTTGATCGTGAAGCTCTTCATGCCAAGCGCGTTCGCAGTTCCCGAGATCTGTCCGGTGCTGCTGTTGAGCGTGAGTCCGGCCGGCAAGGTTCCGCTCGTGATACTCCACGTGTAGGGCGCAATTCCTCCCGTCGCCGTGAGGGTTGTCGAGTAGGCCTGGTGGTACACGCCGGAAGGCAGCGCGCCGGTGGAAGTGACGGTCAGGGTCTGAACGCTGATCGCGATACTCAGGTTCGCGGTTGCCGTCTTGACCGGGTTTTCCGAATCCGTCACCGTGACCGTGAAGCTGATCGTTCCCACCAATGGTCCGGTCGGTGTACCCGTGATGGCTCCCGTGGACGAGTTAAGACTCAACCCGCTGGGCAGGCTTCCCGTGGTGATGGACCACGAGTACGGCGTCAGGCCGCCCGTTGCTGCCAGTGTCTGGCTGTAAGCCGTGCCCACCACCCCTGCGGTCAAGCTGGAAGTTGTAACCGAGAGCTGTGGATTGACCGTGATACTCAGTTGCTTGGTTGCGGTCTGCGGAGTCGGCGTTTCCGAATCCGTAACCGTGACGGTGAAAGTTGTCGTGCCGGCAGCCGTCGGCGTGCCTGAGATCGCGCCCGTCGAACTGTTAAGAGACAATCCCGCCGGCAAGCTGCCGGTTGTGACTGCCCAGCTATAGGGCGACACTCCTCCCGCTGCCTGCAACGTGGCGCCCGCATACGTCGATTGCGCAACCCCGCTGGGAAGCGAACTGGTCACGACGCTCAGGGGTGCGGCGGTAATGGTGATGCTGAGGGCCGCCGTCGCGGTGGCTCCCGTCGGCTGCTCCGCGTCCGTCACCTTCACCGTAAAATTGATCGGACCGGTTACGCTGCCAGTGGGCGTGCCCGAGATCGCTCCGGTGCTCGAGTTCAATGACAGTCCAGCAGGTAAATTGCCGGCGCTGATCGACCATGTGTAGGGCGCGATTCCACCCGTAGCTGCCACGCTCGCGCTGTAGGCTGTTCCCAGAGTTCCGCCCGCCAGCGCCGACGTGGTGATGCTCAACGGCGGCGCGCTGACTGTAATGCCCAGGTTGGCGCTTGCGGTCTTGGTGGGACTCTCCGAATCGGTCACCGTAGCGGTGAAGCTGACCAATCCCACCAGTGGTCCGGTGGGCGTTCCGCTGATCGCACCCGTCGACGTATTCAGCGAGAGTCCGGCCGGCAGACTGCCGCTCGTGATCGACCACGAGTAGGGCGTGATGCCGCCCGTCGCGGCCAACGTCTGGCTATAGGCCGTGCCGACAGAAGCAGGCGCCAGCGATGATGTGGTCACTGCAAGCTGCGGATTAATCGTAATGCTAAGGTTTTTGGTCGCAGTCTGCGCCGTCGGCGTTTCCGAATCCGTCACTGTGACCGTAAAGTTCGATGGTCCAGCCGTCGTCGGTGTTCCAGAGATTGCGCCCGTCGAACTGTTCAGAGACAATCCCCCGGGCAAACTTCCAGTGGTGACCGACCAGAAGTAGGGCGAGACTCCGCCCGCCGCCTGCAAGGTAGCGCCCGCATACGTCGATTGCGCCACGCCGTTGGGAAGGGAACTGGTGACCACGCTCAGCGGCGATGCCGAGATGTTAATGCTCAGCGCAGCCGTTGCCGTTCCGGCCGGCTGCTCGGAGTCCGTCACCTTCACGGTGAAATTGATTGCGCCGGTGACGCTGCCCGTTGGCGTACCCGAGATCACACCAGTGCTCGAGTTTATGGTCAAGCCAGCCGGCAGATTGCCGGCGCTGATCGACCATGCGTAAGGAGTGATTCCGCCCGTCGCTGCGACCGTCGCGCTATAGGCATTCCCCAGAGATCCAGCCGCAAGCGACGACGTGGTGACGCTCAAAGCCGGTGCGCTGACCGTGATGCCAAGATTCGCGGTTGCCGTCTTGGTCGGACTTTCCGAATCCGTCACCGTAACCGTGAAGCTGATCGTGCCCACCTGTGGCCCGGTGGGAGTTCCGGTAATCGCGCCCGTCGAACTGTTCAACGAGAGACCCGCCGGCAAACTGCCGCTTGTGACAGACCACGAATAAGGCGTGATGCCGCCGCTCGCGGCCAATGCCTGGTTGTAGCTCGTACCCACGGAAGCCGCGGCCAGCGAAGAAGTAGTCACTGCCAGCTGCGGGTTAATCGTGATGCTCAGGTTCTTGGTTGCGGTTTGCGGCGTCGGTGTTTCCGAGTCGGTGGCAGTGACCGTGAAACTCGCCGTTCCCGATGCCGTCGCCGTTCCGGATATCGCGCCCGTGGAAGAATTAAGAGACAGTCCCGCAGGCAAGCTTCCGCTCGTGACTGACCAGAAGTACGGAGACACTCCCCCCGTCGCCTGCAAGCTCGCGCCCGGATACGCCGATTGCGCCACCCCGGTCGGCAGCGAACTTGTTGTTACGCTGAGCGGCGTTGCCGAGATGTTGATGCTCAGGGCCGCCGTCGCCGTCGCGGCCGTCGGTTGCTCCGAGTCCGTTACTTTCACAGTGAAGTTGATCGCGCCGGTTACGTTGCCCGATGGCGTGCCCGTAATCGCACCCGTGCTGGAGTTGAGGCTTAAACCGGCAGGCAAACTCCCGCCGCTGATGCTCCACGAATAAGGTGCGATTCCGCCCGTGGCGGCCACAGCCGCTACATAGGCAGTACCCAGAGTGCCAGCCGCCAGGGTCTGCGTCGTGACGCTCAGTGGCGGAGCGCTGACTGTGATCCCCAGGTTGGCGGTCGCGGTTTTAGTCGGACTCTCCGAATCCGTCACCGTGACTGTGAAGTTGATCGTCCCGACCTGCGGCCCGGTCGGCGTTCCCGTGATTGCTCCCGTCGAACTGTTCAACGAAAGTCCCGCTGGCAAACTGCCGGTCGTAACTGCCCAAGAATAAGGAGTGATTCCACCCGTAGCTGCCAGAGTCTGGTTGTAGGCTGTGCCCACAACTGCCGCGCCCAGCGACGATGTGCTGACCGCCAGCTTCGGATTGACGACGACGCTCAAATTTGCGCTGGCCGTCTTGGCGTTGGGCGACTCGGAATCGGTGACTGTGACCGTAATTGGCGATGTGCCGGAAGTTGTCGGCGTGCCGGAGATCGCACCTGTGGAGCTATTCAGGGACAGCCCCGCCGGCAGAGTGCCCGTCGTTACCGCCCAGCTATAAGGCGAAACTCCCCCCGTGGCCTGCAAGGTCGCGCCCGTATAGGCCGATTGGACTACCCCGGTCGGAAGCGAGCTGGTTGTAACGCTGAGCGGCCCAAAGTTGATTGGTCCCGTCACGTTTCCTGTCGGCGTGCCCGTGATCTGGCCGGTCGACGTGTTCAGCGTGAGGCCTGTGGGCAAACTGCCGATTGTCACTGCCCACGAATAAGGCGCGACCCCGCCCGTGGCCGTGAGCCCCTGGCTGTAAGCCGTACCCAGGGTTCCGCCGGTAAGCGACGTCGTGGTTACAGTCAGGGTCGGGGCGCTGATTGCGATGCTCAGGCTGGCGGTCGCGCTCTTGGTGGGACTCTCGGAGTCCGTCGCCATAACAGTGAAGCTGGTCGTTCCTACAAACGGTCCGGTCGGGGTGCCAGTGATCGCCCCTGTCGATGTGTTCAGTGAAAGGCCTGCGGGCAAGTTGCCGATCGGCAAGCTGGTCGTGGTCAAGGCCAACGGCGGGTTGACCACAATCTGCATACTCGCGCTCGCGCTTTTCGGAGTGGGAGTCGAGGAATCGGTAACCGTGACCGTAAAGCTATCGGTAGCAGGCGCCAGATTCGCCGCCGTCCGCGTTCGGTGGGTGGCCGCGTCAGGTACCGTGGGCGTTCCGGAGATGAGGCCGGTCGAACTGTTCAGGGTCAAGCCCGACGGCAAGCTCCCCGATGTTATCGCCCACGTGTACGGCGGTGTCCCACTCTTCGCCTGCAAAGTTGCGGAATATGAGGAGCCGGCAACGGCCGTCGGCAGCGAACTGACGGTGACGACACTGAGCGGTGTCGGCGTCGAAGCGCCGCACGCAACCAACAGAGAAACCAGCACGATCACGAAGAACGCAGAAATATAACGGCCAACCGATGTCATGGAACCAACCTCTCGAAATTCTGCTTGCACGGTTTAACATTTACCGGGCCGGGCAAAGGTAATCCACCGATAACTCGAAAGGGACGTTACCGAGGTTACCGAAGGGAGCCTCTCTCCGTTACCTCGGACAATCCCTTTCGTAATGCCGCTCCCGCCCGGAAATCACAGCCAACACCGTTTCCAAAGCTTCCGAAGCCACCTTGCGGCCATGGCGAGACGAGGGAATGCGGTACGTTATAAGTTGGCGCTGAGGCGAAAAGGCGGGTTCACATGGGTTGGATCTACGGCAACGCAATTCAGAGGAATAAGCTTCGTATCATCAGGACGCTGCTGCTCGCAGTAGCGGCCCTGGCCAGCCTGTGGCCGCTCCGGTCGTCGTTCGCGCAGGAGAAGCAGGTCGTATGGAGCGCCGCCGAGAAACCGATCGCCGACCAGATTCACGGCCTGCGGGCCCTCCCCGATGACGTGCGCGCGGGAACGACGAAAGATCTGGCGCTCAGGATCCGGAATCTGCCCGCCAGCGAGAACAAGCTTCGCCTGGCAGTGGGCCTCGCGAATCTCTCAACGGAGGGCGACTTTGGCCACGACGCTCTGCAGGAGGTCGCGACCACCCTCGCGGTGGCGTTGCGCGACCACCCCTTGCCATGGCCTGAGCCGAAAGATGCAAAGGATCCCGACGAGAAAGCGTCCGCGAGCCAAGCTTCCCGCGCCATCCCGAGAGAGCCGGCGAGTCCATACGTAGAGCTGGCTTCCCTCGTGCGCTACGAGCAGGTAACGGTGCCGCCCGATTTCAGGCAAGACGAGCAGTTTCGCGCCGCCCTGGCGCGACTGGAGTCGGACGACCATAAGCGCCAGCACGCCCAGTTCGCCCTCAAGGATTTGACCGGCAAGACTTGGACGTTCGCCGAACTGCGGGGCAAGGTTGTGCTGGTAAATTTCTGGGCAACGTGGTGTCCGCCCTGCCGCAAGGAAATGCCGGACCTCGAAGCGCTCTATGAACGGTACGGGCCGCGGGGACTGGTGATTCTCGGAATCTCCGATGAAAAGGCGGAGAAGGTGGAACCATTCATTCGTGATCGCAAAATAACCTTCCCGTTACTGCTCGATCCGAAACGAAAGGTGAATGAGATGTTCGTGGTCGAAGGCATCCCGAAGAGCTTCGTCTATGATCGCGAAGGCAAACTCGTTGCCCAGTCGATCGATATGCGGACCCGAAGACAATTTCTCGAAATGCTGGCGAAGGCCGGCCTTGGAGAGACTCAGAAATAGGAAGTCGGATTGACTCAGAAATGAAATGAAGCGGAGTCAAGCCTTCCAGCGGCCGGACTGCCAGCCTCGCATCCTTGCTTTTTAGATGCCCTTCTACTAGATTTCAAGTTTCCCTGAGCTCTAAGAGTGAACTGGACGGAAAATCTGTCTTTAGGAGTTGCGGTATGAAGCGGAGACATATCGGGCTGGCCATGGGCGCGATGATGGTGCTGGGCGCGGCGTTGAGCCTGCCGAGTTGCGGGCACGATCAGAAACTGGTGAGTCTTACGATTCAACCGGCGGCGTTCACTTTTCTGGAGCCCTATTCTCCCCCTCCCGGTAACGCCACGGAGCAGTACCGCGCGATTGGCACGTACATCCATCCTCCGGCGACCATCGACGTGACTAGCCAGGCAACCTGGAAGATCGACGACGGCGTGGTAACGATGTCGAGTCCCGGCTTGTTCACTCCGGCCAGCGGCTACTGCGGGGGCGGGAATATTTCGGCAACTCTCCCCGAGGGTACCGGCGGTTCGTCGAACATCGTCACCGCCTATGCGACCGTGACGGTGGACAACCCCACAGTTGTAAATTGTCCGGGGTATGGCTCCGCTGTCACTTTAAGCGTTCAGGTCACGGGGCCCGGAAGCGTCACCAGCACCGCCCTCGGCATAAACTGCCCGGGGCAATGCATTGCCACGGTTGCGGTAGGTGCTTCGGTTGGACTGACGGCCGTCCCTTTGTCAGGTTCCACTGTGACTTGGTCGTCGGCCTGTACGTCTTCTTCCGGGAACAATTGCTCCGTGACGATCCCGGCCGGCGGGGCCGACGTGCTGGCGACGTTCAACGCTCCGTAACGGCAAAATGCTGAACTGCCAGCCCCATTTCTGTTGCTACTCTTCTCCAAGCAGTTTCCCCAGCGTAGGCTTGTGCTTCTCCGCCTTGGTCGTCTTGGCCGGGACAGGCCGGGAAGGTTTGGGCGAACCCACGCGCTCGCGCGCCATCTCGCGAAGCACCTTCGCGGCCGAGAAGACCTTTTTCTTGCGCTTGCGGGCCATAAACAATCCTGCATCAAAATAGCAGAAGATCGCGAGCCGAAGACGGGGATATTTCCTTATCGCGATGGCATCGTTGTGCCTTGCACCTTTCACATTCGTCGTTCAAAAGTGCAATAATCGAAACGCAGGCTTTGGGCTCTATGCTTTCGTCCTGGTTGCAAACCGTATCCTGAACGAGAGCAAGCCGAAAGCCGAGAGCCTAAAGCCCAGAGCCCATTTATGGATGAACGCGATTTTTTTGACGAGCGCGCCGATAAGAAACCCGCGAATTTGAATTGCCCGCACTGTCATCAGCCCGCCGAGTATGAGATCCAATGGCTGGTGCGCACCAAGAAAAAGAGCCTTCCGCCTCGCGCCGACGAGCGCGATCGCGCGAAGTTCGCCAAGGCGCAGTCTTACATGCTGCGGCGCGATGACATGATGGTGTGCAAGAACATCCGTTGCCGCAAGCGCTTCGAAATCACCAGCGTGCAGAGCGTCGCATTCCTGGATTAAGAAAAGTGGGAGAGTGCGTTGGACACTTGGTTAAGGATCGCGATCTTCGCCGTGATCATCATTTCGTTCCTGCGTCGGATTTTCAAGGCAAGAACCCAGGGCCAGATTCCATCGCCGTCGACGCAGGTCGGTATTCCTAAGACCATGACGCGTCCGCGGCAAGGCAGGAAGAATGACTTCCGCGACGTTCCTCCGCCCCCTGAAAATCCGGACCTGGGTTAATGAAGAGATTGAATGCGCAAAGGTAGCGCAGAAAGAAGCTGTCCGGCCTTTGAGTGTGCTGCTCTTCTCCGCGACTCGCTTAGGCCAGAATTCCAACCGCTCACGGACTCTCTTCGGAATGTCACCCCTACGTACCGTGACAAACGTTTATACTTTTTTGTTTGCCTGCCGGCCCCAGCCGGGTAGGGATGGAGTGGAACCGTGAAGATCCTGGTTTGCATGAAGCAGGTCCCGCAGAAGGACGCCCCGCTGAAGCTGAATGAGGCGGGCACGTGGATTCGCGAAGATGTGTCCTACGAGGTCAATGAGCCCGATGCGTTCGCGCTCGAGGAAGCGCTCCGCCAGAAAGAAAAGCACTCGGGCGAAGTCGTGGTCGTGACGGCTGGTCCGACACGCGCGCAGCAGGTACTACGCGAGGCTCTCGCAAAAGGCGCGAATCGTGCCATCCATCTTGAGGGCGACGGTTTTGTCGGCCTGGATGCCTACAACACGGCGCGCGCGATCGCCGCCGCCATCAAGGACGAGCAATTCGATCTCATCTTTACGGGCTTGCAGTCCGACGATTACGGCTACGCGCAGACGGGCGTCATCCTGGCAGAGATTCTAGGCTGGCCCCACGCCACCATCATTATGCAGATCGAAAAAAATGAGGGCGGCATCCGGGTGAAGCGCGAACTCGAAGCAGGATTCTTCCAGTTCGTCGATATGCCTTTGCCAGCCGTGCTGACAATTCAGTCTGGCATCAACAAGTTGCGCTACGCGACGCTCATCGGCATCAAGCAGGCCAAGACCAAGCCCATGCGCAAGGTAACCATGGAAGAGGTCCAGGCCGCCTTGAGCCCGAACCTGCAGAAGATCGAGAAGATGTACGTCCCGCAGAAATCAAAAAACACGGAATTTCTGGAAGGCCCTCCAGCCGAAGTGGCGAAGAAACTGGTTGAGAAGTTGAAGAACGAAGTGCGGGTGCTGTGAGAAATAGCTAGGAGCCAGGAGCTAGCAGCTAAGAGCTATTTTTGAGAACCGGAACCGAGAACTCATATGGCAGACAACATACTCGTAGTAGTTGAGCAGCGGGAAGGCAAACTGAATCGCGTCTCATGGGAGACCATCGCGGCCGGGCAGGCGATCGCCGCCCAAGCCGGCTGGACGCTCGAAGCCGCCGTCGTCGGCTCGGGCGTTGCGGCCATCGCGGGCGAAGTGGCCGCGAAAAAGGTGGCGAAAGTCTATGACGTCGAGTCCGCCAGGCTTGAGCCCTACACGCCCGACGCGTTCGCCACCGCGCTCAAGCAATTTCTGGAGAAGCATCCCGCGAAGCTGGTGCTTATGCCGCACTCCTATCAGGTGCGCGACTTCGTGCCCAAGCTGGCCACGGCGCTCAAGACAACGGCCATCAGCGACGTGATCGGCTTCAAGTACGAAGGCGGAAAGCTGCTGTTCACCCGCCAGATGTTCCAGGGAAAATTCGTGGCCGACGTCAGTTTTGCCGGCGCGGGCCCATGCTTCGTGACTTTTCAGAACGGGTCGTTTCGCGCCGATAAGGCCGAGGCCGGCGCGGCCCCGGCTCCGGTGGAAACCGTGAACATCGATGTTCCCGACGGCATCGTGCGCAACAAGCCGCAGGAAGTATTCAAGGAAGCCAAGCAGGCCGTCGACCTGACACAGGCTGAAATCATCGTTTCGGTAGGACGCGGCATTAAGGAGCAGAAAAACATCGAACTCGCGCAGCAGTTGGCCACCGCGCTTGGCGGCGAACTCGCGGCCTCGCGCCCCATTTGCGATAACGGCTGGCTGCCCATGGACCGGCAAATCGGATCCTCCGGCCAGACCGTCGCACCCAAGTTGTATCTCGCGCTGGGAATTTCCGGAGCCATCCAGCACATCGTTGGCATGAAAGGCGCGCGCAGCATTATCGCGATCAACAAAGATTCGGAGGCGCCTATCTTTGAAATCGCCGATTATGCGGTCGTCGGCAACCTGTTTGACATCGTGCCCCCGCTGATCGAGGAAGTGAAGAAGGCTAAGGCGTAGCGCCGGCACCCTGCCGGCTGTCCCGAGCGCGTCTCGCCTTCGACCCAGCTAGAGCCGTTTAGACCATACACGACAGGCACCAGGATTTATTCGTTCGAGATCGTCGCCGTCGTTCCATCGGTTAATTCATTCGCGTAGGAGTTAACGGGGGTGGCAATTCAGGTGGCTCGCAGTCAGAGCTGCTCGATCCAGAAAGCTACGACCCGGCAGCAAATCCGCCAAGCTGCGCCACGGTGATGCGGAGATACTTGTACGGATTGACCGGCGTGTCGTTGATCCGTACCTCATAGTGCAGATGGGGCCCTGTAGAGCGCCCGCTCAAGCCGACATAGCCGATTACGTCGCCGCGACGAATATGCTGACCGGCAGCGACTGCGAAACTGCCGAGGTGACCATAGCGGGTTGAGATGCCGTGTCCGTGATCGACCATAACGGCCCGTCCATAGCCGCCGAGAAAGTCGGCAAAAGTGACCAGACCGTCCGCCGGTGCGATGACAGCCGAGCCCAGGGTGGCGGAAATATCCACGCCAGAGTGGAACGCGCCTTCGCCGTTGAACGGATCAATGCGCTCTCCAAAGCTCCCCGTGATTTGCCCTTCGACCGGCCACAGGTTCGGAGCCGAGTTCGCCCGTACCCAGTCGGCGGTAGTGGAATTCCGGGTCAGCCCCATGGAAATCCCCACGCTGGCCGCACCCGTAAGTGCCGTATTTCGCAGCGCGTATAACTGGTCCAGCGAGGAGTCGACCTGCGCCTTCTGGATCTGTTCCGTCGACGCTGCCACCATCGCCGGATTCGACTTGAGTCCGTAGAGAGACGAAACTTCCCTCGCCAGCGAACCCAGCGACGCGACCTGGATATCGCGCTCCTTCGCGACTTGCTCCAGCCGCGAATACCGGTCCCGCAATTGGGCTTCTTCCGTGCGGAGCTGGTTGTAATGGGAAATCTTCTGCAACATCCGCGCATACGAGCTCAGGATCCCCGTCAGGCTGAGCCCGCCGATCACGATCCCGGCAACCAGAAAATAAAGATAATGAACGGGAATTGAGATCTTTCGAAGCTGTCCCGCTTCGTCGCGCGCCACAAAAAAAATGTAAAACCGTTTACGCAATAGACTCATCCAAATCGCGAAATTTATTCTTCCTCAGCTTCAGCTTCGGAATCCTGCCAGAGCGGACCGGTCAAGCTCGGGCTCGGAATCCTGATTCCACCAGTCGCATCAGGAACGAACTGGAGTCACTTACCTACGGAACCAGGTCAAACCAAAACCAAATGGGCGGCAACCGATTCTAGCTGCGGCACTTGGCCTGGTAAAGTTCTCTGTTAATGTCGCGTTAAACGTAACAAACCTGATTCCCCCTTGTCAACGCCATACGACCTTTCGGATGGTTACGAAGGCAGCGTAATCCGCGGTGTCTATCCAGACAGGTTACCGACCGGCGCAGCGCGAAACCGTCCCGTTTCGCCCCCTCATCCCGGTCCTGGCTCCATCTTCTGATGCACCCGAGAGTTATAGTGATGCCATGCCTGTGGGCGGGAAAAGCGGCGGCGACAGGCGCGGAGAGCGGGATCTGATCCGCGGCTTTCGGCGCATCGCTGGCAAGTCCCCCACCGTGGTGACTGGCATCGGAGACGATGCCGCGGTTTTATCCCTTCCGCCCGGCACCGACATGCTGGTGACCACCGACTTTTCGATCGAAAAAGTGCACTTCCGCCGCGATTGGCACCAGCCCGCCATTGTCGGCTGGCGCTGCCTGACCCGTGGGCTGAGCGACATCGCCGCCATGGGAGGCAAGCCCGAGGCTGCCTTTCTGTCCCTTGCAGTGGCCAGCGACGTTCCCCAAAAGTGGATCGACAGGTTCCTGAAAGGGTTGCTCTCGCTGGCAAAACAATTCGGTGTTCCACTCGCCGGTGGAGATCTGGCGCAGGCAGCCACCGGCATTCAGGCGGACATCGTGGTAGTTGGGTCGGTACCCAAGGGTACGGCGGTCCTGCGTTCCGGAGCCAGGCGGGGCGAACAAATCTACGTCACCGGAGAGTTGGGCGGCTCGGCATTGGCCCTGGCTCGACTGGCGGACTCCCAGCTTCTCGGTGCGGAATATTCGGCCCACTATCGTCCCCGCGCCCGGGTTGCGGTCGGCCAGTGGCTTCGGGAGCACAAAATCCCCTCCGCCATGATCGACATCAGTGACGGTCTTTCCACCGACCTCAGCCACATCTGCGAGGAGAGCCGTGTGGGCGCCGAGATCGAGATTGGGGCGATTCCTCGCGCGCGATGCGGTCTTGGGAGAAAGGGGATTGTGGATCTCGATTTGGCGCTTCACGGTGGCGACGATTACGAGTTGCTCTTCACTTCTTCCCAGCCCGTGCCGCATGAGATCGAGGGCGTGCCAGTCACGCGCATTGGCCGGACGACCGCCTCGAACGGAATGAGAATGATCGATCTAGACGACCGAATGCGGCTGCTCGAGCCCGGGGGATGGGAGCACTTTCGCGGAAGTCTGTGATCGTTGACCGGGAAACCTCGTCCCCGCGGGACATGCCCAACTCAGATCCTGGTTAGTGACTTTGGTTATCTGCCTGGAGTGACCCCGTAAGGCTAGAGTGATGCCATGCGGACAATCTCTCTCGCGGTAGTGTTCAGTCTCGCGCTGGCCATTCCTATGGCAGCGCAGGGAACGGCAGCAACAATCAAGGTCGATCAGCAATTCGTGCTCCAGCAGTTCGGCGACCAGTTTACGCTGGTCACGAGCGTACCCGTGTCTGTCGGCGACCTCGACGGCGATGGGGTGGAGGATATCGTGATCCCCGCGCGCTGTAAAAATCCGATGATCGACCAGGCTGCGCACAACTTCCGGGTGGTCGACCCGTACTACGATTTCTTTGGCTATGGCGACCCCAAAATCACCACCACATTTTCTGAAGGGAACCCCGCGCTGCGCGGGCTGGTCGCGCTCGTGATTAATGGCGCTGGGCCCGATGCCTGGCGCTCAGCCACGCCCAAATCGAAGTTTGTCATCGTGAATCTGCCCTTCAAAGGGCTGTCGGTAAGGAAAATGCAGCTCAATAAAAAGCGCATGATCGAAGCGATCTATGTGGAAGAAGCCGGCGACATGGGCGAAAGCTCCGCTGTGTTCTTCGACGGAAAAAAATTCCGCTACGTCCCCATGGGCGGAGATATGCAGTAGCTTTGTCCTTGTAGCGCGGACAGTCTTGTCCGCGCTACTCTCCTTGTGTTTGACCCACCGCTTGAAATACCGCATCCTGCAGCAGCGACTCGCCATATGCCGGGCCGCGCCCTGCGCACCGATTCCCGCATGGGTTCTGGACGGCGAATTCTTCTCCGTCACGCGCACGCCAGATGAGCTGTCAATCGTGTGCGCCGAAAGTGCTTTCCCGCGAGATCACGCTGCCCGGAATCTGGACGGGATCACCGTCGAGCGCGGATGGATTGCCTTGAAGCTCGAAGGCCCATTCCCGTTTACGCTGACCGGCGTGCTGGCGTCATTCATTCAGCCTTTGGCCGAAGCCGCTATTCCGGTCTTCGCAATTTCCACCTTCGACACCGACTACGTGCTGATCAAGCCAGAGAATCTGGAGCGCGCCATGGCGGCGCTGACCTCAGCCGGGCACCAGCCCATCTAGGCTCGGAATCGCCGTTCGACCCCGTTCTTGCCCCAAATACTGGCCCAAATTGGACGCACAGGCGGACAGATGATGAAATAATAGTTACAAGCCCCTATGGCGACTACATCCGTCAAATTACGGCGCAACCTCAAGGCACTGGAGCGTAATGCCCATGGATTGTGGCAAATCCTCAAAGCAGTTGTCTCCACGGATCACCCTCTTCTTGCCCACCTGATCCCGATCCGCCGTTGCAATCTGGCTTGCACCTACTGTAACGAGTTCGATGATTTTTCCAAGCCGGTGGCGACCGACCTCATGCTGCACCGGGTCGATAAACTGGCCGAACTGGGCACTTCGGTAGTCACCATCAGTGGAGGTGAGCCCCTCCTGCACCCCGATCTGGATGCGATCATCGCCCGCATGCG
>JBEKOW010000069.1:0-16191 GCA_049521375.1 Terriglobales bacterium
TCCTTATGCGGCTGCGGGCTTGGCTACCGCTCGGGGCTTTGACTTCGAGAGCCTTGTGTAGCTCCCCATGGTCTGCGTCAACTGCGAATCTACTTCGTCCGCAATCGTCATGACATCAGGTAATCTGGCGTGGTCCGGCACCAGTACCTGGCGCATAGAGTTACCGGCGCAATCCACATAAACAATCGCATCTCTGCAGGTGCCTGAACGTTACTAAGATCACGGCGAGAGGCCCGTTCTCAAAGAGAGACCTACTTGTGGAATCAGCATCGCTCCGGGAGGGCAATCGTGAGCCCATAAACATCTGTTTTTGAGCCACTCCAGGCGCTGAACTCGATCCAATAAGAATCAGGTGTTTTGGGGAAATGCAAATGACAAGGTTCTTGGGCAACGATCAAGGCAGTGAGAACGACCAGTGCGGCAAAGACGCTCACTTTAGCCAACAATCAGACCGTGGTACTGACCAGCATCGCGATCTCAGATGCTACTTACGAGGGAAATTCATGCAAGCCTTTAGCTCTAAATGATTTATATGTGACGGGAAAGCTGTGTTCCTCAAGTCTCGCGACTTTCGAGACCTGACGATCGCCGGCCGACTCTCAAACTGGATATGGAACTCGAGCGCGTCGGACCTGGGTTCGTGCGCGAACACAATCGGAAATTGATCGAACTCTTGTTCGAGCACCTTCCCAGAGACTGCTCTCCGGCCAGTCCGCTAGACTCCGCGCGGCGCGGGCCGTCCGGTTGCTTCACCGCCCCCACCTTGGAGAAAACAACCGAACTCTATGAGAAGTTGCGAAAGGAAAATGTTGTCGTGAGCCTCCGCGAGGGGAGGATTCGCGTCTCGCCTCATCTTTCAACTCCGAGCAGGACATTGACCGCCTCATCGGTGTCGTAACCGTCCGACTCGGACGCGGAATTTGTCACAGACGAAAAGTGACCGCGCGCTCAACATCTCGAATCCACAACGAACGGGTACTGGACACAACAAAACGCTTGTCGGATGTGCGATTGAAGTTCAAACCGTGAGGCAGGCTGATGAGCCTTAACGACCCAAGGAATGAAAAGGAATAAGTTATGACGACAATTTATGAACGCCTGAAAGCCCTGCATATCACTTTGCCCGATGTGCAGCCTCCCGTGGTGGACGGTTACGTTGCCGCTTTGGTTCCGTTTGTGCGCACCGGGAATCTTGTTTATTTGGCGGGACGCCTCGCCAAGAAAGATGGCAAGCCCTGGTCTGGCAAAGTAGGAGTGGATGTTACCGTGCCTGAGGCCAAAGAAGCCGCACGCGGCATTGCCATAGAATTGCTCGCCACACTACACGTCGCCCTCGGGGACCTGGAGAACATAAAGCGGATCGTGAAGATGGTGGTGATGGTGAACAGCACGCCGAACTTTACAGAGTCGCACGTGGTTGCCAACGGCGCTTCCGAACTTTTCCTGGAAATCTTGGGCGAGCGTGGGGAGCATGCGCGCACCTCGCATGGTGGGGCGGAGATTCTATTGGGGGCGTGTCTGGAGGCCGAACTCATTGCCGAGGTCATCGACCTCGCAGACGAACGCGTTGATTGTGGAACCGGAATATGACAACGCCGCATCGCGCCCGTCTCATAGCAGTGCGCGATGCTGCGCTCGACCAATTCGCCGCACCGGCGCAGTAACCTCTTGCCGTAGTCCGCCCCGCACCCGCACTTCGTACGGCTTCATCCGCTTCACCACCGCGCCGCTGTGGTAGCCCTTGTCGGTAGCCGTCTGATCCTTGTGAATTGCGCAATCTTTTTCGCGCCGGAATCCAGCTAGTCTAGGCTGGCTCTTGTTTTCGCGCGAACCCTCCGGAAATGCATCGCGGCTCGCAGAAATGCCAGCAGAAAGCGGTGTGGCATTTCGGGGCGCGACGAAAGCTGGGGTTGGAACAGAGTGGCGATGAAGAATCGCTGATTGGGTAATTCTACGGCCCGCGCTTCCCCTAGCAGTCCCCGTGCGCTGACACGCAGACCGGCGGCTTGAAACGGCTTTTCGTACCCTTCATTCACGCCGTAATTACAGTAGTATTGCTCGGAGTCATCTTCGCTCCCGCAAATCGAATGCAGGAGCGTCCCTGGCACAATCTTCAGCCGCTCGTCGCCCGAGCCTATGGGACCGCCATCACGCCGGTTCGGCAGGGCGCATGAAAGCGGCGTGACGACGTAGTGCGACGATCCTGAATTGTTTTCGGCTGTGTCAGCATCGGCGATCTTCAAAACATTGCGCGCATACTCTAACAGAGTATATTGGAACCCCCCTCAAGTTCCCACGAACGGCCAATTTCGCGTTCGCGCAAATTCGATCCCGCGCAACATTCCGTTGAAGCTCTTGTACGGACTCCCTGGGGACGCGATAAGCCCGTCCCAACGCGCCAGGAGTTTCTTGGCATCCGGGCCCTCCAAGGATGGAGTCGGTAGCCAGCGTAGTTCAAGCGGAACCTTCAGCTTTGTGGCTGCGTCATAGAGCGCGGCATTGGTCGCAAAGTGTGAGTGATACGCTGGCTCGAAGTCTCCCATGATCCCAATTCGAATTGCCTCTCCCATCCGACCACCTCCCCTACATCACGGACAGCCTCGCAACTCGGCGGTTAACTCAAGCTCAGGATAAAGCAAAGTTTCAGAAACTGTAATGCCTGGGGACTGCTTTCCGCCGGGACGACAGACTTGCGCCACAGGCTGCTAAGCATGCCATGCTTCCTGCTCTTATTTCTTGGCGGTCGGCGGCAACACACCGTTCAAGCGCGGATACATTGCAGCTTGGGCGTAGTGGTCGGCCCAAGCACCTGCGAGGATCATGCTGGCCCAGGCACGGGAACACTGGCGCCCGGGGAAGATTTCCGTGGTCTCGGCTGATCTTGAGTCGTCCATTTTCGCCAGCGCGTCGGAACAGAAATCGAAGGAGGCTTTGAGCGCGGCCACGAGCTCGTCTTTCGAGTCCGTCTCTTTCACGTCGTCGACCTCGGGCGCGGGGACAGCGGCGGCCTTGCTGCATAGCAGATCATTTGTTTCGGCCATGTGGACGAAGAGATGGCCGAATCTTAATCTGGTCGGCGTCGGCAGTCATGCAGTTGCCAACTCTTTCCGCTTGCCTGGGGACTGGGAAGGGTCTATGATTCCGCACAAAGTTTGGTTTACGGTCCCGGATCAAGGTTTTCTTGACGCGTCGGGTCGTACCTACAAACCCCTCGGTGGACCGAACCCAATCCTTTCTTCGTGATTCAGCGAGGTGTGGCTATGCGGCTGAGATGGTCCTGCGTCGCTACCGGTTTCTTTTTCCTGTTGCTTAGCGTATTCGGCAGCCCGGCGGCACATGCGGCGGGCGTGGTCAGCGTCTGCGACGAACCGCACCTGCAGGCCGCGCTGGCGGGGGGCGGACTGGTCACTTTCTCGAGCAGTTGCGATATCGAGTTCGGCTCGACCATAACGATCTCGACCAATACCTCGATTGACGGCGGCGGCTACACCGTAACTCTGGATGGTCAAAACAGCCGTCCAGTGCTCACCGTCAACTCGGGAGTCAAGCTGGCGCTCAACAATCTGACCGTCGCTAACGGCAGCTCCGCGGGCCTTGCGGGCGCCATCACGAACGGCGGTACGCTACTCATCACCAACAGCACCTTCTCCAACAACACGGAAACCTCCGCTTCCGCGTACACCGCGGGCGCGATCTTCAACAGCGGCACGCTCTTCATCAGCAACAGCACATTTTCCGGCAATAGCGGCGACAACGTAGCGCCGACCTCCGCTGGCGCCATCTGCAACCTCGGTCAGGCGATCCTGACCAGCGACACATTTTCCGCCAACACCAACAACCCGGCAAGCGGCGCGGCCTTCCTAAATGCGGGTACTGCGACTGTAACCAACAGCACATTTTCAGGTAACACCGGCGGCGCCATTGAAAACGGGGGAACGCTGACGGTAATTAATTCCACATTTTCCGGCAACTCCCTCAACAACGGCATGGGCGGCACCTTTGAGGGCGCCGCGATCTACGCAGTTTACGGCACCGCCACGCTCAAAAATACGATCCTCGTGGACAGCGACCTCGATAACTGCGCTTCGAACGGGGGTACCATCGTCGATGGCGGCTACAACCTCGACGATGACGGCACCTGCGGCTTAAAATCCGCGAACCATTCGTTGAGCGACGACCAGAACGCCAACCTGGGCTCGCTGGGTGCTAATGGCGGGCTCACTCAAACCATTCCACTGAATTCCCCGAGCGATGCCATCGGGGTAATTCCTCCCGGAGTCAACGGCTGCGCGACGACCGTTCCCAACGATCAGCGGGGAGTTGCCCGCCCCGGCAGCGTGACCGGCTACTGCAGCATGGGCGCGTATGAATATGTCCCCACTGCCGCCGCTACCATCACCGATTGCAGCGCCGACACTCAGCTGCGAACAGCGATTGGCAACGGCGGCCGCATCGTCTTTGAATGCGACGGCACGATCACGCTCACAAGTACTCTCCCGAACGCACATGACACTGTTCTCGACGCCAACGGCCGTGACGTCAGCATCAGCGGCGGCAACACCGATCAGGCGCTATACAACAGCTCGAACACCATATTGATTCTTCACGGCCTCACCATCGAAAACGGGAGCGGCGACGATGAAGGGGGCGGCGCGCAAAATGCGGGCACGCTGATCATCACCGACAGCACCTTTGCCAACAATTTCGCCACGGCCGATTACGGCGGGGGCATTCTCCACGTAGGCGATCTGCTGATTGTGACCAACAGCACGTTTTCCGGGAATTCCGGTACGGATGGATCCGCGATCTATGCCAACACCAACGGACCGATCATCGTGACGGGCAGCACGTTCTCCGGCAACACCATCACAGCCTTGAATGGCAGCGGCAATTCGGTCATCTATGCGCGCGAGACGCCTGTGTACCTCCAGAATAGTTTGATCGCGGGAAACGCGTTAAACGGTGGCAGCGAGTGCCTAACCTCGAACGGGTCCTTTACCGATCTCGGCTACAACCTCGACGACGATGGTAGTTGCGGCCTCAGTTCCGCGAAGGGATCGCTCAGTAACAATCAGAATGGGAATCCCGGTTCGCTGTCTTCCAACGGCGGCCCGACGCAAACCGTTCCGCTCACTTATCCGAGCAGCGCCATCGACGCGATTCCACTGACCGCGAGCGCGTGCGGGGTATCGCCCGACCAGCGAGGCGTGGTCCGTCCGCAAGGCCCCGCCTGCGACATCGGCGCCTTTGAGGCGAAGGAAATTCCCGTCCCCTTCACGACCAACCCGGCGAATCTTTCCTATACGGTCGGCAGCAGCACCTATAGCGGCGCGCAGGTACCGTTCCTGGTTGCCGGGGGCGAATACCCGTTGTCGACCATGTTGGCGCAATCCGGCGGCACGGGCACGCAGTATGTCTGGGAGAACTGGTCCGATAGCGGCGGGATAGAGCACACGATCACGATCCCCTCGACACCGGTCAGCTACACGGCCACCTTCGGGACGCAGTACTACCTCACCATGAACGCCAGTCCATCGAACGGCGGGAACGTCAGTCCCAGCTCAGGCTGGCAGGATGCGAACACGGTCGTCGTTATCAGTGCGTCCCCAAGTTCGGGTTTTGAATTTTCGGACTGGACGGGGAGCACGTTCGCCAATGCCAACAGCGCTGCGACCAACTTCAGTATGACCGGTCCCGAAACGGTGACGGCGAATTTCCTCGAGCCTCCATCCATCACCAGCGCCAATAACATCACCTTCACCGTCGGCATGCCGGGTACACTTACCGTGACCACGAATGGCTATCCCACCGTTACCTCGATCGGCGATGGAGCCGCCACGTTGCCGAGCAACGTCACCTTCACCAACAACGGCGACGGAACGGCGACCCTGAGCGGAACGCCCGCGACAGGCACGGGCGGAGTCTACAAATTCACCATCACCGCGAGCAACGGCGTATCACCGAACGCGAGCCAAAGCTTCACGTTGACGGTGGATCAGGCTCCGGCGATCACCAGTCAAAACAACACAACGTTCACGGTGGGCACGTTCAGCACTTTCACGGTGAATACGACTGGCTATCCAATGCCGAGCATCGGCGAAAGCGGCGGGCTGCCCGGGGGAGTGATGTTCGTCGATAACCACAACGGGACGGGCACGCTGAGCGGGACACCGACGTCGGGTGGATTGTTCGGCATCACCTTCACGGCGTCGAACGGCGTGGGCACGAATGCGGTGCAGCCGTTTACGCTGACGGTCGATGAGGCGCCGGTGTTTACGAGCGCGAACAGCGCCGTGTTCACCATCGGGGTGGCGGGATCGTTCATGGTGACGACGGTGGCTTACCCAACGGCCAGTTTCACGGAAAGCGGCCATCTGCCAACCGGACTTACCTTTGTTGATAACGGGAATGGCACGGCGACCCTGGCCGGAACTCCGCGGATATTGGTGGGAGGAGATTTCCCGATTACCATTACGGCGAAAAACGGGATTGGATTGCCGGTGACGGAGAGCTTCACGATTATCGTGCAACAAGCGCCATCGTTTACGAGCGCGAATAATGCGGTCTTCGTATATGGGGTGCCGAACTCGTTTACGGTAACAACAGCGGCGTTCCCGGCGGCGAGCCTCCACGAGGCGGGGACGCTGCCGCCATGGCTGACGTTCGTCGATAACGGGAACGGCACGGCTACACTTGCCGGGACGCCGAGCTATGCCTCCGGCACATTCCCGCTTGTGCTCACGGCGACGAACGCGGTGACGACGGCTACGCAGAACTTCACGCTCAGCGTTTCGGGGCTCGAGCTGACGCCCTCGAATCTGAGTTTCGGGTCTGTGTATCTGAACAGCTCGACGACGCTGCCGGTAACGGTGACGAATGTGGGTTCGTCGACGGTGAGCCTCAGCGGGGTCAGCATTACTCCGGGCACAGAGCCTGCGGGTACCTATACGTTCGTCAACCATTGCGGAAGCCCGCTGGCGGCGGGCAAGAGTTGCGTGATCGATGTGACCTTCAAGGCCAAGGCCGAGGGCACGCTGACCGCGACTTTGAACCTTACGGATAACGCTGTAGGGACGCCGCAAACCGTGGGCCTGACGGGCAACGTGCTCGATCCGATTGCACAGTTCAGCCCGACGAAGCTGGCGTTTGGGACGCAGCCCGTTAGTAGCACCACAACCCTGCCGGTGCAACTGACCAACAGCGGGCTAACGCCTCTGGACATCAGCGGCATTGGGATTAGTGGGTCGAGCGAATTTACGGAGGTCAATAACTGCCCGGCGATCTTGTCATCGACGATGAGCTGCACGATCTCAGTGACCTTTGCACCGACGGTGACGGGGGCACGCACGGGGACCTTGATCGTGACTGACAATGTTGCGGGCGGACTGAGCACGGTCCCGCTGACAGGGACAGGCCACTAAAATGCTCGAAACATCGAGATATGAGACGTTGGGAAGAATCCATTGAGGCCTCATTAACTCACGCACGACTCGAAGACGCGCGTCACGCAAGATCGCCTGTCTCGGCCGCTATCCGCAGTGGATACGCCCGAGAATCAAGCTTGTAGGAAGCGTCCGCGTTTCCGGACGCGGACAAAAGTCAAGGATGCTTTCGCCAGATCCTCGGTTTTTGATCGCAAAGCATTCGCCTGTATGGAGTGGTTGAAACCGGACTACCACTTCAGCGCCCAGAGAAAGTAAAGCGTCCGCGCGCTCAGGAGCGCCCTGATTATGAACACTTGGCACCTGACAGCGACGGCAAGCTCGACCCGTACCGAAAGAAGCGGATACAGCGAATCGGCGCTCTGATGCTTAAGATTCGCATGCAATCGAACTAAGCAGATGCCTGACGACTCCGCTTGCGCCCTCGCCAAACTTGAAGACGCGCTGCAAGAGCGCCTTTTCGTCGGCACCCGGAACGTGGACAATCTTTCACCACCAGTGCAAGATAGAATGCGCTGTCCAGCATTGCCCATAAGGTTGTCATGGTCACCTGTCAGACCCACGACTCTAGGGTCTTGGACATTGGCCTGCCTATCGGCTCGTTTCCGTGGTCGTTGAGCGCATGCTTCAGCATCGCCTGCGCTGCCTGCGTGCGACGACTTCCCAGCCTGTCATCAAACGCGTTGACGCGCTCGCTGTGAGAGCACACTCTGCATTTCAAAACCACACCACCAGATTTGCCGCGTTCGATGTTGTACATGATTGGAGCTTATCCCTTTCCAGTATGGAACTCATCTTTTCTAACTGTCCACAATTCTAGTACCGTACAAACGCCTTCATTTATCAATGCGCTGTCGTGAGTTCTCGCATCTTCTTATGGTGCGTGACAATTGCCAGCATGTCTGCGTCGCATTCCATCCGGATAGCCCACAGATCGCCGAGTAGTTTCATGTATGCGGGATCGGATAAGCCATGATGCGGACTTAGTAGTTTGCAGGCGGCAGCATGCTCTTTGGCGCTCGACGCCTCATAAGCCCCAAAAAGCCGACATTCTTCTTCGTGTCGCGGGAGTGCGATGGCTGGCATCATTTAGTTCCCCTATTACAATGATATGCCGATAACCGATGTTAGTTCCGCACTATAGTCATATTGGTGTATTGGCTTTAATCCTACTCTCGCTCCTTACACCGAATGGTCAATATTGACCAGACATAGGATCGCTCGCTCGATAAAGTGGGGCTAATCATTAAGGAGAGCGATGTGAAGGAGCCGCCGTCCCATCCTCGATGTGAACGGTGTGAACTGCAACTGACTCCTCTGGTGGTGCAGTCCTCTGACTTTGGTTGGAGGGCTTCACCACATCTTCCTCAAGTGCCGGATCCAGACCAGTCGTTCAGATCGGTCTGAGGCGATACGTCCCGTCGTCCCTCCCAAGGACGATATCGTGGGATGGCCTGACGAACTACTCATCGTCGAGCGTTTGCGCCTGAGCTTGAGACGGGAGAGCGATTGTGGCGATGACGAGGTAGCACAGAATACCAAGCAATCCGTTCATATCCTTCCAATTATACGAGCGCATCGTTGAGACATCGGTCAGTAATTCAAGAGATGCGTCGGATCTGGGCACTGATCAGAATTGACCAGTCTTGCGCCTAGCTCGGAGGCTAAGGTGGCATTCGTGGGGAAATTCCTCGCCACGCAGAAATCATATGAGGTACTCAGGCAGCAACAGGAGAATGCCATGTCAAGCAAACATTCCCTCACCAAACGCCACCGCCGCCCGAAGTCGGGAAAACGTATAGACCCTACCGCCCGCACGATGGCGGCTGTGAAAGTACTGGAACAAGCAGCGGGGCTAAAGGCTAAGTGACCCTCCGAGGCTGCCTCAAAGTGTCCCATATTGAACAGACCACACTGTGCGCCCTGCGCTAAGCTTCACCTTTCATAGGGTCAAAGAGGTTCTGCCGAGTCAACCTCCTCGGAGTAGTCGGCAGGTTCTCCTCTTGGGCGGTGCGGTACCGTGCTCCTCTCTCCAAGGGCTTTGAAGCCGCACCGCTTCTTTTTTCCAGAGCGACACCTAGTGGAACTAGCCCGGACGCAGGATCGCCCATCTTCATAGCACGAGACCAATGACGAACTCAAACGTTTTCATTGCCATCACAAGAGTACTTGACACCACAATTCCGGGCTACTAACCTGAACCTCATTTCCCGAAAGACCAATACCCGTGAGGCATCTCATGCCCAACGTTGGACCAGCCGGACGCGTAGCGGATGTAGTCGAAGCCATATCCGGGCTTCGAAGACTCCAGCGCGAAATGGCTCGCGTGTCGCAACGAGACGAAAACTACGAGGGCAAGAGGCGTGCTCTTCAAACTACTATTCGAGAACTACGCAAGATGATTTCTGCCAAAGTGCATTGAGCGCGGCACGATATCTTTGCCTTCCAAAGTGACCTTCGTTCGTTTGTGAAGTTTTCTCGTCGGCTTAACATTGTTGACGAGGTGCTCAAGTTGCGAAACAAGGGCAATTCAAATTGGGGCAAGACTGGTGGAGACATCCCAATCGTCCCTTCTTCTTTCGAAGAGATGGCGCGGCGCTTGAAGCTATCAAAGAATGAATATCGGGGTTCGACTACCCTGAAACAATGGGCGCAAAAGCATAAAAACAGCAAGTATGTTCCGCAGGATTTGCTGGAAGCGTGGGGACTCAGGGCGAAGCTCTGCTCCCGACTCAGCCCTCCCGATTCAGTGTACGCCGGGCGCACCGTTGTGTCGGTACCTATTATCTTTACACGTGCCGCTACCGTCGATGATTTCCGTGGGTTGATCGAGAACAGCGTTGTCTTCGATCAAGTTGCCCACACCTCCCCGCTCCACAGCGATCCCGTAAAAGCGGTTGTACCTTACGTAGTTACGTTCGAGGGTGTTGTCCGTGTTTACACAGGGAGCCGTGGATTGTATATCGCCCGTAGCCGAGCAGCCGACGTAGAACCCCGCAATGCCATTGCTCAAGGCATTGTTATCGTTGTATATGTTGTCTTGGCTGAATGTGTTGGTCTTCGTACCGTCGATCCAAAAGCCATAGTGCGCATTGTTCTCAGCGTCAGCACGAGCAACAAAATTCTCCAAACCCCAGAGGACTCGGACACCAGTGATGTTATTGGAGGCGGCGATCTCAGACGTGTTGTTAAATTCGGTGTTGTTGAGGAACAGGCCGATGCCGTTTTGGTAGAAGCCAATTTGTCGCCAATATACGTTATAACCATCGCTCTCCGCGCCGTAGTTACAACCGCAGAGGTTTGCGGCTGGCCCCTCCGATGCGCCTTCAACTTCCCCTTCAACCAGAATACCGCTTGCCCCCGGCAATACATGGATGCCGACGCCTGACCTCGGACGTGACACGCTCTCGCAGCCTGAGCCAAAAATGTTGTAACTATCCAAGAAAAGGCTGACGCCAAAGGATTTGATGTCGATGCAACCGTTCTTTGAGGTCAGCCCCTGCGAGGCATAGAGGTCATTTGCCACCGTGTAGGTAACCCGGTGTCTCAATGGTGCAACCGCAGGCTGTAATCGTGTTGGAGCATTGGGGTGACTGGGCGTGTGCCAGTCCTGACACTAGCGTGGTCAAAATGGCGAGAGCCATCGCTGTAACAGCGAGACGACTGGGGATGAATCTCATATTTTCTCTCTATCTTAGAGGCCGAATGCACGATGAGTAGAAGAACTTCTCGGATTCGTTCCCCGGTATGAAATGTCGCGCCAATGGTACTGCGCTATTTGCGGCTGTCAATACAAATCCGACCGCTCAAGACAATGCATTTGGCATGGCCGTTTGTATCATGAGTATCTGGCGAGTAAGTAGCCCTCGCCATGTGGCACGTTGGAGCCATTTTCACGGTGGTAGGGAGAGCATATTGTGGTCGGCGACCAGACTTCGGGGGGGGGGCTGTTCAACTGGCGTTCTGTGACCCGAGAGGGTTTTGGGACGCTTTCGTTTCTTCATCCGTCACCGCGACATATCCGCCTGCGACAACATCAGCCGGAACGATTTGTTTGCGATACCATGTGTCTTGCTCGCGTCTCCATCACGAGGTATCGACACATGCACAAGGTCTCGCGTTTTCGCTGGATACACCTTTCTGGGTCACTGATCGCGCTTTTGGTTCTGATTGTCAGCGTGCGGCCTGCGGAAGGTCAGAGCAGTCCGTCGCCTAACGTTCAGAACCATCCTGCCCAGATTCACGCGCTCAAGGTGACCCTACTATCGACGATGCTGGTGGGCAGTAAAACGGGTCTGGGCGAGTGGGGATTTTCGGCATTGATCGACGCCGATGGTCATCGTGTCCTGCTTGATACTGGAGCGCATCCCGATACTGTGCTGCAAAACGCACGAGATTTGAATATTGATTTGTCCAACGTCAAAGAAGTAATCCTCACGCACAATCATTGGGATCATGTGACTGGGCTGATAACCCTTCGCCGAGAGATGATGAAGAAAGACCCCTCGGCGTTGTCGGTGGTGCATGTCGCCAGCGGCATTTTCTACAGCAGACCTGCGCCCGAGGGCGAGGATAACCGGATAACCGCATGATCGCGTTGAAAAAAGAGTACGAAGCGACCGGGGGTCAGTTCATTGAACATGAGGAGTCGGCAGAAATCTTTCCCGGCGCATGGCTGACAGGGCCAGTGCCACGAAAGTTTCCGGAACGCAACTGGAGTGTCAGCGGGAAAGTGCAGACCCCAGCAGGCTTGGTCGAGGACACGATCCCCGAGGATCAATCACTGGTGCTCAACACGCCCGAAGGATTGGTCGTGGTCACTGGCTGCGGGCACGCGGGAATCATCAACATACTGACATTTGCCCGACAGAAATTTCCCAATGAGCCAGTCGAGGCAGTCATCGGCGGACTGCACCTCTTTCCGGCTACGGATGAGCAACTGGATTGGACTGCGGACAAGATGAAAGAGTTCAAGGTCGCGAATCTGATCGGCGCACATTGTACTGGCATCGAAGCCGTGTACCGCATTCGACAAAGGCTCGGGTTACCGCGAGCGTCGGCGGTTGTGGGCAGTGTGGGTTCAACCTTTGTCCTTGGGGAAGGCATACATCCGGGCGAACTCGCTAAATAACGAAGCCCATTCGATCTGCCATAATCTTCGATATGTGCGGGCGCTACCGATTGTCGAAGCGGAAACAGATCATCGAAGAGCAGTTTGAAGCCCAGCCTTGGGGCGATGACTGGTCGCCTCGCTTCAACATCGCGCCGACCCAGCGAAAAGGTTTTGGGGTTGCGGTTGCAGTTTCCCCGCTGGGGCAAGGACAAGCTGGCGGTTCTGCTGCGCCGCCAGCAGGTGCCGGTTTCGACTTCCATGGTGGGCCGCGTTCTCACCCAGCTCAAAGCGCAGGGCCGACTCGTGGAACCGCCCCGCAGCGGAGTGCCGGGATCGCGCCGTGCTCTGCGGCCTCGTCCCTACGCCGTGCGCAAACCCAAGCAGTACGCGGTGTTGGAGCCGGGCGACCTGGTCGAGGTCGATACCCTGGACGTGCGTCCGGTGCCGGGAGTGGTCTTCAAACAGTTCACCGCGCGCGACCTGGTCTCGCGTTGGGATGTGATCCAAGCTCATCCTCGCGCCACCGCGCAATCGGCGACTCAGTTTCTCGACACCTTGCAGCATCGTATGCCTTTTCCCATTCGCGCCCTGCAGGTCGATGGCGGCTCGGAGTTTGCCGCCGACTTCGAAGCCGCCTGCCAGCAGCGCGGTTTACATTTGTTCGTGCTTCCGCCACGCTCGCCCAAACTCAATGGCGCCGTCGAACGCGCCAACCGCACCCACACCGAAGAGTTCTATCAGGTCACCCCCTGCTCGCTGGAAATGAACCCGCTCAACCACGAACTTCGCCAGTGGGAAAAAATCTATCACACTGTCCGTCCCCATCAGGCCCTCGGCTACCTCACCCCGCTCCAGTTCCTCCGTCAGCACTCATCCCAACGAAAGGAATGAAAAGTGTCACCCATCTACTGGACGAGCAGCAGCTTGACAATATGGTTCCAGAAGCCTTAGGGTTGATGGCGAGGTGGCTTCCACCTCTTTCAGGTTTTCTGAAACTAAGTCAGCCCATCTGAAGTTTTCTCCTCTTAGCGTTCGCGACAACAGCCCACGGAGGTTGATATGTTTGCACGCAATGTATCTTTTCGTCTGAAATCGAACACGCATTCTGACTATACCCGGACACTTGAGAACGACGTTCTGCCCATACTGCGTAAGCAGACGGGCTTCAAGGAAGAAATCACGCTGTCAAATCCCAGCAGCCAAGATGCGGTTGCGATCAGTCTGTGGGACAGCAAAGCCCATGCCGATGCTTACAACACGAATCATTATCCGGAAGTGTTGAAGGCGTTTGCAAAAGTGATTGATGGAACGCCGAAGGTTCAGACGTTTGAATCGGTCACCTCGACCTCGCACGCTCTTGTAGCCGTGTAAGTGTCGTCCGAAGGGCAAGTCTCGTTTTAAGGGGCTTGCCCGTTTTTCATGCTCGCGAGGGACGATAAATACCCATGCTTCTAATGCAAAATGCAGAAACGATCAATAGACTGACAGCACAGGGCGAATCTCTTCTGAAGAGATTCCATGCTGAGTATGCGACAGACCCCGCAGGGCGGGAGACTGAGTTCTTGCGCGGAGTCTTTACAGGCTGGCGCGATACTTTGCACACCTTGTATCAAGATCGGGCTGAAGAGATCGTTGAGCGCGTTCTCGGCAACACAGGCTTGACCATTCCTGACTCCTCGGGCCTTCTCCGGCAAACGGCTTAAACCCGTCTTCAGGAAATACGTCGGGTGTTGAGGACTTCGCTGTATTCTTTATCTCCTTTGGGGACGTGACACCGCCACCAGATTTGCAGGAATGCCAAAAAATGCAGATGGGAGTTCAAGTGGTTTGAATTTTCTCGGTCATTCGGGTCATTCATTGCTGAGGGGCATTGTCATGCATCGAGAACGGACGTTGAAGGTCGTGGTGGGCTTGATCTTTGCGGCCTAGCTTATCCCTTGGTGCTGTTTGTGAAGCAAGAGCCTGCCTTGGCGATGATGCTCAGCGTTTATGTGACACTCGGCATTTTCTTGTTGCTGGCAACCGGCGACCCATCGGCGAATCGTAGCCTGATTGCTTTCACAGCATGGTCGAGCTTCGCCCACGCCGCGCTTATGGCGGGGCAAGCCTTCGCTAATCTGATCGCACGCTGAGAACTCGTCGGCTCGGCTGTACTTGTCGCAACCGGTGTAGTCCTGATCGTCTGGGCTCCGGCGAAACAGCCAGTCGAGCGAGCATCGGCTTTCGTGGCGTAGGACTTGCGCGATTGGCATGATGGCGGTCTCTGGTAACACTGCTCACTGTTTAAAGCCTTTCCGTCGAACGTTTGAGGGCCAGCGGGAATGACGGACAAACCTTACCGCGCCTCGTCCAACCGGGAAAGCGGTTGTAGAACTTGTAGAACGCCCTTGGGCGGAACGCATTTTGGACCTACCGCTATTGACTGGGACGCTCCCACGAGGATTCGAGGAGTCGTAGCGCATGCAAGACTTCCGAGAAGATTCCCACCTTCTCTCCGACGAAGTGTAGCCCTCAAATGTAAGCGTCCGATTGTAACCGTCTGGACAGGTAGATAAGAGGAAGTCATTCTTCCGAAGTGGACACTTCGGATAGGTGTCCACTTGGAGCGGAGATGGACACTTCCCGGCAGGTTGCAACTGGCATAGCGGATAAGAGTGAGTCGTTGGGAGCGGCTGCGCGGCAGCGGCGCAGTATCGCGGAGAAGCGGCGGATCGTCGAAGAGACGTTGGTGGAAGGCGCGTCGGTGGCGCGGGTAGCGCGAGCGCATGGGATCAACGCGAACCAGGTATTTGGCTGGCGTCGGCTGTACGTAACAGGGAGACTTGGGGAGTGCAAGCCGGGAATGAAGTTGCTGCCGGTTCGAGTGAGCGAGAGTTTGCCGGCGCCTCTGCCGGAGCGTGGGTCCGCCGACTTCCCGAAAGCACAGCCGGGCACGATTCACATCGAACTGCGGCAGGCGCAGGTGCGGATCGAAGGCAGCGCCGATCCGGCGTTGGTGCGCGTGTTGCTGGAGTGCCTACGGGGATGATGGGGCCGCCGACGAATACGCGAGTTTGGATTGCCGCGGGAGTGACGGACTTGCGGCGCGGGTTTACGGGGCTCAGTGCGCTGGTGGAGAGCAAGCTGGAGCAGAAGCCGTTCTCGGGGCACGTGTTTGTGTTTCGGGGGCGAAGAGGGGATCTGATCAAGGTTCTGTGGTACGACGGCGACGGGTTGTGTTTGTTCGCGAAGCGATTGGAGCGCGGGCGCTTCGTTTGGCCGCAAGCTGCGAGCGGCACGGTTTCGTTGACGCGGGCGCAGTTATCGATGCTGCTGGAAGGCATCGATTGGCGGCGACCGGAGCGGACGTGGGAGCCGCAGCTGTCGGTGTAACCGGCGAGATTTTTTGCACAACTTTTCTTGCGCACACGGGGATGAGAACGCGCGCGTTCATGCGATACTCCGCGCATGTCAGCGGTGGCGCTCCCCGATCTCAACGCTCTTCCCGCAGATGCACTGCGAGCGCTGATCCTGGCACAACACGAGCAACTGATCTCTCGGGATCGCGAGATCGAGCATCTGAAGCTGCTGCTGGCCAAGCTGCATCGGATGCAGTTTGGGCGTAAGTCGGAGAAGCTGGAGCGGCAGATCGAACAG
>JBEKOW010000070.1:0-18330 GCA_049521375.1 Terriglobales bacterium
CTCGATGCGCCGCCGACAGTCGCCGTCACGTCTACCAGGGATATTCCAAGTCCACTGAACGTTATGCCGTAGTCCACTACCCTTGCCGTCGAGTTGTTGATCGCGGTGACACTTTTCAGTTTGCAAGGTCCGGACATAGTAATGGGAGTTCCCTGGCTTCCTTCTCCATTGTCATTCACGGTTATGCTTCGAAGTTCCGTGTTCGGATTAAGAGCCAGATCACCGAGAATGGTAGTCACGACTTCGCCGGAACCCTCGATGCCGACAAAAGACGGCACGGAGAGCTGGTTTACGCCAACGTCGTAGATACCCGGCTCAATTCTGATCAAGAGAGGAGCGCTGGCGGAGGCGGTGGCGGCGCCTGCGACGGCCGCCGAGAGAGCGTTGCCATTTTGAACGGGCGTGCCCACCGGGCTCACTAAAACTGTGCTGACAAAAGTAATGCCGGGAGGGCCTTGCGCCCCGGTGGGGCCGGTCTGCCCAGTCGCTCCCTGCGGCCCTTGCGAGCCCTGAGGTCCGTTTGGCCCAGTGGCTCCCTGCGCGCCTTGCGGGCCCTGGGGTCCGGCCGGCCCGATGGCGCCTTGCGGGCCCTGGGGTCCGGTCGCGCCACAGGTCACGTCAAATTCGTAAAAGTTTCCCTGGCTGTTGGTGATTCGGAGCCGGTAGCTTCCAGCCGGCGTCCCCGCAGGCAACCGGGCAACTATCTGCTTGTTGGTGAAAGATACCAGAGGCGCCACGTTGATGTTGTTGAACAGCACCGTGGGAGCCGTGCCGGACGTGCTGAAGGCCGATCCGTTTATGGTGATTTCGTTGGGGCTGACGCCGTAGTTGATGATGTCGCTGTTTACTACCGGTTGCGGGGCGGCGGCAGCGAGCAATGAAGTCAGCAGTAGAACAGACGGGAGCAGGATGGAAGGCATTTGCGGTTCTCCTCGGGACGACGGTGTAGCTCGGGTCAAACCCGTTCAGGCGAGTGCTTTCTTCCGGAGGCGTTCTTCATCGGGGAGTCAGGTCAAATTCCCAAGACGCGAGCCTTGCCGGCTCTAGATCGCAAGAAGCACGAGCATCTGAGTAATAACCCGAAGAAAAGCTCCGTCGATGGGCGTAGCGCGACGAGTATACACATGACAAAGCGGGGAGACAATGGCGTTCCATAAAAAGACTGCGTTAGCCTTGGGGGCTGGCTGTAGATGATCAAGAGGTTGTACCGGGTTCGGAGCGGCTGATGGGCGGCTGATAGTGAAGGCTACCATGGGGACGGGCGTGGTTGTAGTAGTGAGTCCAGGGAGCGAGAGCGAGATTCCGTTGGTCAGAGTCGGGCCAATGAGTGGAGTAGGCCCATTCGCGCAGGGCGGTCTGGATGAAGCGTTCGGCTTTGCCGTTGGTTTGCGGCGAGTAAGGGCGAGTGCGGCGGTGTTTGAGGCCCATCTCGAAACAAGCTTGGCGAAAGTGATGCGAGCGATAGCGGCTGCCATTATCGGTGAGCAGGGCGCGAACGGTGATGCCGTAGCGGGCGAAAAAGTCAACGGCTTCCTTGAGAAAGGTGATGGTCGTGTCGGTTTTCTGGTCGGGGAGGATGCGAGTGAAAGCCATGCGCGAGTGGTCGTCGACGGCGACGTGCAAAGCTTCCCATCCAGGATGTTTGTGTTGACCACGACGGCGGCCGTCCCCGCGCCAAACGACCTGCTGGAAGCGGGTCATGCCTTTGATATCGAGATGGAGGAGATCGCCGGGAAAGGGATGTTCATAGCGCACCACCGGCGGCAACGGATGCAGATCGCGCCAGCGGCTGAGACGAGCGCGGCGCAGAATGCGGCTGACGGTGGCCGGACTGAGTCCGGTGCTTTGTGCAATCTGATAGGCCGGGCGGTGCTGACGGCGGAGCTCAATGACCAACCCGACCTGACTAGACGAAGTGGCTCTTGGACTGCGATGTGGACGAGAGGAGCGGTCGCGTAATCCGGCAACTCCTTCGCCCCGATAACGGCGAACCCACTTCGCAGCAGTTTTGGGAGTGACGCGAAAGCTGGCCGCGGCACGGCTGAAGCGCAGGCCACGATTCACGGTTTCGACCAACGCCTCTCGACTGCGAAGCGTGAGTCGGGCATTCTTGTGGATGTCCATTCGGTCTGACCTCGGAAACTGGATTGCTCGTCACAATCAGCTTCTCCGGTTCCGATCGAATGGACAACCTCTTGAAAGATCACAGGTACCACGCTTACGTAGCCGACCATCAACAGTAATACAGTAATCTCAGGTTCAGGACCAGGTTAGCGATGGAGTTTGACATCGAGAATTTCGACGCTCTTCGCGAGTACCTCGTGGCGCGGCGCGGGGATCCGTGAAGGTGAATGATGAGGTGTCATTCAAAACCCTGATAGGGGGCGTCTCGAATCGGACGGTGAAGGTGGCTTGGGCGGACGGTCACGGCTGGGTTTTGAAACAGGCCCTCGCGAAGCTGCGAGTCACCGTAGATTGGTTCAGCAATCCGGAGAGAATCGCAGTGGAGGCGAAGGCACTGCGCTATCTGAACCGTTTAGCGCCTCCGGGCACGACTCCTGCGTTCATCTTCGAAGACATGGCGAACTATCTGATGGGGATGGAAGCAGTTCCGGAACCGCACGAGAACTGGAAATCCGTCTTGCTCTCCGGCCGAATTATCTCAGACCATTTCGAGCAATTTGGTTTGCTTCTTGGCGCAATCCACCGCGAGTCGTCGAAGTCCGGACTGGAACTGGGTAGCGTGTTTGCCGACGACACGTACTTCAAGAGCCTCCGATTAGAACCGTATTATCTTTTCACCGCCCAGAATGTTCCATCTGCCGCCGGCTTTCTTAACACGTTGATTCAGGAAACGTTGCAACACAAAGACAGTCTGGTTCACGGCGATTTCAGTCCAAAGAATACTCTGATACATCGTGGCAAATTGGTTCTGCTCGACTACGAGGTGGTTCATTTCGGCGACCCGGCGTTTGATGTCGGTTTTGCTTTGACACACTTTTTCAGCAAGGCTCATCACTTGCCAAGAGAACGTGATCGAATGGCCAGCGCCGGAGAATTGTTTTGGCAGGTCTACAGCGAAGAGATTGCGCAACTTGAATGGTCCGCGCAACTGGAACCTCGGGCTGTCCGCCATACGCTGGCGTGCTTGTTGGCTCGGGTGGCCGGAAAATCGCCGCTCGAATACTTGACGCCTCTGGAACAGGCGCGGCAAAAGAATGTCATTCTCGAGCTCATGGTCAAGCCTCCAACCAATCTTTCCGATTTAATCACTGAGTTTGTCAACAAAATCGAAGCCTATGCCGAAAATTGAACGACTCTCAGGCCGAGAGATTCTCGATAGCCGCGGTAAACCGACAGTCCTGGCAACATGCGTACTCGAAGGCGGAGTTGGCGCGTCCGCGTCCGTACCCTCGGGAGCATCCACCGGCACCGCTGAGGCGTTTGAATTGCGTGATGGCGACCCCAAGCGATATCGTGGATCGGGCTGTCGGCTTGCGGCTGCAAATATTGGCGGCGAGCTCAATGGCGCTCTGGCTGGCCACATTTTTGCGGATCAGAGTGCATTGGACCTGACGATGATCGCACTGGATGGGACACCGACTCTTTCGCGGATCGGGGCGAATGCAATCCTCGCGGTCTCGGTTGCATTCGCACGGGCGTGCGCGCTGTCGCGCGGTCTTCCTCTCTACCAGCATTTCGCGGAGATGCGAGGTGCGGTCGTCAATGCACTGCCCCGACTGACAATTAATCTCTTCAGCGGAGGAAAACACGCGGGTCAGCAAGTCTCAGTGCAGGATGTGCTGATCATTCCGATGTCCGCCGGCAGCACAGATGAGGCGCTCGTGGCGGCGTTCGACGTCTACCAGGAGGCGGCCGAGTTGATCCTGAGGAAGTACGGCATGAGGCTTCTTACTGCAGATGAAGGCGGCCTGGCACCGCCCTGCCGGACCGCCGAGGAGATGTTGAGTTTGGCCGTGGACGCGATCAAGAGCGCTGGCTACGCTCCTGGTAAAGATATTTTTCTTGGCATCGATGTCGCGTCCACCCATTTTTACCAGGATGGCAAATATCACCTCGATTCACAAGTACTGGACGGGCGTGGAATGATCCAGACAATTGGGGAGTGGCTCAATCGTTACCCGATCCTTAGCGTAGAAGATGGATTGGCGGAAGACGATTGGGCGGCATGGCCGGAGCTACGTCGCATGATGGGGGGACGGGCCCTGACTTTGGGGGACGATCTCCTGTGCACAAATCCTGTCCGGATACGGCGCGCGGTGGGAGCCAACGCTTGTGACGCTTTGCTGCTGAAGGTCAATCAGATCGGCACGCTTACCGAAGCGCTCGAGGCCTATCGACTCGCTCGGGCAGCAGGCTGGTCGGTTACGCTCAGCGTTCGCAGCGGGGAGACCGAAGATAACTGGGCGGCGGATCTGGCGGTCGGGTGGATGGCCGATCAGTTCAAGAATGGCTCGATCCGGCAGTCTGAACGTCTCGCCAAGTACAACCGGCTGCTGGAAATCGAGGAAACGACTGGATGGCAGTTGGCCGCGTGGCCACGGAACATTGAACTGCCGGACCATTCTCTCGTTCGTGAAAGGTAACCAGCCATTGTTATCGCATCGGCTATTCCGCCTGAATTCAACTTGCGTTTCCATCTTGATCGCCTTGTTGATCCTGTGCGGGGCAAGAGGTTTGCTCTTTTCGCAAACTGATCTCAAGAGCGGCGATGGATATCTACGCCGCGAAGGAAGCGAATGGATATTTGGCACGTCGCTGGTAGAACGAAGAGTTCGGCTGAGCGGCGGAAAGTTCTCACTCGTTTCTCTGCGCAACAAACTGTCGAACCATGAATTTCAGGACAGGGCGAGCACTTCCTCCGAAATCGAGCTTCTTGCAAATGGTCGCGATGTATCTGCGATGGGCTGGCAGTGGACGTTGCATGACCAGCATATGAGCAAGGGCACACAGGGCGAGCTCCAACTTGATCTTGTGCTTGAGTCAGATAGCGTCCGCCTCACAAAGCACTACGTCATCTATCCCGGAACGGCAGTAATTCGCGAATGGATGAATATCGAGAATGTGTCCCGTCAGCTTGTCCAGTTAAGTCACGTTGAATTCCTGCATATCGAGATTCTGTCATCCGCGGCGCGGGATGCGCGATTCAATTACCTCACCGGTGGAGGCAACTATAACGGCAGTCAACTTTTGAAGAGCGAGCCCATGGCCCCGCCATATAAGCGGATGTTAGATTCCAACGGTGGGATTCAGCCGGGTAACTACAGCAGTTATCTTCCACTCACTTTCCTGCTCAGCCGCGACGCGACCGACGGCTTGGCTGTGGGATGGGACTATCTTGGCCACTGGCGCTTCGACATTAGCGCTCAGGATGGCGGCCCGCTAGGCGTCGACCTCGAACTGGCAGGGTTCGCGAAGGACTTGGCTCCTGGGGAGCAGGTTGAAACTCCCAAAGTATTCATTGCGCCGTTTTCCGGCGGCGTCGATGAATTGGGGAATCAACTGCTCGACTGGCAATACGCTTACTTATGGACGTTTACGAATTCGGAATATTTCGCGAAGGCCCGATGGGCCATCGATTGGCCGGGTCCATGGGTCGGCAACGGAGGCACACCCAGCGCCGACAATTGGGGAAGGCGACTGGCGCTTGACCTGCGCTACGTCGACCTTCTTCGGGAAACTGGCACGGATGTTCTATGGGATGATGCTGGCTGGTACGACAAGTGGGGCACGTGGAACGGCCCGAATTGGAAGCGAACTAATGATTACCTGCGAAAACACGGCATGAAGTGGGTGCTGTGGTATCCGACTTTTTTGGCAACATCTGAGTCCAAAGTCGCGCAAACACATCCGGACTGGTTGATCCCCGGACAGGAAACTCTGGAACAATCTATTTCGGGGACCGCTGACTGGCAAAAGCAGCTTCTCGACACCGCCGTTAGTGAGTGGGGAGATTTTCAATGGCGGTACGACATCGCGCCCGCAGCCAGCGCGAACGATACGGACGCTCTTGCCGCCGACCAAAACTTCCGCGCTTTGCTGGAGCGCTTTAAGACCGATCACCCCCAAAGCGGGATCGATGCTTGTGATGGCGGCGGTCGCTGGATCAGCTACGACATCGCTCGACTGGCGGAGTCCGGCGAATACACAGATGGAGGTGTCGGACCTTACAGCTCTTATTACTCATCTCTGCTCATTCCACCCGACAAGCTCCACAACGTCGTTGACTTTGATCACACATATTATGATCCCAGCACCGACCGCACGCATTTGGCAATGGATCCTACGTGGTATCGAGATCCGGGCGACGGGCCTGATGTGGAATCAATCCGCAAGGATTGGGAGATTTATCACTATCTCGTATCGCAGGGCGTCGCTGGTCGATGGAGTCACGTGTTTCGCCCCAAGGTAGAGCACGATGACGCCATCTGGTACTTCCAGAGGATGAACCGAGATAGTTCGAAAGGTATCATTCTTACAAAACACAGTAAGCAGGGTGCGGGTTACTACGTGATAAGTCGGCTCTCGATGCATTCGCAGAGTTTGACTGACAAGTATCGCGGGGCTGCCGGGGATATGAACGTCGTCGCCACGACCTCGGCTGCCAGCCTCAATACCGGGATTTATGAGGATCCCGTGGACGGAGCCTTCCGCTACTATGGCGTGCCTGGACAGGAATTCGGTCCACTGAATGTGAAGTATCAGAAAGTCGGCAATGAGGCTGGCTTATCCGACGAGTCGCTAGTCACTAAGATTGCCAGGTTCGGAGCAGATGAGCTTGTGGCCGACCGTTATTTTGGGATGGAACTGGAACTGGATCGGCCCATGACGGTCACCCAATTGGGGCAATTCGATCCGGGAAACAACCGGGGCACTTACACGCTATCGCTGGTGCGTGCGGACGATGGAAGGACGCTGGCGACCGTCGATCTTGACATGAGCCAAACCCATCCCGATGCCCTGGGATTCAAGTACGCACGGTTGAGTCATCCTATTTTGCTCGAAGCCTCCAGCAAGCCAGTGGTCATTTATCCGCGCGGACTTTTGCCATTTGAGACGTACGACGTCCGGGCTTACGTTTCGGGGCTACACCTCCGCGAAACCGGCGCACAGCTCATGTCGGGGGGAATCAGCCTCGACAAAATCGCTGCCGGCGAATTGGTGTTTCTCAACTTGCCACACTATCCTGGCTCGGGGACCGACCACGTTCCTCCTGCCACGCCGACGAATGTGATAAAGAGGTTAGGAACGAATCTTGGGGCTGAAGGGATCGAGCTTACATGGTCTCCAAGTCAGGACGATAATTGGCTTTCCTACTACGAAGTTCACAAGAATGGGATGCTCATTGGAAAAGCCGCAACGGGAACTTTTTTCTTCGATCACTCCGATTCTGCGCGTGGCGATCTAGATGCCAGATTTGAAGTTGTTGCCGTGGATGGAGACGGCAATCGCAGTTCGGCAAGTGCGGCGCAGAAGACAGCGGGCGAACCCCTCGTTTACGAGGCTCTCGGAGATTTTTCTCGTGTCCATTCCGCACACTTTGGAAATCAATGGGCCTATGAAGAGCAAGTCGAGGATGGTTCTTACCGTGGTCTGACCTGGAACAGTGGAGGCTATGAAGGCCGCTGGACAGGGTCAGGGCTGGGCGTGATCGGAAGAATCTGGATGCAGCCTTCAGCACAATACGATCTATCGCGCACCTTCATCGTTCCGTCGGCCGGCGTAGCGAGTACTGCTGGCCTTATTCGCAAGGATCCAAGCGCGGAAGATCAGGCCTCGTGCTTCGTGCGAATCACACTCAATGAGCGACAGGTATGGCCCGCGGCGGGATGGGCCGAGATTCTTCCGCAATACGATATTCCTACGCGCTACGACATTGCGAATCTACGCGTGTCTGCTGGGGACAAGGTTCGATTTCTCGTGAAGCACAATGGTGCGAATCGCGCGGATCCGATTGTTTGGGATCCCGCGATCGTCATTCGGGATTCTGCGGACTCTTCGACGACGGCGAGTGCTTTCTAGCCGGATTATTTAGGGAACGATTTCAGGGCGTCGCTCAAGCGCTCAAGTCCGCCGCGAACTATGTCCGTCGCTCCACAAAATCCTATCCTGAAGTGTTGCGGCTGCTCGAAAAAATCTCCCGGAACTACACTTGTCTCGAATTGATCGCGCAGAAAAGTGACAAATTCGGGGACGGAACCGGCTTTCAGGCGCGGAAAAATCGTAGTTCCGAAACGACTGAGCTCGCAATCCAGTTGCGGATGGGCTGCCATGAAGTCGTTTACCAGCGCCCGGTTGGTCCGCAACAAAACGCGGGCGCGGTTACGAACGCGGTCGAGATTGTCGAGCGTTATGACTGCGATCATTTCCGCGGGATGTGCTGGCACTCCGTAGGTGAAATCAACGATCTGCCACATCCGCTGAATGAGTTCTGGTTGCGCCAGGATCCATCCACAGCGGATGCCGCTCAGGCCGTAGGCTTTGGTCAGGCTGCTGGTCACGACAAAATTCGATCCTAAATGAAAGGCTGAACGCCAAGGTTGATCAAACAGGGCCTCGAGATACACTTCGTCTACCAGGACGCGCGCGCCCATTTTTGCGGCCATTTCCCCAACCTGGCGCATGGTGTCGTCATCGGTGAGTGCGCTGCTGGGATTGTGCAGATTGCAGAGAATGACGAGTCGCGTTTGCAGAGTGAGTTTGCGCTCGATTTCTCCCAGCCCTAAGCGAAAACCCTTTTCCGCGCGCCGTTCGAAGCGAATTACCTTTGCCCCAATGTGACCAAGAATAGCCAGCAGGGGATCGTAGGTGGGCCGCTCAACCAGCACTTCGTCGCCACGATGCACGAGCGCCGTTAAGGCGACAAAGTTCGCCATGGATGTGCCAAGCGTATAAACGACATTTTCCCGGGGTACGCTCGCCTTTGCGGCAAGGCGTTCGATGAGCGGGCTGTAGCCGTACGGATCGGTACCGCCGATCTCCAGATCCTCGAGCCGCACCGGTAGTTCGGCCAAGGGATAGTCGAGCACTCCGCTTGACGCCAGATTGTAACGCGCATTCGAATGTAGCTTGGCCCAGGCGAGGTAGTGTGAGAACGCTTCCATGTCGTTCATGCTCTTAGTCTCTAATCCTGGTAGACCCCGCGGATCTTCATGCTACAAATTCGCGGATCGCGAGGACGCATTGCTCCATAGCCAATACACCGGCACACCGGCCAGCAGTATGGCGAAACCGGTGAGACTGTTCTGCGGATAGCGATAAATGGTATTTCCCACCACCCACCAGCATATCGCGACAAATAGCGCAGTGCTCACGGGATGACCGGGCATGCGGTAGCCTTCCGCGGCAGCCATTGTGCCGCGCGCGGCGCGTCTGCGAAACACGAAAATCGTCGTGGCAGTCAGACCGAAAAATAAAAAGTCCATGGAGATGACGTAATTAAGAATTTGCTCATACCGGCCGGAGAGCGCGATCACCATCGTCCATACGCTTTGCAAGATGATGGCTAGTACCGGCACTCGCGTGCGAGGGTCCAGCCGGGCAACCTGGCGGAAAAACAGGCCGTCTTCGGCCATCGCAAAGTAGACGCGCGGAGCGGTGAGAATTGACTGGCTTAGAAATCCGAGTGTAGAAATAGCGATGGCTGCCGCGATGAAAGTTGCACCTCGCGGACCCAAAGCCAGACGCATCACGGCGGTGGCGGGAGTGCTGCTCGCAGCCAGCGTTTGCGGCCCTAGAGCGCGCAAATACAATGAATTCACCCCCAGATACAAAACGACCACACCGCCCACGCCGAGTAGTAGTCCTCGCGGCAGGTTTTTCTTGGGCTCTTTCACTTCCGCCGCCAGGAAATTCGCTGTTTGCCATCCGCCATAGGCGAACAGAACGGGCACCATGGCTGCTCCAAACGAGGTCACGGACCAATCGCGCTCAGATGCGGTCGTGGTGGTGACATGCTTGCCAGCCAGAATCAGTCCTACGACCACCAACGCAGAAATCGCAACGATTTTCATCACCATCAGCGCACTTTGCGTCCGTCCCCCGGTTTTTACACCGAGGCAATTGACGAGCGTCAAAGTGCCGAGCGCCATTGTCGCGACCACCCAGTCCTGCGTGTGCAGGCCCGTGAGCTCAAGAAAGTATCGGGCGAAAGTAATGGACACTGCCGCCATACCGCCCGCTTGGATAACCAGCAGCAACACCCATCCGTACAGGAACGCGACGGCGGGATGATAGGCCTGGCGGAGATAGGCATACTGGCCGCCCACTTCCGGCAGCGTGGCCGCCAACTCAGCCCAGATGAACGCGCCCGCTGTGCCGATAATCCCGCCGAAAATCCAGGCTCCCAGAATCAGGGCCGGCGTGTGCACCTGCTGTGCCACCACATAAGGATTTATGAAGATTCCGGAGCCCACAATGCCACCCATGACGAGCATGGTGGCATCAAACATGCCAAGTTTTCGGGCTAAGACTGGCTTCGACACCGTCAGCCGATTCGTGGGTGGATGATCGATCAAGTCGTCTGCTTGGAGTTAGAAGTCGAGATTTTGTTTTACGGAAGTCGACGAAGAACGAGGACGTCCGACCCGTACTTTTGCTGGTCGGCGAACTCCGGGATCGCGCCGTCCCCGCTTGCCAGCCATTGATTCGGAAGATGGATGGCGATGCCATTCATCAAGGCCGCTCCAGTCATGATTTTATCTCGCCCTGGACGGTCATTCAGGCTGGTTACTTGGTATTTGGAGTTCGTGTCCAGACCACGCAAGCGAATCGTCGTATCGGCGATCTCGGACTTGTCGCGAAAAATATAAACCACCGACTCGATTGCATCTTCCTTCACATACTGGATGGAACTCCAGCCTGGAGTAACGACCTTAGGATGGTAGACATCTTCCAATAAGAGATGGCGGTATTGTTTAAAGAAAAGCAGATTACGCTCCAGCGCCTCGACAAAGCCGGGCGGAGCCGCCGACAGAAACTGCGACGACATGCCATTGATGTTGCCGAAGGTCACGCCATGCGTGAAGTGTTTGCGAAAGTAATAATCGAGCGCGGACGCGCTGTACCAGCGCGCTGTCAGGGATTCTCCCCCAGCATCGCCTTTCCCCGCAGCGGCGAGCGAACCCCACACGTTGGGACTCACCATGGGACCGGTAATGAATTCGTTCGTGTATCCGCCCGGCAAAAGACCCTGGGGACCGGGATTAGTTCGCGAATACCGCAGCGAGGGATCGCATTCAAATCCGGAAAGATTCGGAAAGCGCTCAAGCAGGTAGCGCATGATCTCCATGCGTCCGCGATAGGCGGCATAGGCGCCATCGGTCTTCCCGTGACCGTGGTCGGTGCGGTTGCATTCGTAGCTCACGGTCGTGGACGGATCCCACTTGATCCAATCCAGATGCCATTTTTCGATGATCTCAGAAAGTTCCTTCTCGATCCATGCCACAACCTTGGGATCACCGAGGCATAGTTGCTTGGTGGGAGCAAGGGAAGGATGCGTGACCCCGAGTTCCTTGCCGTCAATCATCGCCAGCCATTCCCGCGGAATCTCGCCCGATTCCACTCGCGCCGCGTCGACGTTGCCCGGATCAACCCAGATGCCGAATTTAAGTCCCATGGCATGCACGGTTTCGGAAAGATTCTTGAGGCCGTGTGGGAATTTCTCTCTGCTCTCCCGATAACTGCCGAGTCCCAGCGTCCAATCGTTCATCCCGGGAACAACAGACGCCCCTTCGTACCATGTTGCATCGTGATAGAACACATCGAATCCTACGCGTTTGGCTAGGTCGAGTTCCTTGAGAAGCAACTCCTCGCTGTTCTTCTGGGTCAGCCATATGCAATAAGTGATTAGGGGAGAATCGGGCAATGGCGCCTGAAATACGTACTTCTTAAGATAACGGAATGTCTCATTGCCAGCATCGTCGCTGTCTCCTTTGGCGAGCGCGAAAAAGCTGATCGGCGTCTCTACCGTCGCACCGGGGGCAAGTTCGAAGCTGGGCGAGGGACCGGACTTCTTTTCCTTTATCAGCACTGTACCGGCGCGGACGATGGTGGAGCTGGGGGTGGATTCAATCTTGGCCTTCCACCCGAGCACCCCGAGTCCCGGTTCGCCGCCGACCAGCATCGATTCGCCAGCCCTCTCATTTTCGAGCACCAGCCAGTCAGCAAACACGCGCGCGCGGGACAGATTTCCGTCCGCATAAAATCCGTGCTTGCCTTTCGCTGAAGTGTAGGGAGAAAGTTCACCAGCGGGATTCTTGAGTGTCAGAAATAGCGGATCAATGTGAGGGTCGAGAATAAGATCGCGCTCGCTCCGATTCTCCAGCTCCATAGATGTCCGGATCACCGCGCCGCTCGGATACAGACTCAACTTGAGAGAGAGCAATCCGCCGTCGTCGGATTTGAACCGCAAAGTCAGTTGCTTGCCGCCTTTGTCCACTTCAGTGATCGTGGCGTCCGCAAACAGGTACGGCTTGCCCGATTTATCAGGAGATGCGACGAGAGCCGTTCCTGGTAGTGCCCATTCAGTGCCGCCTTCGCGGTGCAGGGACTTCAGATTGATGGCCCCTGTTGAGCGAGCTAATTCAACGTGGATGCGTCCGTTTGTCAACTCCCAACCCGTGGGCGATTTGGTGATGGATACCTCGGCGGCCGCGAAGGTCGCGAGGAAAAAGATCGAGAGGAATATGAGGCGGGGCGATCTCATGGGACGGGGCTCTGCTCCAAAGATTTTCTCACCCATATCTTGGGGATGTTGCGCGGGTCTCTACCCCGCACAAATAGCTGCACTCAGTCCCAAGAAAAATAAGACTTGCCCTGGCAGTTTGCCAGGGCAAGTCTCTTTCGACAGGAGAAACAACTTAGAAAGTGAGATGGGCTCCAAGCTGCATACGCCGCCTGAAGTCCACAATGCTGCAAATTTGGCCCGCATTTACATAATCAACAAATGCGGCACCGGAGCATGTTGGGGTATTCAAGTTCACACGGTTAAGCGCGTTGAACGCGTCCCACTTCAAGTCGACGTGGGTTTTCTCCGTGATGGCGATGGATTTAGTCAACGACAAGTCGACTAACCCGAGGCCGGGACCCAACAGGCTGTTGCGTCCGGCATCTCCGAAGGTGTACTGCGGGGGCTCCGTATAGGCCGCCGGGTTGTACCACTCGTTGCGGTTGGGATGGGACACGTGCGGATTGCCAATTTGGTCCGGTCTATCGTAAATCGGGGAATTCAGGTTGGCGGGGGAGCCTAAGTTATACGGTGTAAAATACTGGCCAGCCTCGAAATTGAATATTCCACTGAGCGCCCAACCTCCAACCACCGCGTCCCCAGCACGGTTCAACCCATTCGCGTAAGCCTTGCCATGGCCAAGTGGGAGTTCCCAGTTCGCCGCGCTTACCCAGGACCATGGTCTGACGGTACCTGAGGGACCGTAATTGCAGTGGAAGCAGAATTGGTTTCCGTTGCCATCTCCTGGACCGAACGTTCCAACGTCCAGCGACTTGGCCCACGTAAAGTTGCTCAGCAAATACAATCCCTGATGAAAACGCTTTTCTGCGTGAAGTTGCAGGGAATTGTAGTTACTCCTCATCTCCGGTTCATTGTAATCCGCATTGTTTCGTTGATATTCCGGAACCGCCCAACCATAACTGGCGAAGAACGGTTCGCGGGAAGTGTAGGCGCCCGGCCCTGGAGGCGGCAAGTTAACGTCATAGTTATCCCACAAGTGACGGCCGATGTTCCCCACATACGCGACCGAAGCCGTGATCTGATAGGGGAAAGCATGCTCCAACGTTACGTTGTAAGTGTCGTTGTAACTATGCGGGTAGGTTCCAACTCCGACGAAGTATTCGCTACCGCCGGGTGCGCCTTGAAATGAAATCTTCCCATTTGCTGGAAATGCAGGAAGAGCCGGCGGAGCGCCCGGTCCCTGATCGAGCGTGTAACCTTGAGGCGCAAAGGGATTGGCCTGGACATCAGTCTGGCTTTGCTTGATGGGCCAGCAACATCCCTGAGTCCCAAATCCTGCTCCGTCCGCATTCATGTAGTAGCTTCGGCCGTACCCGCCGCGAACAACTGTGTGATCGGTTAGCCGGAACGACACTCCCAGGCGTGGTGAGAATTCTGTTTTCGGGGTTGTTACTCCGGCATACTTGCCAGCCAGGTTGGTCAACAAGAGTGTGTCGGTGGCGATATCGATATTTCCGTCGCTCTGGCCGTTCTGCGTGAAAATCGGACTCATGTAGTCCCAGCGTAGACCCAAGGTCAGGGTCAGCCTGGGCGTAACCTGCCAGGTATCCTGACCATAAAATGCTATCTTCCAAAGTTTTTCCTGGGGCTGAACCAGAGTTATGTCTCGGTTAAAGGTGTAAGGTGTTCCACCAAGAAGCCCGAGCTCAAATGCCGCGAGGCCAGATCCGCAATAGTTACCGGGTGCTAGGGTGCCAGTGCAGGAGGGGTCGTTGAGCTGAGTGAGCGATTGACTGATATTGAAGGCTCCGCGTCCACTGACGTCAGTTCGGATGCCGAAAAACTTTCCGACTTCCCCACCCCACTTGAACGCGTGGTGACCCACGGTCTTGGTCCAGTTATCGTAGAACTCGAAGTTTGCTTCGCGCTCAAAGAACGGCAAACCAAAATCTCCCATGCTGAAGGAAGTTAACGGGTCGCTGACGCTGATCTCGGGCAAGCCCGACGTGTAGACCGTACCGAGGTTAATATTTGGGATTCCCGCGGCGGTCGCCGCGTCGGTGTTGTAATCGGGTTGCAACTCCGAAATGATGAGCCGCGAGAAAGCGAAGCGCGCGTCAGTCAGCAGTGTCGGAGAAAAGGTGTGTTGATAATCGAACATTAAGCTCTTATCGTGATCGGCGGAGAGCCCGGCGTTTGCGACTCCAATGCCTCCCAGCGGCGGCCCGCCGCCCGCGACGCCGTAGGCAGTGGGAGTATTGAAGTTTGCCTTAAAGTAACTGAACTTCCCGAATACAACGGTCTTTGAAGTAACAAAGTAATCGGCTCGGGTATCGAACTGGTCCTGGTCGAAGGTGGCCGGACTGGAGATCTGATAGTTTGCCCCCGTTCCTTGGGGGCCCGAACCGATGTAGTTTGGCTGAGGCAACAGCGCCAGCAGGTTTTTCGCGGCCGTGCTGAGCCGGGTGGGGCAAATTACATTGAGTTCGGGACTGCCAGGGCAACCGTCAAATTGGGTTCTTCCCGTTCCATCAGGGTTTCCTGTCGCCGGATCGTAGATCGGATCGATGGCTGCAACAGAACTGAAATCGCCAGTCCTGAATGCATCAATCGGAACAACTTCGTTGCCGGAAGCGTGCAGGTTATTCCGCATCCCCTGGTAGTCGCCAAAGAAAAACACCTTATCTTTGATAACCGGGCCGCCGATGCTGCCGCCAAACTGGTTCCAGCGATTGCCGGGAATACCATTGGGTTCTGTAAAGTGGTCGGCGGCGTTGAAACCAGACGTGCGATAGTTCTCGAAAAGTGTTCCGTGAAATGCATTGGTGCCAGACTTGGTCGTGATCTGCCAAAGTCCGCCGGCTACCTTGCCATACTCGGCGTCGTAGTCGCTGGTAGCAAGTTTCACTTCCTGCACCGAATCATTCGGAGCCACGATGATCGATAGTCCCTGAATTGCCTCTGTGTTCTCGACTCCATCGAGCAGGTGACCGTTTGCATTGGGTGCCGCTCCGTTGATGTTTAGGTTGAAATCGGAGCCTGCATTCTCAGGGTGAAGGTCGAGCTGGCCGCTCGGCATCGAAACTCCGGGAGCGAGCAGCGACAATCGGGTGATGTTGTTACCCAATGTAGGCAAGCTGCTGATTTCCGTGGAGTGAATGGTTTCGTTTATCTCCGCGCTATCCGTCTGCAGAAGTGGCGCCTCCCCGGTCACTTCGACCTTTGCCGACGCGCCGCCGACAGGCAGTTTCGCATCGATACGTACACCGATACCGGCATCGATACGGGTACTTTCCCGGGTGAATTGGGCAAAGCCGTCCTTCTTGACTGTGACGGAATAGGTTCCCGGGATCAGGCTTGGAAACCGGTACGCTCCGTCATTGTTGGTGACGGTCTTGTGCGTTACGGAGTCTCCAATGTTCGTGGCTTCTACAGTCGCCCCGGAGATGGCGGCGCCCGAAGGGTCGGTCACATTGCCCTCGATGCCTCCTGTGACGGCGGTTTGGGCGTGCAATAAGCCAATGCTTACCAGTGAGAGAACTGCGATTAGGGTCAGAAATCGATAGATGGTGGAGTTCATCGTGGAGCCTCCTGGACGACAACGCTTCGATCGTAAACGTGCCCCCGGCGGGAGGCACTTGCACATGGAGTTTGATAGCGCGGCATTTTTGAACTGCACTGCCAACCGTGGCGCGGCAACCTCTCATGGACAACGCGCAAGTTAACTCTATGTTAGGCGGGTGTCAAGGGAAATATTGTCAACACTAATGTCTACAGAAAATGGGAGGGAGCTACATCCGAGAGCGCGGACGCGAGAATTGCTTGGTTTCGCGGGGGTCTCGGGCTCCGGCCATCAGTTCAAAGCTCTTACTCACTTTGTCGACAAAGTGGTAAAGTGTCGGCGAGGGGATCGGCCGAGTTTCAAAGGAATGCTTCGCTGAAGTGGGGAGGCTGGCGCGTGCTGCTCGCCGCCCTTGTGTTTCGGCCGAATCTAGCCTATAAGGATCGACTACCTTAAATGCGGACCCCGAAAAATCATTCCTCTAAACCTGATCGCGGCATTTCCGCCAGCAAGCGCGTTGAGGCGCATTTGCGCCACGCCATTCACGCCGGTAAACTGCGGCCGCGGCAGCGCATCATTGAAGAGGATCTCGCGCGGCAGCTTGAAGTCAGCCGCGGGCCGGTCCGCGAAGCTTTGCTTCGGCTGGAGCGCGACGGCCTGGTGGTCACTACTTCGCGGCGCGGCACGTTTATCCGCGATATCTCGCTGGCTGAAATCGGCGTGATTTTTCGCATGCGCGCCAAACTCGAAGGGCTTTGTGTGCGCTACATGAGGGAAAATTCCAATCTTGATTGCCCCGCGCTACTAAACCGCGCCCTTAAGAAACTAAAGACGGCCGCAGCGAAGAATAACGAAGAACAGTTCTTTAATGCCGACATGGAACTGCACCGCACGATCTGGAAGGCAGCCAACCAGCCGCTCCTTTACCGGACCCTCAACCTCCTGATGAATCCTTACATTTTCATCATCGCCCGCGCCTATTCCTCCCGGATCCCCTTGGCTCACCGGCGCGATAGTCACGAACAATATGTGCGAATGGCCCTGAAAGCTCCGCTCGATAGGATCGAAAGCGATGTGGAACGATACTTTGAAGGATTGCATGCCCGCACCTTCGAGCAAAGCTCTGCTTTCCCTGACTTTCCTCCCGACACATGGACGGATGAGTTCGCACCGACGGAAGGGGAATGATCGGCGTTCTCCCTTTTCGTCATCAATGTTGTTGACATAGCGCGGCGCGGATGCTTCAATACGCTCGGCTTGGGCTCCCCGGCACCGCAACTGGTGGGCGTTTAGTCCCGGTCGGGTCGGAGTAACCTTAAGACCATGCAGAAATTATCATGACCTCACAAATCTTCCAGGCAATCCTGCTGGTTTTGTGCGCAGCGTTCATGAATGCTGCGTACACGCTTCCCATGAAGATCAATAAGAAGTGGCAATGGGAGCATTCATGGTTCGCCTTCTCTATCCTGGGCGTAGCTGTAGTTCCGACCTTGATTGCGCTCGCCACTATTCCAGGACTGTGGTCGACGTATAGCGAAGTTTCCGCCGGAACATTGGCGAGGATGGTGATATTCGGCGCCAGTTGGGGAATCTCCCTTGTATTTTTCGGACTCGCGTTGACGCGCCTCGGATTGGCGATTTCGTTCGCGGTATGTCTCGGAACTTCCGCTGCTGTCGGGGCGCTCACCCCGCTGGTTGCTCAACATTCAAACCTGATCATGACGCGCCAGGGGAGCTTGATTATTCTGGGCGTCCTCGTAATCATCGCCGGTGTGGCCCTTTGCGGCATGGCAGGAAGGATCAGAGAAAAAGCCCTCCAGCAACAAAGCGCGGATGCGCGCCACGGTTTCTTGGGAGGATTTCTCCTGGCGTTTACGTCCGGCATCCTCGGTTCGATGCTGAACCTCGGTCTGGCATATGGCGGCTCCATACAGCGCGCCGCACAGCGGCATGGCGCAAGTCTTGCCATGATGTCGAACGCAGTGTGGTTGCCATGCCTCTATGCCGGCTTCTTGCCGGGTGTGATTTATTGCTACATTCTCATGCGCAAGAACCGTAA
>JBEKOW010000071.1:0-16361 GCA_049521375.1 Terriglobales bacterium
TGCGATTGCGGCCAAGGCCGCGGAATTCGATTCGATCGTGAAGATCGGGCGCACGCACCTGCAAGATGCTGTCCCGCTAACCATCGGTCAGGAATTTGGCGGATGGGCAAGCTTGCTGGAGCGCGACATTACTCGCCTGGAGCTGGCTCTGGACGGCCTTTACGACCTGGCAATCGGCGGCACGGCAGTCGGCACGGGATTGAATACGCATCCCGAGTTCGCCGAGCGCGCCGCGGCGAAGATTGCGGAACTCACGGGACTTCCCTTCCGCTCGCATCCGAACAAGTTTGCCGCCCTATCGGCGCACGATGAGATTGTGTTCGCGCAGGGAGCGATGCAGACGCTAGCCGCGTCGTTCACCAAAATTTCAAACGACATACGTTGGCTCGCGTCGGGTCCGCGATGCGGCCTCGGCGAACTGACGATTCCGGAGAATGAGCCCGGATCGTCGATCATGCCAGGCAAAGTGAATCCCACGCAGTGCGAAGCGATGACCATGGTATGCGCGCAGGTGCAGGGCGCGACTCGAGTACATGATCAAGGGGATCGAGGTCGATAAGGCGAAGGTCGACTGGTACGTGAAGAATTCTCTGATGCTGGTGACCGCGCTCGCTCCGAAGGTTGGATACGACAACGCCGCGAAGATTGCGCACACCGCGCACGTGGAACGCTCCAGCTTGCGCGAAGCCGCGGTGAAGTTGGGATACCTCACAGGCGAGGAATTTGATGCGCTGGTGAAGCCGGAGAAGATGACTCGCCCCTGACATCATCGCGCGTGGTCGCTCCGCCATCCCTACTGGCACAAGTTTGTGCAGCGAATTGACAACCTCGTGACAATCCGCGTTTCCCTCGTTGCTACCATCCCTCTCGGTTAGCACTTACCCTGTTTTAAAAGGAGTCACTTTTATGCGGAATGTTTTCGCTGCTCTCGCATGTTTGCTCTTGATGTTTTCCCTGGCTCAGGCTCAGGGCGCGACGCCCACGATTTCCCAGCTCTTCGCGTTTTACTGCAATTCACAGGGCACATCCTGTCCCTACGGCGTTGAGCCTGCGCTCTCGCCGCTCCAGTTTGCGAATGGAAACCTCTATGGCGTTACTTTGTTTGGCGGGCAAGGGAAAAACGCCGGAGGAACTGTGTGGCAGGTAAACACTGCGGCAAAAACTACCGTGGTGCACACGTTCAAGCCCAGCGCTCCGGGCAAGTTTGCGAACGGGAGAAGTCCGGTGATCGGCTTTGCCGAGGGTGCCGATCACAATCTCTATGGCTTCACTCAGTATGGCGGCAGCACGAATCGCGGTGTGATGTACAAGTCCCTGCCTAGCGGCGCATTTCAGGTTCTGCATAATTTCTGTACAGGCGCCTGCGACGATATATCAGGGCCGATGATCCTCGGCCAGGATGGAAACTTTTATGGAGTGCAGACCAGCGGCGCGGCCATCTTCCGCATGACGCCAACCGGAACCTACAGCGTAGTGCTTGCCCTTAATCCGGCCACGCAGGGCGCAGCGGCCAACCTGATCCAAGGCAAGGACGGAAATTTCTACGGCACTGGCGCGCTGGGTTCCGAGACGGAGTGCGACCAGCAGGGCATCGTGTTTAAGATGACGCCGACCGGCGCGTACAGCATTCTCTATACGTTTGCCACCGCGGAGTTTCCCAGCGCGGCGCTGGTGCAGGCTTCCGATGGCAACCTCTACGGCTCGGTTGCGTCCACTATCTTCCGTTTAACGCCTGCCGGAGCGCTCAGCACTATCTATAGCCTTGAGGGCGAGGATGGATTCGGCGTCAACCAAATACTGCAGGCATCCGACGGCAATCTGTGGGTGCTCTCTCAAGACGGAGGGCCAGCGCCCACCCGGCCCGGTGAGATCTTTGCAGTCAGCTTGCAGGGCTCGAAGATTGCCGCCGCTTCTCTTGACTGCGCGACGACAGGATGCGGTCCATCGGGCATGATCCAGGGCAGCGACGGCGCGTTCTACGGGATAGCCCAACTGGGAGGTTCCGCTCCTAGCCAGGTCCCGCTCGGCACGGTGTTTAAAGTGGATGCGGGTCTACCGCCTCTTGCCCACTGATTCAGTCGACGGGGCGGGAATGCGGCCGCGTTCCTGCCCCGCGGGATTCAACCGGTCGCGCCCGGTCAATTTTTCTTGAGGAAGCGGCGACGGTTCAGGTGCGTCGAAGCGGTCGGCTCGATGTCATCGTATTTCAGGACGCTGATTGATCCATCCACTTCCAGCACGGCAAGCGCGGCCTCTTTGTAAGTCGCTACGCCGTGCTCGCGGAGGGAACGCTCCAGTTCATCCATGCTGACGTGCTCTTTGGCCATGTGCGCCTCGATAACCTGGCCGTCGTGGACGAGCAGGCTGGGCTGTCCCTGGACGAATTTGCGGAAGCGCCGGTTGCCTCCGGAGAGTTCGGCTACGACATAGTTCATAATCAGCAGCGTAGTGGCAGCAACTGCGCCCCCGGCCAGAGAAGTGTCGGGACCGGTCATCGCGTTCTGCACGGAGTTTGAAATCAGCAGAAGCAGCACGAGGTCGAACGGCGTCATCTGGCCGACTTCTCTCTTGCCGCTGATGCGAATTCCGACCAGCACCAGCAGGTAAATCACTCCAGTGCGGAGCGCGATCTCGACAAGCGTATGGAGGTTGGGAGGAAGCATATGAAGTCAGAAGTCAGAGGTCAGATTGCAGAAGTCAGATTGAACCTTGGCCCAAACGGCGGACGGCGATCCCATGATTTCACCTCATCTTCAATCTGACCTCTCACCTCGGACCTCGCATCGCTACTGCGGCGTGGCCGTGATCGGCACGGGCGCGTTCTTCGGCGTGCTCAGGTAACCGGTGATCTTCTTTTTGTCGACTGTCCAGACCACCAGCTCGTAGAGCATGTGGTCGCGTCCGGTATAAAACTGGACTGGCTCGTTCTGGTTCTTGTCTTTCTTTTCGATCGTTTTGTCGTCCGCAGTTACGTCGAGCGAATACTTACCCCGCTTGGGATCAGTCTTCTTTAGCTGGAGCTTAACGGTCGAGATGGCCTGCGCTTTTGCCCCCTTCTCCAGAGTAAATTCATAGTATTGACGGTCGCCCTTATGCTTCAGGGCCTCGAGATCGCTGCGCGTGTTGGCAATCAAGCCGCTCTGCTGTCCGAGATCGCCAATCGTGGTCTGCAGTTTTGCGATGGTCGATTCGAGCGACGCCTTGGTGGCGGCGACATCGGTCTTCACGCCACCAACGTCGGTCTTGACGGTCCCGACTTCGCCGGCGACGGCGCTGACGTCTTTCTTTTCCTGTTCCGCCTGGGCTGCGATACGCGCCGACGCGGCTTGTTGTTGACGCTGCAATTCTTCGGCACGGGCGGCCAACTCTTTCTTGGTCATGCCGAGTTTCTCGCCGAGCGTCTCCGCATCTGACTCGGCCGACTGCATGCGCTTGGTCAGGTCGGCGATCTTTTTCTGGCTGGCGGCCTGATCGTCGCTGAGTTGCGTGATCTTGCTGTGCATGTCATAGCCGAAAAAGATCGTCGCGCCTGCAAACAGGATGGCCACGATAATGGCGACCCATTTCCCCGCGTTGCTTCCCGCTTCGGGTTGGTAGACGTTCGGCTGTTCGCTTGGTTCGGGCATTGGTCTTGGTCTCCAGTGGATTTTCTGTACGCCTATTGTTTGTGAGATGCGGCCTGCTGTCAATTGCGTTCGGGATTCTTGACCAAGGGAGATGCGGCTAGAATGGTGCCGTGAAGAGTTGGGACGCCATCGTTATCGGAGCGGGGATCATCGGGCTCTCGCTTGCCATTGAGCTCAACAAGCGCGGGCTGCGTGTGCTGATCGTCGAAAAGGGCGAGCCCGGGCGCGAGGCTTCGTGGGCCGCAGGCGGCATGCTGGCCGACTTTCCTTTGGATATGCCGGCCGCGCTTGCCCATCTTGCGGCTCTGAGTGCCCGGATGTATCCCGAGTTTGTGCGCGAACTGGCAGATGAGTCGCGGATGAAGATCGACTTGCGGGACAATGGGACGCTTCTGTTCATCGATGCCGAGACGAGCCTCGGCGTCGCAGAGGGGCGCACCACTACCCCGGCTTATCCTCTGCCTGCGCCTCTTACGGAGTTAGAACCGGCTTTTTCGACCGTTTCGACGCAGCGTTTCACTGCGCACTTTTTGCAGGAGCGCAGCGTCGATCCCCGGCATTTAACCGCCGCTGCCATCGCTGCCGCCAAACACCGGGGGATTGATTTTTCCTCCGGCAACCCTGTGCTGTCGGTTGAGCTGGCGAGCGGAAAAGCAGCGGGAGTGCGCACCAGCAAGACTCAATTTGCCGCCGGCATCATCGTGAACTGCGCCGGGGCATGGGCGGGGCAGATCGCGCCTTATGAACTGCCTACCCGGCCCGTCAAGGGACAAATGCTATGTGTCGCCATGCCACGCAAAGAACTTGTTCGGCACGTCATTCGCACTCCCGATGTTTACCTGATACCTCGCAGCGATGGGCGGATGCTGGTCGGGGCGACGCAGGAGGAGGCTGGGTTCGACAAACGGACCGTTCCCGAGACCATTCAGAAGTTACGACAGTCCGCCCTGGATCTGGTTCCACAACTCGCCGACGCGCGCTTTCTGGAGGACTGGGCCGGACTGCGACCGGGAACACCGGATGGTTTGCCGATTCTGGGCGCGACTCGAACGCCGGGCTACTTCATCGCCAACGGGCATTTTAGAGACGGAATTCTCCTGGCTCCGATCACCGCGCGGGTTATGGGGCAGGTGATTGCGGGGGAGAACCCAACGGTTAACCTCAATGCCTTTGCGCCGGACAGATTCGGAAATTGAGAGATGTTGCACGAGGCGTCCACGATTCCAACGACGAGATGCCTGTGCTGTGGGGTTCAGCCGAAACGAATTTTGGGACCTTTGCCCGTCTTGCCCGGTTTACGATCAGGGTTTTCCAACTCCTGCTGAAGTATGCACAAACCATTGAGCGCGTCATGCAGCAGTTGTTGTTCGTTCGGTTCCGCACCGCCGCCCGAGGTGCGGGAGGTCGCTTCGATGCGGTCCAGGATGGCATGGTGAGCACCGGCAATTTTCCGGCGGAGAATGTCAGGGTCGGTCTCCATGAGGGCAAGCCGGTAGAGCTCCTTCCAATCCGAACGCTGCGGCATGCCAATGACGTTCATGAATTTTCCGAGGAATATCGCGGACGAAACAGGCGGGCCCAGTATGGCGAAGAGTCCTGGGCCTGTCTGTCCTACCAATGACAGACTTGGGTACGTTGCCGTACATAAAGCTAAACGCTCTCTTCTCCCCACTCGCGCAACTGGCGTTGAACGATCCCGTAGCATGCGCAGGCAGCTTCCTCGAGCTTTCGCCGGTTCAGGATTTTGACGCTTCCACGCGTGTAGGAAATCAGCTTCTTCTTTTGCAGGATGCCGGCAGCGATCGTCACACTGGCGCGGCGCGATCCCAGCATCTGGGCCATGAACTCCTGGGTCAGGGGTAGATCCTCGGTGCCAATCCGATCATGGGTCATTAATACCCAGCGGGCCAAGCGGTGTTCCACTTCATGCAGGCGATTGCAGGCGGCGATTTGCGTGGTCTGCATGGCAAGGCGCTGACCGAAGCGGTGTAACTGCTGCGCCAATCCGGGCAACTCAGCAACAAGTTGCCGGAGCGTTTCGGCATCGCAGCGGTAGGCTACGCCATCCCCCTGCGTGATCAGCCGGGTCGGACTCGTGCGGTATCCCACAAGGATGGGCAATCCTGTAAAGCCCTCATTGCCAATAAGGCCGACCTCGACACTTTTTCCGTCCGGTTGAACGGCGAGGATGGAGATCATTCCGGTGTTGAGAAAGTAGCACGACTTGATGGTTTCTCCGGCTTCATAAATAACCTGGTGAAGCTTAAGGCGGACTAACTCCAGTTTCGGAAGAAGTCGAGCGAATTCCTCGTGCGGAATTCGCAGCAGTATCTTGTTACTGATGGGCCTTCCATCTTCGTCGGTTCTGGTTGTCGTGGATGTTCTGGAGTGGGAGACGGAGTTCGAACCTATCTTTTTCAGCGTGGCGGCTCCTTCTTTCAGCGTAAGACGCTGTCAGTTTTTCGCAAGGAACCGTCACCCACCTGGGCGCGGCGGAATTTTGCTAGAAGAGACAGTTCAAGCTTACTCCTTTTATTCGCCGACGCCAAATAAGACAGCCCCATCGGTGACAGCTATAGGTACGCCAGCGTACAGTTGATACCCGATTGATCCTGCTCACAGCACGACTAGGATCAGTCTGAGATCCACTCTGGACTCGCGACTCTCCGCCCAACCGAACGGTCCGCCGCCTCCTAAAGTCAATCTCGCGGGAGAGCGAATGACGAAAATCCTTATTGTGGACGACAGTCCTCTGTTACGGAGGTTGCTGCGCTTGTACCTGGAGTATGACAGTGACTGGGAAGTATGCGGCGAAGCAGAAAATGGGCTGATCGCGGTCGGAAAGGTAAAGGATCTGGTCCCGGATATCGTCATCCTCGATCTCGCGATGCCGGTCATGGATGGCCTCGAAGCCGCGCGGCAGATCGCCTTGATCGCACCGGCTACGATCACGGTGTTGTTTACGATGCAGGAGTGCGCGGGACTTTCCGCGGAAGCAAAAGCCGCCGGCATCCGGGATGTAGTATCGAAATCGGCGGGAGCCGACAAACTGCTGAATTCCCTGAAGGCGCTGCTGGCCGCTTGAGCGGCCATAGACTACCGCCGGGACGCGGAGTGCACTGATAAGGACTTTGGGGGCGTACTTCAACAGGTTTTTTCTCGGCGTCTCGGCGGTGCAAGGTTCCACGCCGCTGCGGGCGCGGGCGCGCCGCTCAAGGTATATACTGAAACGTTTTCGGCGCTTATCTATTAATCACCAACAATCCACGCAGCGCCAGAAAGGCAACCTATGGCTTCCGCCGCAGTAGAATTTGCCCGTTCCAATCAACCCCGGTTTGTCGATGAACTGAAGAACCTGCTCCGCATTCCCAGCATCAGCACGCTTGAGGAACACAAAAGCGATGTTCAGAAGGCTGCGGAGTTTGTCGCTTCCGAGCTGAAACGCATCGGCATGAACAATGTCGAGATCATTCCTACGCAGGGTCATCCTCTCTTATATGCCGACTGGCTGCACGCTCCCGGCAAGCCCACCGTTCTCATGTATGCGCATTATGATGTGCAGCCGCCCGACCCGATCGATGAGTGGCACACGCCTCCGTTCGAACCGACCGAGCGCAACAACAATATTTATGCGCGCGGCGCGGTCGACGACAAAGGCCAGCTCTGGATGGAAGTTAAGGCGCTCGAATCGCTCTTTCGGGCGCATGATGGCAAACTGCCCATCAACGTCAAGGTGATTTTCGAAGGCGAAGAGGAAGTAGGCGGCGAGGCGATTGCCGATTATGTCCGCAAGCAAAAGGCTAGGCTGAAAGCCGACTTCGCCCTGGTCTGCGATACCGAGTTGTTCGCGCCCAATCTTCCGACGCTGTGCGTCGGCCTGCGCGGACTGGTCTATACAGAGATCGAAGCTTACGGCGCGAAGACGGACCTGCACTCCGGCATGTACGGCGGCGCGGCACCCAACCCGTTCTTCGCGCTGATTGAGATCATCAGCAAACTGAAAGACGCCAAGGGCAAGGTGCTGATCCCCGGCTTCTACAGCAAGGTCAAAGCGCCCAGCAAGGACGAGTTGAAAGCGTGGAAACGCCTGCCATTTAACGAGGAGCACTACAGAAAGACTGAAGTCGGATCGAAAATCCTAACTGGCGAACCGGGTTACTCCGTGCTTTACCGCACCTGGGCACGGCCGACGCTGGAAGTTCACGGCATGCCCGGAGGTTTTACCGCCGCTGGCGCCAAGACCGTGATCCCGGCCAAGGGATCGGCCAAGGTTTCCATGCGACTGGTGCCGAACCAGGATCCGGACGACATTCTCAAGCGCTATACGGCATATGTGAAGAAGCTCACGCCGAAGGGCATTGAAACCAAGATCAAGGTGCACAGCAAAGGTCCGGCATGCGTGGTTGGGACCGACAACCGCTTTATCAAGGCAGCCACCGAATCCTTGCACGACACCTTCAAGAAAGATACGGTATTCATCCGCTCGGGTGGTTCGATCCCGATCGTTACGGATTTTCAGGATGTGTTGAAGATTCCGTCGGTCATGATGGGATTCGGCTTGCCGGACGACAACCTGCATGCCCCCAATGAGAAGTTTCATATCCCGAACTTCCACCGGGGAATTGAGACGATCTGCCTGTTCTTTGAGAAGCTGGGCGGGTAAGGGCTTTTAACTACGGGGACATGGAGTAACGCGGAGGAATGCTCTGGAAGCCTCGGTGGTCTGCGTGTCCCGTGTAGTAGGCGCCGCGCCGCGCGCCCCCCAGTACGCGCCAAACTGCCCGCTTAAGTTAGAATAGAGTTGAGGGTTTCTTGCATGCGCACACGGGTTGCTGCTTCGGCGGTGCTATTTATCATGGTTGCGGTAGTGTCGGCGCCCTGGCTCGAATCGGAGTCTGACCAGGGAGTGCCTCATTTCAACTCGGCTCCGGCCAAGGGCGAAATGCTGCCGCCGATCCTGACTGAGGATCAGGTGCAGGGGATCGCGCGCCACCCTTATCAGACTCATGCCTATGAACTCGCCGCCAAAATTCCGAGGGTGATTTACCAGCAGCCCTGCTACTGCTATTGTGACCACGGCATGGGACACACCAGTCTCCATAGCTGCTTTTCGGGCACGCACGGCGCGGTATGCAGCACCTGCCTGAAGGAGCTTTACTACACGTATTCCATGAACAAGCAGGGCAAGAGCCCGCGCCAGATTCGGGAAGGAATCATCGCTGGCGGCTGGAAAACCATCGATCTGGATAAAGCCGCTGCCATGGAATAAGCATCGCCAGGCACGATGTATTGTGCATGTACTTGCGGTACGAACTCTTCTAATTCGATCCAAAGTGAGGCATTTAGATGGCACCGAAGTTAACCCCCAAGAAGCAAGCCGCCGAGGATCCGCGGCTGACCCAGGCGCTGCAGAACTATGAGGCTGGTCTGCGCGCCCTGCAGGAGCACAAGTTCGACAAGGCCAAGAACCATCTCCAGAAGGCACTGACTTGTCCGGACAAGGCCATCGTGGATCGCGCGCAGGTCCACCTCGCGACTTGCGAACTGCATGCGGAAAAAGCAGCTCTGCATTTCAAAACGCCCGAGGAACACTTCGATTACGCGATGTCGCTCATGAATACCGGTGACTACGTCACGGCAGGCGAACACCTCGACAAGCTCCTGAAGCAGCAGCCCAAGTCAGACTACGTCCTCTATGGCACGGCAGCCCTGTATTGCCTGACCGGTCACGCGGAGGAATCGCTCAGAACCCTGAGTGAAGCCGTGCAGGTCAGCCCGGCGCTGCGCTTTCAGGCCCGCAATGATGGCGACTTTCAAAACCTGGCTGAGGATCCGCGCTTTACCGAACTGCTCTATCCGGACCCAGGTGTAGACGAGACGGAATCTGAAAAGGAAGAGACCAGCGCCTACTAACTCCCTGATTGAGGCGTTATGGTTCCCCTAAAGCGCAACCAGGCACCGACCGAAGGCCAGACCGCGCTCGATCTGCGCGTCGTTGCGATCGGAGGCGGTACCGGCCTCTCTACGCTTCTTAAGGGCCTCAAGCGCCATGTTTTAACGCCCGCGCTGGCCGCTTCCGGCCAAGCCACCATCTCCGAACTCTGTGGCGTCGTGACCGTCAGCGATGATGGGGGGTCGAGCGGACGTCTGCGCAAAGAACTCAACATGCTCCCGCCCGGCGACATCCGCAACTGCATCGTCGCCCTCTCCGAAGACGAGGCTTTGCTCTCCCGGCTCTTCCAGCATCGATTTCAGAAGGGCTCGGGTCTGGAGGGCCACAGCTTCGGCAATCTTTTTCTCGCCGCGCTCACCTCCATCACCGGGGACTTCGCCGAGGCAGTTCGTCTCTCCTCGGAAATCCTGCTCACACGCGGGCGCATCTATCCCGCCACTACCTCGTCGGTGGAGTTGGAAGCTGAGTTCGAAGACGGCACCAGGGTGCGCGGCGAGACCCGTATCACGGCGAGCAAGGGCAAGATTCGGGAGCTTTTTCTGGTCCCTCCCGACGTTCAGCCTCTTCCCCAGACGCTCGAGGCCATCGCGACTGCGGACCTCATCACTATCGGTCCCGGCTCACTGTTCACCAGCCTCATCCCCAACCTGCTGGTGCGGGGAATCGTCGAGGCGATCCTCGATTCTCCTGCAGTTAAAGTTTATGTTTGCAACCTGATGACCCAGGCAAATGAAAGTCTTGGATTAACCGCTGCGGATCATATTCGCGCCCTGAACCGCCACGCCCACGCCCAACTGTTCGACTATGCCATCCTCAACCGGAAGCCCGCTTCGCCCGACCTGAAGGCCAAGTACGCGCTCGAAGGAGCGTCGCAAATTGTGGTCGACCTTGAGGCCATCGAATCCCTCGGCGTCTGCCCTATCCTCGGAGAGTATCTCGATGAAGGCGAGGTCGCGCGCCATGCCACTGAACGCGTGGCCCAGGATCTCATGGTCCTGATGTCGCAAGCGCCGGATCGTCACGCCGCTTCCATGTAGGTTCGCCGAGGGCGCCGTCCCCCGAAACTCGCTTACTTCCGTCACGTGACTACCGCACAGTTCGCGCTATATTGGCTAAGCATGCCCAAAGCGTCTGTCAGGAACTCGCAATCATTCGCCGCACCCTCATCCCGCGTAGCGGTCGCTATCATGGCGGCCGGTAAGGGCACGCGGCTAAAATCCAAATACCCCAAGGTACTGCATGAAATCGCGGGGAAACCCATCCTTCAACATGTGATCGCGACCGCGACCCAGGTGGTAACCGCAGCCGACATTTTCGTCATCATTGGACACGAGGCGGAGCGAGTCCGCGAGGCGGTTCGCGATACCGGCGTCAATTTTGTGTTGCAGGCCGAACAGCGGGGAACGGGGCACGCGCTTATGGCCGCCCGCGAAGCGCTTTCTGCCTACGGCCAGGTGATTGTTCTTTCCGGCGACGCTCCCCTCATCACCGCCGAAACCGTTCACCGTCTGAGCGCCTTTCACGCCGCGCAAAAAGCGACCATGACGCTCCTTACCGCCGATCTCGATAACCCTGCTGGCTACGGGCGAGTATTGCGCAAGGGCGCCCGCAGCGCCGAGGTTCGCGAGATCGTCGAGGAAAAGGCCGCCAATCCTGCGCAAAAGAAAATTCGCGAAATCAACTCGGGATTTTACGTCTTCTCCGTACCTGCGCTCTACGAGCACATCGGAAAGCTATCCACCGACAATCCCCACGCGGAGTATTACCTGACCGATATGGCGGCAGTTTTCAATCGCGCGCGCCTGCGAGTGGTAGCCATAAAGACCGCAGACGCCGCGGAGGTTCTCGGAAGCAACACGCGCGCCGAAATCGTCGACCTGGATGCTCGACTGCGCATGGCAAAGTGCCGGCAGCTCATGGCCGAGGGCGTGACCATTTATTACCCGCAAACCTGCGTGATCGACAGCGATGTGCAAATCGGCCCGGATACGGTGATTGAGCCGTTTGTGCAGTTGTTAGGAAAGACAAGAATCGGCGGCGATTGCCGCGTTCGTTCCTACAGCGTAGTCAAGGACTCTGAAATTGGCGACAACGTGACCATCAATGCGTTGACCGTCCTCGACGAAGCTCACGTGAGCCGCGGAGCAATCGTCGGCCCTTATTCGCGTCTGCGCCCCGGCAGCGAGATTGGCGAGGGCGCTCACGTCGGCAATTTTGTCGAAACGAAAAAGGTCAAACTCGGCAAGGGGTCGAAAGCCAATCATCTTACTTACCTGGGCGACGCCGAAATCGGTGACGGGGTCAATATCGGCGCCGGCACCATTACCTGCAACTATGATGGAGTTCACAAGCACAAGACGATCATCGAAGATGGGGTCTTCGTGGGCAGCGATTCGACGCTGGTGGCTCCCGTAAAAATTGGCCGCGGTTCTTATGTTGCCGCCGCCAGTTGCATTACCGAAGACGTGCCCGAGGATGCGCTCGCGCTTGGCCGCGCTCGCCAGATCACGAAAGCAGGCTGGGCCAGCGGAAAGCGCGCGCGCAGCAAAGGCAAGTCCGTTTGAAGGTAGCACCGGCGGCCGGCCAGCAATCCCAGGGGGCTGCACCGAGATTACCTAAGCCACTTCAAAACAAAAGTCCCGGAGCCAGCCTCCGGGACTTCTTCGAATCGAATTAACCGGTCTTGCAAACAGCGAACGATGAATAGCGATCGACGCTAGTGCGAAACCGCAGCGAACAGTGGCGACTTCATCAGCGCCTGGAACTTCTGGTCGTCGGTCTTGAAGTGCAACAGCAACGTCGAACTATCCGAATCGACCGTGGTGGCGTCGAGCGCCGTTTTTTCCGATGGCGTCGCGTTCAGTTTCTTGTAGAGAATCCCCGCCTTTACCAGCGAGGAGAGCGTGCCCGCCGTCATCGAATCGGACGTCAGAACGCTCAGGTCAAAATTCACTCCGCTCTGAAAACTCATGGTGTAGCGCGAAGCGAGAATCCGCTTCTTGATACTGTCGTAGTCGGCCACTTTCGCGGCATCGCCGAGTGCCGAGTGCATCATGGCCTGCGTTCCCTCCTGGTCGAGAATGCTCCACACCGGAGAGCCGTCCACGGACGCCATCTGTTCGGCCATCTGGGGATTCGAATCGAGTGACAATCGCTTGCCATCGCGCGCATCGAGGGCGCTATGCAGGGCCGCTTCCGTGCCAAAAGCCAGCGTGTTGTCGTCGAGGAACGTCATCACGAAACCGCTGTCCATGGGATACACGTTGGTGGTGCCGTACTTGACCGAGGAAATTTTCTTCAGCTTCAGCTTCTTCAGCACAGCCTTCGCCGAAAATGATCCTTGCGCGACGCACACCACCTGGATGCCGACTTTGGGCGTACGAAAAGAAACGAAATTAAGCTGGTCAAGATCGTGCTCGGAATCAATCCCGATACCCTTGAGCGACGCTTCGAAGCTTTTCAGGTCCGCCGGCAGGACTTGTTCTTTGAGTTGCTGCGCGGTCGGAGAATCCTTGAGAGCGCGGTAGTCCACGCCAATCAGTTGCTGAACTTCAGCCGGAACCATGGAGCGAGCTGACGACGCAATCGGCATGGCCCAGCCAGCCGTCGCCCAAAGAAGCAGAACCGCGATACACAATTTCTTCATAACACTCCTCAACAAATGGGAACCTTCCTGCTTAGATGCAACGAAACCCATATTACGGTGGATGGTTTCTATTCTAGTCCGGTTCAGTCCGGATTTCGTCGCCGAACGGGTACCAAAGTGCATCCCTCCGCAATCCGATAGAACGCAGGCCAGAGACTCTCTTGCACGCGAACTCGCGGTCCCTATATTTCCGCCTCTATATTCTCAGCGTGTTGGCCTTCCCGCGTGTCTCGGACACAAACTTCTCGTCCTTCAGCGATTCCAGGTTAATCTCCACATTCGCCAGCGCGCCGGTTAGGGCTGCCCCGGCCAAGGCCACTGCCGTCGTCAGATCCGACTTCATATTGGGACTTGTAATTGGGCCCAGCTTTTCTGCGATCCGCGCCACTTCGGCGGCGCGCTCGGCCACTCCCAAGGGGATGTTCGTCGCTTGCTTCAGTGCGGCGGCGATTCCGGCATCCCCATCGGATGATTCTTTCGCTGCTTTGTAGGCTTTCATGACGAGGTTGTAGGACTCGGTGTCGGCGTCGATCGCCGCTTTCAGCTCTTCGCGCAGCTGCCCCAGTCGCGCAATCGCCTCGCTCAGCCCCGCCTCATGCTGGACGTAGGCCTTCTTGCCGCGCGACATCGCTGCCACCATGTTCGCCAGGCCCGCTGCCATCGCGCCGCTGGCGGCCGCGGCGCTGCCGCCTCCCGGAGTCGCCGTCGGCGCTGCCAATTGCTCGATGAACGGCTCGACTCCCGCGCGAAGGCCCCCTACGGCCATTTTGCCGCCCATCACAGCGGCCAGCCGGTTCTCCAGAATCAGCGAGGAATCGAAATTTTCCACCTGCAAAAACCATTCCGCAGCCTGCTCCAGAGCCTTCTTCGGAATCAGGCCGACAATTTCACTCGAAACCGGCACTACGCCGTAGCGCGCCGCTTCGCGTTTGACGGCCTCAAACGCACGGTGCACCGGAGTTTGCTCGAAATCCGTCAGGTTCATGGAAACCTGTGCCATGCCTCGCACCAGAAATCCCGCACCTTTCACAAAGCGCAGCCCGCCGCTCGAGAAGCGCACGGCCTTGGCGATCTTTTTCGCGATGTCGACATCCGGAGTATTGAGAAAGACGTTGTAGGCGACGAGGAATTTGCGCGCACCCACCACGGTCGCTCCCGCCGTGGGGTGCACGCGCGCCTCGCCAAAATCGGGCTTGCGCGCAGGATTGGTCGCGATGTCGGCGCGGATGCCTTCAAACTGCCCGCGGCGAATGTTCTCCAGATTCTGGCGCTCGGGCGTAGCCGCCGCCGCTTCGTACAGATAAACCGGGATCTCGAAGCGCTTCCAGATTTCCGCGCCCACATGACGGGCCATGGCCACGCAGTCTTCAATCGTGACGCCATCGATCGGAATAAACGGCACCACATCAGACGCGCCCATGCGCGGATGCGCTCCCTGGTGCTTGGTCAGATCGATCAACTCGGAGGCTTTCCCTACCCCGCGAATCGCAGCTTCCTGAATTGCTTCGCGCTCGCCAACCAGCGTGATCACGCATCGGTTGTGGTCGGAGTCCATCTCGCGATCGAGCAGAAAAACACCGGGCATCTTCATCGCATCGATAATGGCGTCAACTTTGGCCTTGTCGCGGCCTTCGGAAAAGTTCGGAACGCATTCCACCAGAGTGCTGGGCATACGCGAGAAGGATAAAGGGCTATGCGTGCGTCCGCAAGCTTGCGAGGATAAGTAGAGTCGGCAATCGCCCGGCAGTTACACCTGTCCTCGACTGGACATTCGATTTGACAAGCGCTCCGGCGCAGAGGCAAACTGCCAGAACCATGCGACCCGTTCCCCGCCTCTCCGGCCGCGGTTTTACCTGACTGTAGTCGCTCCTAAAACGTCCGTCGGCCGTTTCCTGCACTCCCAGCGAATCCATACTGAAAGGATGCCGTCATGCCGCGTCGCTCGCTCTTCGTCTTGTCGCTGATGTTGTTTACGCTCGAATTCGCCGCCCGCACCGCACTTGGGGACTCTGCCCCTGAGAAAGCTGTTCGCCACTTCGCCTTCCATTACGCCTTCACCGTGAAGAACGTGGCCCCGGGAGAACGTGTCCGCGTTTGGATTCCGCTCGCGCATTCCGACGCTTTTCAGGACGTGAGAGTCACCGCCAAGTCTGGCGACCTGCCCATGAAGCAAGTGCGCCAGTCCGAATACGGCAATGAGGTTCTCTATGCCGAAGCTGCCAAGGCCGGCAAAGAGGATTACAAATTTTCCGTCGACTATGACGTCGTACGCCGCGAGCACGTCGTCCTTGTGGATGGAAAGCCGGTCGGCGAAGCCGCCCGCTCCTCGTTGGCAAAAACAAAGCCCGCTCCAAAACTCGAACTCGCGCACTTTCTTGAGTCCGACAAGCTGGTCCCCGTCACAGGCGTCCCCGCCGAGCTGGCCGCCGAGCAAACCAGGGGCGCGACTACTCAACTCGAAAAGGCCAGGGATATTTACGAATACGTCTTCCGCACCATGCGCTACGACAAAAGCGGCACCGGCTGGGGACACGGCGACACGCTCTGGGCCTGCGATTCCAGGCACGGCAACTGCACCGACTTCCACTCGGTTTTTATTTCGATGGCGCGCTCGCAGAGAATTCCGGCGCGCTTCCAGATTGGCTTTCCGCTGCCCGCCGACAAATCTTCGGCCGAGATTCCCGGCTATCACTGCTGGGCCGAGTTCTACATCGACTCCATCGGCTGGATTCCCGTCGACATCTCCGAGGCGTGGAAGCACCAGGAAAAGCGCGATTACTTTTTTGGCGCGCATGACGTAAATCGCGTCCAGTTCACGCAGGGCCGCGACTTGAAACTGACGCCCCCGCAGGACGCCCCGCCGCTGAACTATTTCATCTATCCCTACGTGGAGGTTGCCAGAAAAGAGCACCCCAATGTGTCGATCGCATTTTCGTTCGCGGACGCAGAGAAATCCGTCAACGTCACAGAAACTCATTCTTCTACCAAATAGGGTCTCAGCCTGCGCTGAGACTTGAGCCCTACTACGTCTGGATTCTGCCTCGACCTTCGATGATGCTAGAATCTTGTGCGCGTTAGAAGATATATTCGCAGGAGCGACCGATGCCAAAATACGTAATCGAGCGTGAGATCCCCA
>JBEKOW010000072.1:0-16011 GCA_049521375.1 Terriglobales bacterium
GAATATGGCAGTAACGCGCTGGAGATCCATAAGGATGCGATTCAGAATGGGGAGCGCGTTCTGATCGTGGACGACCTGCTCGCCACCGGAGGGACCGCTGTAGCGACAGCGGAACTGGCCACTGGGCTGGGCGCGCAGATAGCCGGACTGGCGTTCGTCGTGGAACTTGATTTTCTGAAGGGCCGGGAAAAGCTGGCGAAGTATGACGTGTTTTCGCTGCTGCATTATGAGAGCTGAGCGATCCCGGGCTTTAGGCGTCAGGCCTTAGGCTCTGGGCGTTTAGGTTTCAAGCTTAATCTTGGTCCCGCTTGCAGGAAGGGAAGACCCGGCCTAAAGCCGAGAGCCGATCCAGTAGTACAATCGCGCCATGGGCGGCCTGCTGCAGCAGAACGCGAATCCCACCACCGAACCGACAGAGTCCAGCCTGCGCCCCGTCCTGATCGGGATCGTCATCGTTGCCGTGGTGGTCGGAATTCTCGTTCTGATTCTGCGCTCCGAACAGAAGCCACCTGCCGAACCGTCGCCCTACGCAGCCAATCTGAAGTTTTCGGATCTGAGAGCCAGTGCGGCGCAGAATTTCGCGGGCGCGACCGTGAGTTATCTCGACGGCGTCATCACCAACACCGGCAACCAGACGGTTATTCACGCCATGGTGCAGGTCACATTCAAAGACGATATGGGACAGACCGCCCAGCGCGAGGAATTGCCCATCCACGTTCTGCATACGGGCGGACCGTATGATGAGGCCGTTGACCTTAATATGTCGCCGCTTCTCCCCGGCCAGAGCAAGCCCTTCCGCCTGACCTTCGAGAATATTTCCAACCAGTGGAACCACGCCTATCCGGACATGCGGGTGACTCAGGTCAACACCAAGTGAAAGTCAGAAGGCAGAAGTCAAATTGAAGAAGTGAAAATCCCATCGCGCCTGCAGAACATGCACGCCCGGAGGGCTCTTACTTCATCATTTTGACTTCTGACTTTACCCCGCGATCCCGGCCTCCGCTACAATGGCCTCGTGCCTGATGCAAAACCGTTTCGGCTCACGGAGTCGGTGAAGGCTGCGGGTTGAGCTTCCAAGCTGAGTCCGGCGGTGCTGGACACGGTGCTTGGGAAATTAGCCCGGCAACATGACCCGAACGTTCTGGTCGGCTTCGATCACGCCGACGACGCCGGAGTGTATCAACTCACGCCGGAGACGGCGCTCGTGCAGACCGTTGATTTCTTCACTCCCATCGTTGACGATCCGTACACTTTCGGCCAGATCGCGGCGACCAATGCGCTCAGCGACGTTTATGCGATGGGCGGAAGGCCGCTGACTTCACTGGCTCTGGTCTGCTTCCCGGATAAGGCGGACATCGAAATTCTTGAGCGCATACTGGCTGGCGGGCTGTCGAAGATGATCGAAGCCGGATGCACGGTGGTCGGAGGCCACAGCATCCGCGACGAAGAAACTAAGTTTGGATACGCGGTGACGGGGATGGTTCATCCACAGCGCGTGCTCGCCAATCGGGGCGCGCAACCCGGCGACCGCCTTTTGTTTACGAAATCGCTGGGCACGGGCGTGATTTCAACCGCGATCAAGAAGGGCACCGCGAAGCAAAGCTGGATTGACGCCGCCGTAAAGTCGATGACAACTCTGAACAAAGCCGCCGCCGAAGTGATCGTCGGCGAAGATGTCGCTGGTCGTTCGTCGTCGGTCGTTCGCGGGGCCTCGTTGGAATCCGGGCAGCCCTACCCGACAGCTCATGGTGAACAGCGAACAGCCAACGACCAACGAGTCCGGAAAGGGCAACGACCAGCGACGAGCGGCAGTTTCGAGGTTCACGCCCTGACCGACGTGACCGGCTTCGGTCTCATCGGCCACGCACGCGAGATGGCCCTGGCGTCTAATGTTGGCTTGATCCTCGACTCGACTGGGGTTCCCGTTCTCGAGGGGGCTCTCGAATGCATCCGCGCCGGATATATCCCCGGAGGACTGAAAGCCAACCGCGAGTTTGCCGAATGTCTGGTGGGCTACGCCGACAGCGTGCCCGAAGAAATTCGCACTCTTCTCTACGACCCGCAGACCGCTGGTGGATTGCTGATCTCCGTGGCTCCGGCGGGCGCTTCGCCGCTTGCCTCACAATTGATCGCGGCAGGAGTTCCCGCGGTTGACATCGGAGAAGTGGTGACCGGCTGCAAGCCACTAATTACCATCCGGTGAGATTGCATCCGTAGTAAGGCGACTTTTTTCCCAGAGAATTTCTCACTTACATTTCCGCCAACTTGTGTTACATTGCCTGCGCTTGGAAAGTCAGACTCAATTATGAAGGATGGCTTGCATGGCAGACCCTGCGGTTAACTATCTCCCGCCCGATACGCACTCCGACCCGCTAGCGGCGCAACAGAAACTACGCGTCGAGCAGGCCCTCAAAAACCGCGCGAGCTGGTTTCTCGTCATTGCCGGATTGTCGATTTTGAATTCAGTCCTATCCATGAGCGGGACGTCACTCCACTTTATATTCGGACTTGGTCTGACGCAGATTGTGGATGAATTGGCTCATCAGGCCGGCTCAGCGGGCTATGCGCTGGATTTCATCATCAACGGCATCATCGCCGGCGCACTGGTGCTCATCTGGAACTTCGCACGCAAAGGGCAAGGCTGGGCGTGGTACGTTGGCATGGGCCTCTACGCGATTGATGGACTGCTCTTGCTATTGTTCAAGGACTACCTCTCGGTCGCATTCCACGCGTGGGCTCTTTATCGCATGTCGCCCGGGCTAAAGCTGCTTCCCATACTCAGGCGGTTGGACGAGGCTGCATCGACGGGCTCGATTTCATCGTCGTTCTGAAATTGAGCGTGAGCGAAGTTTGCGGCTGTTACGGGAGGCGAATCATCCCCCAGATGATTGCCAGATGGTGGTCATCGTGTTCGGCCACAAAAAACAGATGATCGACCAGCCGCATGGGCACTTTCATGCGCGGATGGTGCAGCACGCGAGTGAATAACGCCCGGTCCAGTGTCGCCACACGATTGACCAGTTCAAATCGCGCCTTGCGAAAATCCGCCAGGATCTTTTCCAGAGGACGCGTGTTGTGCGCGGCCGCAAAAGTTCCGCCGTTGCTCAAGTCGGCTGGCGTCATCCCGCTGCGGCCGGCAACGTAGTCTTCGACGCGGGCCATCCAAAGGGCTTCGAGATCGAGTAAATGTCCGGCGTGCTCCTGCGCGGACCACTTGCCCTGCGGCGCCTGCACCATGCGTTCCGCGGGGCAACCACGCACCAACTCTTCGAGCCGCGCCGGAGTGCCACGCAAGCGCATGCATAGTTCGGGGAACAACTCGACCGGGAACGAAAAATCAAATTTTCGATCGAACCAGGCCGCGACTTGCCAGCGTGCAACGTCTGCCATAGTCATATGCCCAACGAGGTAGGCTCAAACCGCAGGATGCCTTCAGACTATCCAAAGTGTAAACTTTCTCTGGCGGCGCTGCGAAAAAACCTCCGTGAATTGTTTCGTTCGCCGCGTCCGGCTCATCTAAGTTGCGCCAACCTGTGGCTATTTTTTCTGAACGGAGTCATACATGAGATCCCTCGAACTGGGCCATTCTGGCCTGCAAGTCAGCGCTCTGGGCTTGGGCTGTATGGGCATGTCGGAATTTTATTCCGGACGCGATGAGGCCGAATCCCTTGCGACCATCCACCGGGCGCTTGAACTCGGCATCACGCTGCTCGACACTGCCGATGTCTATGGGCCGCACACCAACGAAGAGCTGGTCGGCCGCGCCATCAAGGGGAAGCGCGACCAGGTGGTGCTGGCGACAAAATTCGGCATCGTCCGCGATCCCGCAAATCCGCACCTCCGCGGCGTCAACGGCAAACCCGACTATGTTAAAAAGTCCTGCGAGGCAAGCCTCAAGCGGCTCGACGTCGATCACATCGATCTCTATTACCAGCATCGCGTCGACCCGGACACACCCATCGAAGAAACCGTAGGCGCCATGGCGGAACTGGTGAAGGAGGGCAAGGTGCGCTATCTGGGTTTGTCGGAGGCCGGCGTGCCGACTCTGCGGCGCGCCGTTGATGTGCATCCGATTGCCGCGCTGCAAACCGAGTACTCGCTCTGGTCGCGCGATCCCGAACAGGAAATACTTCCGACTTGCCGGGAATTGGGAGTTGGGTTTGTTGCCTACAGTCCGCTGGGACGCGGCTTTTTGACGGGCCAGTTCAGGAGCTTTGACGATCTGCCGGCCGACGACTACCGCCGCACCAGCCCGCGCTTTCAGGGAGGGAACTTCCAGAAGAATCTGAATCTCGTAAAGAAGGTCGAAGAGATTGCCAAAGAGCGAAAATGCGAGCCGGCGCAACTGGCGCTGGCGTGGGTGCTCGCGCAGGGCGGCGACATCGTGCCCATCCCCGGCACGAAACGCCGCAAATATCTGGAAGAAAATGTGGGCGCGATTGACGTGGAACTCAGCGCCGACGAAATTCGCAGCCTCAACGAAGTTTTCCCGGTCGGAGCGGCTGCAGGCGAGCGTTATCCCGAGCACGTGATGCGGCTGGTCAACGCATAATCGAATCGGACTTCAAACCGTCTCGTTCGCTTTGCGGGCCAGCGGACTTATCCTCCCAGCATTCTGTTCACGTCCGCGTATGGCATGGCATCGGCCAGAACTCCCCAGGTGCCATCGGACTTCAACTCAGCAGCGGCACGTTGCAGCAGGCCCAGCGTTGCCCGCATGAAACCCGACCCGATGCTTACACGCGCCACGCCCAGCTTTCCAAGCTCGGCAATCGATGGCGCTCCGGGCACGGCCAGAATGTTCAGCGGGCACTCCACCGCTTTCGCCAGCCGCCCAATCGTGTCCGCATCCTTCAGGCCAGGAGCGAACACGCAATCGGCGCCCGCGTCGCGAAACGCTACCAGGCGGCGGACTGCTTCCGCATAGTCCGCGTCGGGATTTCCGCCCGGCAACATGAACACATCCGTGCGCGCGTTGACTACGATGGGAGCGCGCAGTTGCGCGGCCGCCTCGCGCACCGCTTTGATTTTCGCGACCGCCAGTTGCAGGTTGAGCAGCGGCTGGTCCCGCCGGTCGCTTGCGTCCTCCAGGTTCATACCGATGGCGCCCGCTTCGATCAACTCGCGCGTCGTTCGCGCGACCTCGTCCGGGCTCGAACCATATCCGGCTTCGATGTCGGCGCTTACCGGAACTTTCACGGCGCGCACGATGCGTCCGATGCGGGCGATCATCTCCTCGCGTGAAATGCGCTGGCCATCGGGATATCCCAGCGAAAAAGCGATTCCGGCAGAGGTGGTAGCAATCGCTGGAAAGCCGGCGTCTTCGAAGATGCGGGCGCTGGCAACATCCCATGCGTTGGGCAGCACCAGAATGCTTGTCCCGCGGTGAAGCTGGCGGAACTGAATGGCTTTTTCGGCTTGAAATTCCATGCTGGACAACCTCTTATCCGAATTTCGCCATGAAGGTTGGCACGTGTACGATTGCGCGTCCTACCGTCCCGCGCCCGATTTCCTGTGTACCGTCGTCGGCGGTAACGCGCATGATATAGAAGCGGCCATCAATGGACTCGAGTTCGGCGCGCGCGTGAATTCGCATTCCCACCCTGCTCGCAGCGCGGTGTTCCACATGAATGGAGATGCCGACGGTGATCTCTCCTCCGTCGCAGAAAGGTTGCAGCGCGTGGAAACAGGCGGTTTCCATCAGCCGGATCATGTCGGGCGTCGAATACACCGGTGGCAACTCGGGATGATGCGCCGCCAGCGTATGCCGGCGCTCCACAACTTCCTGCACTTCGGCGCACACGCCAATCGGAATGTGTCGGGCCACTCTGCTCACCTCCAGAACAAATCTAGTGCGCCCACTCTGTTTCTCATGGAGAAGCGCAAAACTAATAACACGAAGCGCTCGGGTAACGCCCAGATTATAGCGGTGCGGGCTGCAACAAGACGGCCCCTGGGGTCTTGTTACAATGAGACAAGCCGCTTTCCCGCCTGGTTCAGGGGTTTCGAGCACGACGCATGCAGACGTTTAATGAAGATTTCGACGTAGTTGTGGTCGGCGCCGGCCATGCCGGATGCGAAGCCGCGATGGCTTCCGCGCGCATGGGCCTGAAGACCGCGCTCTACACGCTGAACGTCGATCTGATCGCGCAGATGTCGTGCAATCCCGCGATTGGCGGCATTGCCAAAGGCCATCTCGTCCGCGAAGTTGACGCGCTGGGCGGCATCATGGGAGAGATCACCGATGCTGTCGGCATCCAGTTTCGCCTGCTCAACACTTCGCGCGGTCCCGCCGTCTGGTCTCCCCGGGCCCAGTGCGACAAGCAAGCCTATCGCCTGAAGATGCGGGAAGTGCTCGAGTCGCAGCCGAATCTGAGGATCAAGCAGGCCGAGGTTGCGGACGTGATTTTGGAGCAGTCAGCCGTCAGCCATCCGCCATCAGAGTCGTTGGTCGCTCGTCGTCAGTCGTTCGTCGGTTCCGGGCGGGACGATCGTTCTGAGCGGAGCGAAGAAGAAGCTTTTGCCAGCGACCAACGACTAAGGACCAACGACTGCGCTCTTCCCAACGACCAACGACCAGCGACCAACGACCGCATCACCGGCATCCTTCTCCGCGATGGCCGCCGCGTCTCCGCGCGCGCCGTGATCATCACGACCGGCACGTTTCTCAACGGCCTCATCCACTGCGGAGAGCAGCAATACCCTGCGGGTCGTTCGGGAGAGCCTGCCGCCGTTCTCCTGGGAGAATCTCTTAAGAGACTCGGGCTGCGTGGATGCCGGCTCAAGACGGGCACTCCGCCTCGTCTCGATGGGCGCACCATCGACTGGTCGAAGTTTGAACTTCAGCCCGGCGATGAAGATCCGACTCCATTCAGTTTTCGCACTCGCCGCGTCGCGCATCAGGACAGCCAGGTGCCCTGCTATATCGCCTTTACGACCGAGGAAACGCATCGCATCATTCGCGAAAACGTGCACCGCTCGCCGATGTACAGCGGACAGATCCATTCCATTGGGCCGCGATATTGTCCGTCGATTGAAGACAAGATCGTCAAGTTCCCCGACAAGCTGACGCACCAGCTTTTTCTCGAGCCCGAGGGACTGAACACGCATGAAATTTATGTCAACGGCATGAGCACGTCCTTGCCGATTGAAGTGCAGTCGGCAATTCTGAAGTCGATCCCCGGACTCGACCAGGCTGAGATGATGCGTCCCGGCTATGCCATTGAATACGATTCTATCGATCCCACCGAACTGAATCGCACTCTCGAAACCAAAAAGATTGCCAACCTTTTTCTGGCCGGCCAGATCAACGGAACCTCGGGCTATGAAGAAGCCGCTTGCCAGGGCATCATGGCCGGAATCAATGCGGCGCTCAAAGTGAAGAACCAGCCGCCGCTCGTGCTGGACCGCACCGAAGCTTACACGGCGATTCTGATTGACGACTTGATTTCGAAGGGCACAAATGAGCCCTACCGCATGTTTACGTCGCGCGCCGAATTTCGCCTGCATCTGCGGATCGACAATGCCGATCGCCGCCTGACTCCGCACGGCCGCCGCGTGGGATTGATCTCCGCCGCCGCATGGACCGATTTCGAGGCCAAGCAGCAACGGATGGAAGCGATGAAACAGTTGCTGGAGCGCACGAAGCTGACGGGAGCCATGGCTGGACAGATCGACACGCTCGATTTGTCCAGCGCCGCAGGCCAGTCGCTTGCCCAACTTCTCAAGCGTCCGGAAATGACGATCGAACCACTGGCACCGATCTTGCGCGACTTGTGTCCTGAGTTTTTTGCGAGAAACTCCGCTGTGATTTCTGTCTCCTCGGCCAAGCTCTCTTCGGAAGAAAGAAACGAACTCAAGTCGATCGAAACTGAAATCAAGTACGCCGGCTATCTCGACCAGCAGCAGCGCGCCATCGATCGTTTGAAAAAGTCCGAGCAGCGCCGCATCCCCGAATGGTTCGACTACCAGTCCGTCAGCGGGCTGTCACTCGAAATGCAGGAAAAGCTCGGCAAGGTCGGGCCCCAGACTCTGGGCCAAGCCTCGCGCATCCCCGGAGTCACTCCGGCGGCCGTGTCACTCATCAATGTCTTTATCGAGATTCAGGCGCGGCGGCGGGAACAACCCGCGCTCTAGAACAAGCACGCCGCCCAGGGTAAGGTTATCGTGCGACCACCTTCTCGACAGCCGCCCGCAACTCGTCATAGGGCATGGCTCCCGGATGATAGATCGCGACCTGCCCGGCTCGATTCAATAACACCAGCGTGGGCGTCGTGCTTGCGCCGTAGGTCTTGAAATTCTGCTTGCTCAGTGGCACGGGCATGTCCAGCAGCTTTGAGTAATACTTCTGGCGAACCGCCTCGATATAGGCGCGCTCCTGCGCCGGGGCCGCGTCGTTGCCCTGCGCGGCATAGCCGTAAAGTTGTGTGGGTCCGATCACGACCAGACCCTGCGGGGCAAATTCCTGGCGCAGGCGGCCAATCACCGGGACCTCCGCCTTGCAGTCCACGCACCAGTGCGCCCAGAAAAACAGCAGGACGGGCGAGCCTTTCAACGATGCCAGAGCGGGCGGCTTCGGCCCCAGATAGTCCGTGCCCTGTAATGGAGGAGCCGGTCGCCCGACAAAGGCGATCAGGTTGAGATTCTTCTGAAGCCGGGGAGCGATCGACGTGTTTCCGTATTTTGCCAGCGCCGAGCGCAGTAATCGCTCGGCTTCCGGTTTGTGGCCCTGCTCCACCAGGCTTTGGGCGAGAACTTCATAGGCTGCGCCCAGCGCCGTCGGCAAGTGAGTTTCGGCATCGAGTTTGCGGTTGGCGAGTTGCTGCTCGCATAGTGTGCGAGTTTCGGTCGCGTAGGAATCCGCTTGTTGCCATTGCTTCGCCGCGGCCGCGCCGCGGGCCATCCAGGAAAGACCTTCCAGGTACTCCGGAGTGACGCCGTGTTGCGACTTGTAGGTGCGGAGTTCACCCTCCGCCGCGGAGAACAGATTTTGTGAAAGGAGGGTGCGAACATCACCCAGCAGGTCAGACTGGGAGGCTAATGGAATGCAGAGGACCACGCCGCAGATCAGCCCCATCATCATTCGGATGCGCATCACTCGATGATGAATGAGGCTGCAGGAATTTTGCAAATGCCGGTCAGGCAGCCATACTGTAATGGTCGTCCGCCTCATTGTATTGAGCAAGGAGGCCCATCATCTCCTGGAAGCTGGCGATCTGAAACCGGCGAAGCGAATTTGTCATGGCGAGCCCGCTCAGGACCGCGTCGGACGGAGAAAAGAGCTTCAACCGGATGCGGTGCTCCCGTGCCCAATGTTGGAGAAAGGCAAGCATGCCCAATCCCCCGCCGCCGATGGCCTCGACTTCAGAAAGATCCAATACAATCACCTGCGCGGCGAGCTGTGATTGCACCATGTCGCGCATCTTGAAAACATCATCGCTGCGAACAATCCTCCCCTTGCACTCGACCACCGAGAGGCCGGTGAGATTCTCAAGTCGTAAGGTCGCCATTCGGTCCTCCATCGTTCAGAAGCATCCGCTCGAGTAACATGCACGAGCCCCGCCAAAGCGGGATGTCCCTTATTTTCAGGACGATACAAAAGTGCGTAGGTTATGATCGGGAAGTTTTGGCGGGTGCCGGTCGCCATGTGTTCCTACAGAAAATACCCGGGTGCGCCTGATACGAATCCCGGGATTGGCGGGCTATAAACCTCAGTCCCGACACCTCGGTAAGCTCAAAATCCTGTGGATATGAGAATTGCGGTTTGGCTATAATTTAGAGGCGTTTGACTTTGCGGTTGTAAGCAGTATCCCGCTCTCCAGCGTGCCTGCCTGCACTATCCTGCGAGTTCCAGCGCATACTTCAACAAAAGGAACACAGTAACTCCATGGAAACAGGAACAGTAAAGTGGTTCAATGATGCCAAGGGCTATGGATTTATCAGCCGTCAGAATGGTGAGGATGTTTTCGTGCACTTCTCCGCGATTCAGGCGAATGGTTTCCGCAGTCTGCAAGAGGGTCAACAAGTTCAGTTCGACGTAGTGAAAGGCCCGAAGGGCTGGCAGGCAGAGAACGTCAAAGGCGTCTAAACCACTTCCACAATTCGACAATTGAGAAAGGGAAAGCGGCTCACAAGGCCGCTTTTCTTTTGTTGCGGTGGATAGGGATTGAGTCGCCGCCCGCGCGTGAGGCGGCCCGGCAGAGAGCGGGATCAGAAAACCTTGACGTGGAAGGTCAGATACTTCTTGGGATCCTCGCGAATTGACTTTACCAGTTCGCGCGCTTCCACCAGCATCTGGTTGCTGTTGTTGTAGAGCGCCGGGTCCTTGAACAGCATGCCTGCCGTGCCTTCACCTTTTTCCAGCCGTTCCGAAAGCGCGGTCAGATTGTTCATGGTGATTTGCAGTTTGTTGGCAAATTCCTGATCGTGGGTGAACTTGCCGAGCGCCCCCTTACCGGCGTTCATGTCATCGGTCAACTGGCGCAAGTTGGCGACGGTCTTGTTGGTGTTCTCATAAAGCTCGGGATCCTTCAGCAGTTTCCCCGCCGAGCCTTTGCCAGCTTGCAAATCGTCCACGATCATGTTGAGCTTGTCGATCGCGGCCATGGCTTTCTTATAGGCTTCGTCGCTGGTCAGAAGCGGCCCGATCGACCCTTTGCCGCTCTGGATGTCGTCCATCAGCGACTTGAACTCGCCGACGGTGGCATTGAGCCGGTCATACAGCTCGGTACTGTAAATGACCTTGCCGATGGACCCCTTGCCGCTTTCGATGAAACCCACGATGTTGTCGAGGCGCTTCAGGAGGGCGTCCATGTTTTGCAGGGTGCCCTGGCTGGCGCGGACTACGTCCTGGACATCAGGCTGATCGCGGCCGGGCAGGGAGTCTCCGTCGGCAACCTGTGCTCCCTTGGCAAGACTGCTGTCGACGTCCACGAAGGTTTCACCGAGGATGCCGGCCGTGGCCAGGGTTGTGACGGAATCCTTGCGCAGGTCGAAGGCGTACTTTGTGCTCACCTTCATGGTGACTTCCACGGGCGTGCTCGGCTTGCCGGGAACGATGCGCATGGCAGTGACGTTGCCGATATCGACGCCGGCCAGGCGGACGGGCGCGCCCTCGCGCAAACCTCCCGCATTATCGAAAAAGGATTTCAGTGTGATCTTGCGCGTGAACCATCCGCCGGTGCCGCTCATCAGGAAGATGAGGACCATGAGGATCACACTTCCGGCGACGACGGTCAGTCCAACCCGGAGCTGCGACCACTTGAGTTGCTTTTGGCTAGGCAAGAGGTTCTTTAAACCGAAAGAAGCATGATAGCAAATCAAGGGGAATTTCAGGGGCGGGATCGGAGGACGTCGGGAATGCAGGGTGGAAAACGAAGGCTGCCTCCCTCCGCAAATTTTCGGCGAGGGGCGGCAGCCTTCGGTTAAGCGCGAGTCGCGGTTCGGACGCTGGTTAGCGGCCCGGCCCCCGCTCCTCGCGGCCAGCACGTTTGTCTTCCTGTTGCTGCCTCTTCTGAGCCTGCTGCGCTTGTTTTCGCTCCGCTTTTTCGGCTTTTTGCTGCTGTTTCTGTTCCGCCTTTGACGGGTGCGAATCGCTACGGGATACGTTCCGGTTTTGCGCGGAGCGGCTGTTGCTCCCGGTCGTATCGCGATTATTCTGGTAGCTGCGCGCTTCAGGCTCGCGGTTTTGCGAGGAGGAACCGCGCGCTTCCTGGGGAGACATTTTCGGTGCCCGGTAAGGTTCGCCCGCTTCCCTTGCGGCCACTACGTTGCGACCGCTGAATTCCCCGGCTCGTCCAGTAGCTGCGATCGCCGGACGCCCGTGATTTTCCGAGGCGAACAGCCGCCGGTTCTGGCTGGCGACGCGTTCATGCTGCACCTGCGCAGCCAGTGCTTCGCGATGCGGTTCCCGCGCATACCGCTCTTCTTCAGGAGTGGGCCGCGCGTTGATCCCGCCGGCGCCTCCGTTAAAGCTCACGTGATTATTGTTCACGATGACGGTGCGTTCGTAGACGTTCGTCACCCGGGATCCACTGACATTCAAGACAGCGCGGTTGTAGAAGAATGCTCCGCCTCTCCACTCGCCGCCGAAGAAGCCGACGCCGGTGTAGCCAAAGCCGTAGTTAATGCCGCCGTAGAAGCCGACATGCGGGCCCCAGTATCCAGCGTGCCAGCGATAAAAGCCGCCCTCCCATCCCCAATAGCCCGGAGTCCAGAGAAGGCCGACGGGCGCGACCACCCAGGTTCCTGGAACCCAGTAGTAGCCGCCGTCGTCATTCCATGCCCAATAACCGGGCGTCCAAAGGTATCCGGGACCGGGACAGACGGGCTGCGCGTAAACAGGAATCGCGGGCGGGCCAATGCGCACCGAGAAGCCGATAGCGATCTCGGCGAACGAGGCTGCGGAGAGCGACATCAGCAAAATTCCAAAAATCAACCAGCGAACGGATCGATTTGTCTTCATAAAGTTTCCTCTGTCGAAATGCAAAATCATGGAATGCGAACTCAGGGGTGTAAACACGGGCGGCGCGAAGTTGTTGCTGTCGGGGCGTAAGGTGCGATCGATCAGGCGGTTAGGAGCATTCAGTGGGGATCAGGCGCGGCCGATTCGCCGTCGGGATAAGGAATAGGAAGTTTGGAGGAATACAAGCCTTGCGGTTACTTGCCCAGCAACTTCCAATATTCGGTCGGCGAATAGCCGACGATAGCCCTGAAATCATTAATCAGGTGCGCCTGATCAAAGTAGCCAAGATCGAGCGCCAGCTGTGCCCAATCCGTTTCGCCGCCGGCATTGAATTTCTCGATCAACTCGTGTAACCGGTAACGCCGGATCACCCACTTCGGGCTGACGCCAATGTATTCGCTGAACAAGCGCTGCAGCGAGCGCTTGCCCATGCCGGTGAGCCGGACCAGATCGTCCACCATTTTTATTTCGGGTTCTTTCAGAATGCGATCGACGAGCTGGCCTGCGAGAAGCATTGCCGGATCGGGGTCAGGCTTGCGCGCGTGGAAGAAAGCGTTGGCCGCTCGCACCTTCCCATCATCATGGCGCGAGGAAAGCGCGATCTCTTCGAACTCCTTCAGCTCTTTTCCAAATATGCGGACCGCTGGAACCACGCGGCCGGCAAGATCGGATACAGCAGCTCCGTAGAACGGGCGAAATCCGCCGGGCCGGAATTTGACCCCGAAGACACGCGATTCGCCTCGCAGCAGCCGTGAGAATTTGTGCGTTTGCACACCCGCGACCACCGCAGCACCGTTCTCGAAAATCAGATGGACATTGGGATGGGGCACGCTCTCGGCCAGGTGGGGCTCGCACCCGCGCAGATCCCAGTGGATCATCCAGTAGTGCGTGATCCAGGGCGCAAGATCGGGGGCGGGCCGACGCCGCGAATGGCGCATCTTTCCGGCGGGCAACGCACGACGCAGCATTCCGCGAGCCTGGCCAACTTCCGGATCGAACACCTCTTCGATGTCGGAGTTGAGTTCCCACGCGGCGCGTGTTGCGCTCTGCCGCTTTCTCGCCGGCTCTCCGTCGCCGCGTCCCACCGCTTTTCCCTGTCGCGTTTTTCCAATCATTCGCTGGCGTGTCCATTTAGAGTTTCGCGTAGGATGAAAAACGTGATCGAGCAGCAATTCCTGAGACGGCTGATCCACAAACTTTTGATCCGCGAAACTGCTTCAGGTCTTTCGCAGGCCTTCATTGGGAAGATTCTAATCGGACGGCCGCGGATGGCTCGGGCCATCGGAGTTGTGCTCACATTTACAGCGTTTGCGCAGGCTCAGTCGGCGGCGTCCGGAGAAGCGCAAACAAACTCTGTTCCAACCAGCCCATCTCAACAAGGAGTATCCATGTCGAAGCACGCCAAGGGAACGTTTGACGTGACCGTAACTCCACGGCAGCCAGACAGCACGGAAGCCGAGACCGCTAAGCTCGGGAGAATGTCTCTTGATAAGCAATTTCACGGCGATCTCGAAGGGACGAGCGCCGGCGAGATGCTGGGCGCGATGACGGAGGTAAAAGGGTCAGCCGGCTATGTCGCGATGGAGCGGGTGAATGCGACACTGCAGGGCCACCACGGCACGTTCGTTCTGCAACACAGCGGAACCATGTCGCATGGCGACTTTCACCTGAGCGTGACCGTCGTTCCCGATTCCGCCACCGGCGACCTGTTGGGTCTGGCAGGGTCGATGACGATCAGGATCGAAGAGGGAAAACACTTCTACGATTTTGAATACACATTGCCGGCGACGAAGTGAACTTCGAATGTCTGCTGGACGCCACCCAGCGAGGCGGGGCGGCGAGCGCAACGTTGGCCTAGGACAGCGTCGCCTGGTGGCTTGGTGGCCTTCGATTAATTCTCCAGAATGACATGCGCCAGGGCTTCCTCGGAGGTATGCGTGATCGAGAGCGAAATATTTTTCGATCCTAGTTTGGCGGCAATGGCCGCTGCCTGGCCATGGAACTGCAGAGTCGGACGCTGTCCCTTGGGCCGAACCACTTCGATGTCGCGCCAGCGCACGCCATGGCTCCAGCCTGTGCCGAGGGCCTTCATGCCCGCTTCCTTGGCGGCGAAGCGCGCTGCGTAGCTTTCAAAACGAGTCGCTTTCGCTTCGCAGTAGCGGATCTCGCCTTCCGTGAAAATGCGCTGCAGGAAGCGATCGCCATAGCGCTCGATCGATTCCCGAATCCGCGGAACTTCGGCGATGTCCACCCCGGTACCGATAATCATGCAGACATGGTAATGCAGACCTCACTGTGCCGGCAGGCGAATCTATCGCTCACTTTGGTCCGGAGATTCGAGAGTCTAAAACAGTTGATCGCCTCGGTAAATCATCCGGCCATCGATCACTCGCGCTTCGGCAGTGAGCTTGTGCACCCGGGTCGGACCCTCGGCGTCGATATGGAGCACTTCGTGTCCGTGGGCTACCAGCCAGTCGGAGACAATCATGCGATGGCAGCGAAAATACACCCGCTCGGCGCACATGTACGCTGTGCGGCGCTCCTGAGCCATGCTCACCAGTTCCTCCGTCGCCTGATCGAATTCGGGCGTCAGCGTGTAGTCCGCATAATTGCGAAAGCTGGCGTTGCGCAAGGCGACATGCGGGGAGTCTTTGCCTGTAGCTTTGCGGTAGCCGCCGAGAGCTTTCATCCACACATACTGGATGCCGTGCTTGGGAAGTTCGCTTTCCAGCGACTCGCGATTGAAATGCGGCAACCGGCGCGACATCGGGAAGGCTCGGATGTCGACCAGCGTTTCGATCCCGTGCGTCTGCAGCGCTGAGACGAGTTCCTCTAGCGTGCGTGTCGAGTGTCCGATCGTATAGACAGTAGCCACTGATCTACAGAGATGAGATTGCCGCGGCGACGGTTGCGTCCTGCTCGGGGAACACGGTGCGAAGGTCGAGCAGCACTCGCCCTTCTTCAACGCGAGCGATCACCGGTGGATCTGCTTCCCGCAAGCGCACGCTGAGATTGTCGGCGCTGAGGTCTCCATGCGTGAGCGCGATCAGGCAGGTTGGCAGAACCGAGGTGGGAGCGGCGCCGCCGCCGATGAGCGATTCGCCGTCCACAAGTTCAAGCCTGAGCATGCCAGCACTGTGCGCGGTAGATTTAACCTGGGAGATCAGTGCCTTCGCCCTCGCGGAGATCTCATCCTTCGACAGCCGCATCATCCGCAGCACCGGCACCGCGTCATAATCGTGTTTCACATACGCGAGCAGCGTGGCTTCGAGCGCCGCATAAGTGAGCTTGTCGACCCGAAGCGCGCGAAACAGCGAGTTCGACCTCATGCGCGCGACCAGTTCGGCGCGTCCGCTGATCAGGCCGGCTTGCGGGCCGCCCAGCAATTTGTCGCCGCTGTAGGTGACGATATCGACGCCCGCGCGCAGGCTATCGAGCACGCCCGGTTCATTGACGCCGATGGAACGCAGATCGAAGAGCGCGCCGCTCCCCAGGTCTTCCATGAGAGGAATGTTGCGGCGCCGGGCAAGCGCCACCAGATCGGAAAG
>JBEKOW010000073.1:0-16489 GCA_049521375.1 Terriglobales bacterium
GCTCGCCTCGTAGGCGTCGAGTTCGGTCACGCGATATTCGATGTAGTAGGGCGCGGGGACGTTCTCCATTTTGAGGTGCGCTTTGGAGCGGTCCATCTCTTCCTGGAGCGCGCGCAGCAGAACGTCGTCGGGGGCGCTGGCTGCGCGAACAACCGGGCACATGGCGACGATCGTTCCCATGATCAACAGCAAGCGCATAAATGCCATCGGAATCACTGCATAACTATCTTCCGCGTTTGGCAATCTCTTCATCACCGTCATCGCGTGCCTCCCTTTTCGCCGGCGCCCGGCGGGGGTGGGAGGATCGGAGGGCGCGTGTCGCCGTACTTCTTCTTCTGGACTTCGATGTCGGAGAACAGAATCATCGGAGCTGCGGCTGAAACGGGCACGCTGCCAGATTCCGCGCCGCAGATGCCATTGAAGACGCTGCTCGTGTCTCCGGTGGCTTCGATCTCGGTCAGAACCGTGAGTGGAGTGCCGACAATATCGACTCCGCGTACGAGTTCATCCGGCCGGCCGTCGGCGTACACGCGCCAGACCATCACCGGCAACACCTGAAATGCCTGCGGAAGATCGCTGGTGGTCAGCGTGAATCCTCCCTGAATGTCTTCGAAGTACAGGCCATAGCTCTTTCCCTGCTTCTTGATTTCCTCGAGGAAGCGCGCGCGCAATTGGGCGTCGGGCACGGTCTTTGACGAGGTCACGATCAGATTGCCCTGGCGGCCTACCGGCATTTGTCCGGCCTGGGCGCGGCCTTCATCGTCATAGCGGTAGTATCCGGAGAGTTCGGTCCCCCCGAAAGTTCGCAGCGTGGGATCGTCGGCCACGCTCAGGAAGTCGGGGAGGATTTTTTCGTTCAATTTCTTGGTGAAGGTCTGGCCTTCCTCACGGCCCTTCTGGCGCTGGCCTTCGATACGATGTCCGAGAACCTCGTGGAAGAAAACGGCGGCCGCGCGTCCCGAAAGCAGAGCGGGTCCGCTATAGGGTTCCGCCAGCGGAGCGGCTTTTAACGCGGTCAAATCCTCCGCGATTTTCTTCACGCTCGCCTCGATCTCGGCTTGCGAAGGAAATTTTGACGGCTCGGAAGACTGGTAGGTCTCGACGCGCTCCAGTTGCATGCCATCGTCAGCCAGCACCTGCCCCTCGATCATGATGCGGAAAATGGCGTCCGCCGTGACGACCTTTGTGCCTTCGGTCGATACCAGGTAACTGTGGCCCTTGGCGGCGAACATGTAGACCAGCGACTCCTGAATCTGGTAACGGCGGAAAGCAGCGGAGTAGCGGCGCGCCAGGTCTTCCCAAGCCTTCTGCTCGGGGAAGTCGGCCAGTTTCGCCTTTTCGATATAGGTGGACGGCTTCTCGACCGAGAAGTCCGGGGACTCGTCTTCGTCTTTGGCGCGGACTGCGGCTTTGGTCTTGACGTTCGTGTAGGCCTTGCTGGCTTTTCGGTACTCCTCGTAGGTCAGCCGCCACAGCGTCCGCGCGATGGCGTCGGGATCATCCTGCACGGGAAGGTTGCCGCTGGTGATTCCCGAGCCGCGGTCGGCGCCATGCGTGTTATCGAGATCGGGCTTGCCAATCCTCATGCTGACATCGGCCACGCGCTGGCGCGAGCGCGAGGCGGTCAGAATCCCTCCCTGCGACGCCATGACTACCAGGGTTTCGCCATCCGTGATGTTGTAGCTGGTGAAATAGGGAGCGGGATCCTGCTTGCCGAGTTCGACCTGACCACGGTGCAGCTCTTTTTCGAGCGCCGACAGCAGCACCGTGTCGACTGTATCCGTCTGGGCAGCGTCGGATTGCTCACTGCCGGTTGGGGCCTTAGGGGCGCTTGATCCGGCATTCAAGAGCCTCGGGCCACATAAAAAGGTGAGGAGAAACAGTACGCAGGAGACTGAGATTGGTAACTTCATCGGGAATCGCGAGTGTACAGGACTGGCTTAAACAAAAAAAGCGGCCCCGGTTAGGGGCCACCCTTTCAAAGAGGCGAAGTGGGCAGGAATCAGAGGAAACTCAATTGGACGTCGTCTCCGGGGAAGAAACGAGCGGGTGAGAAGTCAAAGCTTGAGTGAAGTATTCCAAAGGTTGCGGCCTCTTCATTACATGCTGATTCAGCACTTGCCGATCCAAAATGGTAACCCCGGGGCAGGGGGAAGACCATTTTGGGAAGATCCTTTGAATCAGTGGGTTACGGATTCTCGACGCAGGGCAACGGAAGCCCATTATGGCTCGCTGGGTCCCCCTGGGATGAACAATGCTGCACATTGGGTGCAGACAAGGTCGGATAAGGGTCACTAAGCCCCGCCGAGGGCGATCGGAATTGTCGCGCCGCAAGGGCGACCACCGGGTTCGTGCCGTCCGCTGAAGCGGACTCAAAGTACAGTGATTCTGCCTTGAACAGTCACGGCTACCCTTATCCAAGAGTCGAGCGGTCGCCGGCTACCAGACGGGGTTCTCGGAGTGACTTATCTCCTGCACCAGGTTCCTGGGAATCTGGTAGACCGATTCGCCTACCGTGTATTCGACTTTGTCGCCGGTTTCTATCGCGCTCTCCGCGCGAATGGTTCGGCCATTCTTGAGGTGAATAGTCGCAGCGAACCTGGCTGCCGAATTGTCAGCCATGCCCTTGGATGACGGACCCTTGGTCGGCGCATCGTTGAGCTTCCAGTCGGACAGGAGAGTTTCGGCGTCTACGACGCAGGGGTCGGAGCAATAGTAAGGGTGGCTTTCGCCCGTGCTGCTTCCGATCATTATCGTGCTGTATCCGGTGCGCCCAAGGCTGAAATAGAAGTCCCGTTCGGGAGCGCCGCGTAATCTTCGCGTGATGCCGAAAGGCAGGCGGCTGATGAATTCGCCGGTGCCGGCATCGAGAGCGCCGTGCCACTCGATGGTCGTGAAGGACGTTGAGGTCGCGCGGTGAGTGTCGTATCGAATGTCCAGCACGGGCCATTCTTTCTGCCAACTCTGGAGCGACGCGTTCTTGAGTTCGGTCAGGGGTTCGTCCGGGTCGAGAGCGACTTCCTTGTATCTTTCAATATGGCCGGTTCGGTCGGCGCGGAACACGTATAGAACCGTTGGAAAGGCGGGCGGGTCGGTGCGGCGGAAGCCTTGCGCTTCGAAAATATATTGTTGTCTTCTGCCCTCGAATTCGATGCTGGCTACGCCCTCCATTCCACCAGTGGCGCTCCCTCTTACCGAGACCGGGACTTCTACCATGCGCGGCGTGCCGCCAGACACTTGCACCGTTAATGCCGGATCCCACTGCACTACTGCGCCGGGGTAGAGGGTGGTCAGCAGCGATTCGATAACGGAGGCTCTGGCTTCGCCGTAGGCTTTGCGCCGATCGCCGGGCTTCATTTGCGCACAGCAGGTAGCGGCCAGGGTGAACAATAAGAACAGGCCGGTGGGAAGGCGCATTTGCGCTGAAAGCGTGTGGTTGGTTGCGGATGAATGCATGGCAAACCTCCGGAGCATAGCCGATTCTGATTCGGATGGCCGTGAAAGGTAAACAGTACGGAAGTCGTTGGCGCTTCGGCGGATGGCTTGCGGAAGTTCGGAGAGATGGCGGGATCGGCTCCGGGAGGATCGATAGTAGTCCTAAACAAAATCCGTGATTTACAAGACAAGAGAAAAGCCCCCTCGTTCGCCGCTGGGGGCTTATAGCCGAACGCCGAAGCGATCCGAGGTCTAGCTGTCGCCAGCAACCTGACGGAGCTTTTCCGGCAGGAAATGATAGGGCGGCCACGGTCCGCTGACTACCATCTGGCAGTTCTTGAGCTGCTTGGCAGCGGTGCTGTAGCGGTTCTGATACTTTTCGATGGACTTGGTGTCGATCAGATGGGCAATGTCGAGCAGCATGCCATCGGCGGCGACACACTTGCAGCTCACCTCTTCCTCGAGCGGGTTGAAGAGCTTGTGGACCTGCACGGAGAGCGCGCGGGCCTTGGTCTGGCGCTCGCGGTCCCGGGAGGCCTTTTCCCGGAGTTTGGCCAGATATTCCCGTCCAACCGTGTCGGGCAGGACGATTTCCTCGGTATTGGCGCGCGTCGAGCCGTCGCGAACGACGAGTTTGATGCGCATTTCGGATTTCCCGCGCAACCGTTCCACGCTTTCGCAGAAGGTGCGACGGTTGGAGCGAACCGCCTGGCGGATCGCATCCTCGGTATCGAAAATTGTTCCAAAACGGAAAGGTAAAACGGTAGCGGTGCGAAAGCTCTGGCTTACAACGCGAGCATGTTCCAGAACCGATTTCTCGTCCAGTTTCGAGGTCGCGCGGTCGTATTCACTGACAATGACCGCGAAATCTCCACTCGGGTAGCTCATTACGGGAGCGGAGTTGACGCCTTGAATTCCATCTAGGACGAAGGGGCGACGGGCGCGAACACCATTTGGGAGGGTCTGGTGTTCCGTGAGGCAGTACGCGTACCACGACATGCATTCTCTCCGAATTGCACCGGGGCCTTGGGCACCCTTTAGATTTTCTTCAAAACTTAGGGCTGCTCCTACCTGGAAGACGGTTGGTTTTTGTTTTGAGACGAGATAGGCGCGAAAGCTGCGCCTATAGGGCATATTACTTTGGTTCCGCCTTATTTGCAACTTTTGTTACTAAGGATGCATCGAAAGCCGTCTCATTTTGCGTCGTGGGCATGGTGACAACCGTCGCAATCCGATCCCGCCCATGCGGAACGCGTCAGCGGCTGAGTTTTTCGCGCGTGAATCCGGTTTGGACAGCATCGAAAATGCCGTAAGGCGGTACCCGGAACCAATCTTAACCCTTGGTCATAGCAACACGCCCCTAAATCGGGCCCGCTAACCCTCAGGCCTTGACGTGATCTTTGGGAGTTTTGCGGGCGTTGGCGCGTTCCTGGAGAGTCACCGTTACAGCGCGCAGCATGTCGCCGGCGGGGGCAGGCTTGCCCGTCCAGATTTCGAACTGGCGCGCCGCCTGGTGCACAAACATTTCGACGCCCGGGATGACGGCAATGCCCTTGGCGCGCGCCACCTGCAAGAGGTGCGTTTCTACCGGATCATAGACCATGTCGAAGACGACCTTGGCCTGGATCTCCTCGTCTTTCAACGGGCAATCGCGCGTGGACCCCATGCCTACCGGCGTTGCGTTGATGATCACATCGAAACTGCTCTTGCGCAGGTCGGCGCGCTTGATAACGCGGGCCTTGGCCTGCCGGGCCAGCTTCTGCGCCTTATCGGCCGTGCGATTCATGATCGATACGTCGGCGCCGCGCTCCTTCAACCCGAATACCGCCGCGCGCGCCGCGCCGCCAGCGCCGAGAACGAGAACCTTTGCGCCCTCGATTGTCACGCGCTGTTCGAGCGGACGAAGGACGCCGGCAATATCCGTATTGAAGCCGAAAAGTTTGCCTTCCTGCCCGCGGACAACCGTATTGCAGGCCCCGATTTTCGCGGTGTGAGCGTCCGTGTTGTCGAGATATTCCAGCATCGCCTGCTTGTACGGCATCGTGACGCTCAAGCCGTGCAGCGGAATCTCGCGCACACAGTGAATCAGATCCTTGAGCGATTTGGCGTGCAGGGCAACATAGACGCCGTTCACGTTCTCGCGGCGAAGCGCCGTGTTCATGATGACCGGCGAGAGCGAATGCTCGATCGGATCTCCCGCTACTCCGTAAACGCGGGTGGCGGCGTCAACCTGCTCGATACGATAGATGCTGCGCAAATCGCGCGCGCTGACCTGTCCGGGCGCGGTCTTCGAATCGGCGCTGACGGCTCCGAAGGTAAACACGCTGCCGGCCCGCACGCTGAGCACGCGGCTGATGACTCCCTGCTCGCCCATGCACACGCCGATGAGCGCGTGCTTGTCGCTTTGGGTCTGCAGAAACTTCATCATCGTCACGTTGTCGGATAAGGTAGTCGCCGTGGTGACGATCTTGTAGAAGTCAGCCGGAATGGGCAGCATCTTCGCAAGCGTCGCGTCGAGATTGCGGGTGGCCCGGAAATCATGGAACGAGATGATTACGCCCGCGCTCCTGCGCAGTTTGGCCAATACGTCAGGCTTGGTTTTCAGCGCGCTTTCCAGTTCCACGTCGACGATCTGGCATCCGGCCCCGTGAGCCTTGGTGAGCACTTCCAGTTCGGCGGCGAGCGATCCTTTGAATTTCCCGCCATTTTCTACCCGGCGGCAGGTCGCGATCGCTGTCACGTACTGGTGAGTTTCGAGAAAGCGGCGGATTTTCGGGATGGCCGCCACCGGTTGCTTGAGGTAATCGAGGCGGAACTCGACAAAGGGGTTATCCCGCGCCATCCCTTCAGCAATGTCGAGCATTTCATCGGCGGTTTCAGCGCTGATGGCGAGGCACACTTTAGGCAGCCGCAACGGCAGAAAACGAGGCGCAATTGTAGAAGTCAGGGCCAAGGTCATTTGTTCTTATGAACGTGCGCGATCTTACAGGGCTGTAAGCCGAGATGCAACAGTGGATTCAGGAAGCGGCGTGGGTCGCACCCTTTGGCGGGCCAAAGCCTTTGAACGATCGTAACCTTGACCCCCCTCCCCGTAATTGTTACTTTTTGGCTGTAACCCTTGTCTTCCCAGCGGGATAGCTGGGAGTAACCCGAAGCCATTTTGGATGGGTGGGGAGTCGGAGATAACATGAAGAAAACAGGACTGTTATTGCTGCTAGTGGCGAGCCTGGCTGCCGCCCAATCGTCGCAAAAATTGATGTCGACCATGGTGGCTACCCCGGGGCCGAACGGTACTGTGGAAACCTCCGTGAGCGTTCCGTTCGTTCGCTACCAGACACCGACTCAAGCCGACCTCTACTGCGCCGGGTTTATTTCCAAGGAGCGGGTTCCGGATGCCAATTACGTAAATGGCGGCCTCCAGACGCCAACCTCTACGAAATTCGAGATCGGAGAAATTGTCTACCTGGCCGGCAGTGGCTACCAGGCGGGACAACTCTATTCCGTCGTCCGCGAACTGCGCGACGTGAACGAGTACGAGATCTATTCGGGGATGAGAAAGATGCTGGCTTCGATCGGGCACCCCTACGGCGAGATTGGACGGGTACGCGTCCTCGATACTCGCAGCAAAAGCGCCATCGCGCAGGTCGAATTCAGTTGCGATCCGATCAACCCGGGCGATGTCGTCATGCCGTTCGTACAGAAGGAGCCCGTCACGTTCCATGTTCCCAGCCATTTCGACCGCTTCGCTCCAGCCAATGGAAAGCTGACCGGACGAGTCGTCCTCGGCAAAGACTTCGACACGATCATTGGCACGGGCATGAAGCTCTATCTGAACGTGGGTGCCAACCAGGGCGTGAAAGTGGGCGACTATTTCCGCGTCGTGCGTTCCTACACCTCCGACCTGCATGATCCGGTCGACTCGCTCTCGTTCAAAACGGGATTATCGGAAGACACCCAGATGCACTCGCCTACCTTTGAGGGCAACTACCTCACCAAGGGCAAGGGCCCCAATATTCATGTCGCGGATCTGCCCCGGCGCGCGGTCGGCGAACTGGTCGTCGTCGGCACCACTCCGACATCGGCTTCGGCCATGGTCGTTTTCGCGCTCGAAGACGTCTATGCAGGCGACACGGTGGAACTCGAAGCGCAGGAATAAACCAGCCGTCCTCAGCTTTCAGGATTCTTGCCGGAGGGGAGATCAAATCTCCCCTCTTTTCTTTTTGTGGTCCCGAACCAAGAGCTGGCGTTCTGGGAATGCTGGCCTGTCGGGGAACACAAGCTAAGAACAGGATGGCAACAATCCGAGTGGTCGGCAGGGAATCCAACACTAACCATTATCGCGGTGTATTTCTTTTGTAGGGTGACACACGAGGCAGGGCGGGCGAGGCTCCGCCGACGATCCCGTGGCAGATATTCACAGGGAGGTTTTACGAGGATGCCGTGCCTTCAGCGGTAGAAGTGAATCTTTGGATCACCCGGGATCACGGCCCCGGCAACGAGCAGGACTACAACGACGACGGCGAGTTCCATAAGGCCCCCTACGGCAAACTGCCAGACGTCAGCTTACTTGTTTTCCAAGCGAAGACAACGGTACCAACGTGCTATCCACCTTAGTGGGAGGAAATACAGTTTGCCCTGTTAGCTGGGATGCGGCCTTTGATCGCGCAGGTTAGCCGGATTGTGCGGGACTCTTTCGCTTACCGGTTTTGGGTCTCAATCCACCAGGATTTCATTCCGAGTCTTCATCGCTGAAGACGTCGGCGGTGAATCCCTGAATCTGGACCTCCGGCTGGCGCCATGCGTCCAGGGGAAGGCCTGCTTTCCGGCACGTTTGCTGCAAGAACGTCTCGCGATCCCAGCCATGCTCAATAGGCACCTGCGGCAATAGAAGCCCGCGGCGGATGCCATCGGAAATCACCAGGCCGTGCCGCCCGATCTCTACCTCGCCGGGCGCAATGGCCATCAGCGGCGAAAGCACGCTCAGTGAAATCTTCAGCCCGGGCGCCTCCTCCGGAGTCAGCGGGACGAAGCGTGAATCCTCAAAAGCTGCCGCGCGGGCGGTCTCGGCTACCGCGCGGAAGAGCGGGCGGATGGGCAGAGGATAGCCGACGCATCCGCGCAACTGATCACTTGAATACAGGGTAGTAAAGACCCCGCGGGGCTCGAGAAGGACCGGCCAGTTTGATGCCGCCGTAACTCCTCCCACGGATGAACTATCTGGGGGCGAATCGGGCAGTGGCGCCCCGACCAGTCCCGACGCGATCGAGGCACGCGCAATGTGGAGCAAGAGGCGGCGCTGATCGCGGGTGAGTTCCGGTTCTGTACGGTTGCGCACAGAGCCGTCGCTGACAATGGGATCTTCAGACGGTCTGGACATCGCGTTTCCTCCGCCGTGCGAGGACGAAGGACCGTTTCTTGCGCCGCTTTTCCGACTTGCGGTCGATGCGCGACCAGAAGGCAACGAAATAGTCGATCGCGGACACCAGCGACAGCAGCACCATGAACCAGATCGCCAGGAACGCAATCCAGTAGACGGGGAAAACGTACCCGCCTCCGACCGGCCACTCGTGCCAGCGCCGGGCGAGAATCACGGCAACTACCGAGATAATCTGCACCAGCATTTTGAACTTGCCCAGCTCGCTCGCCTGGATCGTGAAACCTTCCGAGGCGGCAATCGAGCGCAGGCCGCTTACCAAAAACTCGCGCCCAATGATCACGACCGCGATCCAGGCCGGAACCAGCGCGGGATTGAATTGCACCAGTGTGACGAAAGCGGCTGCGATGAGCAACTTGTCAGCCAGCGGATCGAGCAGCATCCCCATGGTCGTGATCTGGCCGCGTTTGCGCGCCAGGTAGCCGTCGATGCCATCGGTGATCGCGGCCAGGATGAAAACTGTGGAAGCCAGGATTTCGCGCTCGCCCGTGCTATCCGATAAGCGCGGAGTGATCAGAATCCAAATCAGAAGGGGCACTGCGGCGATACGGGTGAGCGTGATGTAGTTGGGGAGGTTCACGCGAAAAATCTGGTCTCAGCCCAGGAAGCAGCCAATGTGATTATCCTCCACAACCGCGCCCAAGGCAACGGAGGAAGGGTCATTGACCAAATTCCTCCGATCGCGCAGTCGGCGACCGGCGGGAAAACGACTGAGTCTTTCGATGATAACGAGAGATGAAATAATCTTCTTGAAAGGGACCCTTACTCCCGAAATAGTGCGGGCCCACCGCTGAGGGTGGGCCCGGATACGAACTCAGAAAGAAATAACCCGTTCAGGAGGCTTTCTGCCCCAGGCTCGCCAACAAGCCCGACGCTATTTCCATCACATTGCTGTGCTCGGGAACCTGGCCGTTGGGCGTGAGCTTATCAACGATGCCCGGCAACAATTGCGCGAGCGTCGAAGCTGCGGTATCGGGCGATATGCCGGCCTTGGCCGCCAGCGCTTTCACCTGATCGCTGCCGAGTACCTGGTGAATCTGGTCCGCGCTGATCGGCAGGTTTTGTCCATTGCCGACCCACGACGACACCACCCCGCCCATGCCTTTGTCATGAAACGACTGCACCATCCCTTGCAAACCGCCCGGCTGATTTTGAATCATCTGCAACAGGCTTGCGGCCATCGGATTTGAACTGCCGCCCAGAACCTTGCCCATCGCTTCATTTTCGAGATTGTCGAGAAAACCCATACTGCCTCCTTGGAATGGCCTGTCTTGCATGGCCCAGTGTTCTGCTCCGCAATCAAACTTCGATCCGGTCAAAGCTCTCCTACTTTTGTTTGGCGATGATCTTGTCCGCGATCTTGTTGTACGTCGCCTGCGGTAGGACTTTCTTCTTCACCAGGTCCGTCTTTTTCACATAGGGACGGCCGTCGATGATCTTCTGCGAGTAGGCTGCGCCAATTCCGGGCAGAGCATCAAGCTGATCTTTGGTTGCCGAATTGATGTCGAGCAAGTCGCCGCTGGACGCCATCGCCGTAGCGGGCTTTTTGCCGGCCTGCGCGACCGCCATACCACTAATCAGGCTCAGCGCGATAAGTGCAATCAGAAGCATGCCTAAGAAACGTTTCGTCATTGTTCCTCCTTATAGTTCTTATTTTCGGGATGATCATTCCACATGTTCAAAGCGCTAAATGAAAATCGCAGGGAGGAATCTGCTTTCCTCCCCGCGCATAGGCCGAACCTACTCTTTCTGAGCTTCGTGATAACCGGCAGCCTTGGCGTCGGCTTCGGTCATGAACTTGCCCTTCTTGGTCTTGCCATACCAGCGTCCGCTCTTGTGATAAACACCGCTCTCGGTGTTGACCCACACCTTGCCGCTGGACTGTGCGGCCGCGATATCGGAACTGGAAGCTGCTGCCGGCGCGGACGTCTTGGCCATCTTGGCATCGCCGCCCATGGCATTCGCCATGGCCGGTTTGGTCGCCGGAGCGCTGGCCGGGGCGGCCGCTGGTGCGCTCGCCGCCGCACTCGAATCCGCTGCCGCCTTCTTCGACTTCTTGCTCGTCGAGTCCGTCTTGGCCATCGAATCCTTGCTCATCGTATCGCTTGAGGCCTTGCTCTTGGCGGTGGAATCGGTCTTGGCCATCGAATCGCCGGCGGCTGCCTTATCGGCCGCTGCTTTTTCCTTGGCCGCTTTTTTCTTGGCCTTCTTCGACATGGTCGTATCGGTGGTCGTATCGCTCGGGGTCGCGGCCGCCTGAGCCGCCGCCAGCGCGGGCGCCAGCGCCAGCGTGAACATCAAACAGAAAACGGCCATCCACAAAGTAAGCTTGTTCTGCGAGTGATTCATCATTTCCTCTCCTAAAGAGCAGGGACGATTAGTCCCGTATTTTACGGATCACGTGCCTGAGTTTCTCTTGCAATCGGAAGTTGCGTTGGAAAAGCCCCAGCATGATTACACCCGGAACAAGGCTGGGTCAACAGTTAACGCAGGGGGCTTCCGGCCGGAAGCCCCCGGAAGATATGGCTAGGCATAGATGCCGCGCTGGCGGATCGTATACGCCACGCGGTCAATCGCCAGCATATAAGCGGCGATACGGTTATTAACACCATGAGTTTCCGCGTAACGAACTACGTCGTCGAACGCCGTAACCATGATGTCTTCCAAGTGCTCGTTGACTACCGACTCCTTCCAGAAATATCCCTGGCGATCCTGCACCCACTCGAAATAGGAAGTCGTGACACCGCCGGCGTTGGCTAGAATGTCGGGGATCACGAACACTTTCTTCTCCGACAGAATGTCATCGGCGGCAGCCGTGGTGGGACCGTTGGCGCCTTCCGCGAGAATCTTGCACTTCACGCGATCCGCATTCTGGCTGGTGATCTGGTTTTCCGTGGCGGCCGGAATCAAAATGTCACAATCCGCCAGCAGCAAGTCCGCAGGATTGTACGCCTCCGCGCCAGTAAACCCATGAATCGTTCCATTGCGCTGCCGGAATTCCCAGAGCGCTTCCATATCGAGGCCGTTCTTGTTGTACAAACCGCCGTCAACCTCGAGGATGCCGATTACCTTGTATCCGGCTTCAGCCATCAGGCGGGCGGCGTTCGACCCGACGTTGCCGAATCCCTGCACGATTACTCGCGTCGTGTCACGATTCAGGCGAAGTTTCTTGATGGCCTGATCGCACACCATGAGCACGCCGCGCCCGGTCGCCTCGCGGCGGCCGCGTGATCCGCCGATGTTGATGGGCTTGCCCGTGACGCAGGCGGTTACGGTCTGGCGGGCGTGCATGGAATAGGTATCCATCATCCAGGCCATGATCTGCTCGTTCGTGTTAACGTCGGGCGCGGGCACATCTTTTTCGGGGCCGATGAATTCGAATAGCTCCGCCGTGTAACGGCGTGTCATGCGCTCCAGTTCGCCCATCGACATTTTGTGGGGATCGCAAATGATGCCGCCCTTGGCGCCGCCGAACGGAATGTTTACCACCGCGCACTTCCAGGTCATCCAACTGGCCAGGGCGCGCACTTCGTCGAGGTTTACGTCCGGCGCGTACCGAATGCCACCCTTCGCCGGGCCGCGCGCAATCGAGTGCTGTACGCGGAAGCCGGTGAACACCTCGAGGTGTCCGTCATCCATCTGCACGGGAATGTGAACGATAATTTCGCGGCTGGGGCTGCGCAACACGCGCCATAGACCCTCATCCAGATTCAACTTGCGGGCGGCCAGGTCGAAGCGCGCAGCTTGTGCCTGCCACGGATTTGTTTCCTGCTCGAGGTCGATGGTCTTCATGATTAGCTCCGATATTGATTGCGTTTCAGGCGCCGGCTGGCGCGGGGTGGTCGCCAATCCCACTTAGGATGGACGAAACTGCAAGTATAGTAGTGGCCCCGAGCATAGGCAAGCAGACGTGCCGCGATGGTAATTCAGCCCCGGCTGACTTTGAATCGCACAGCCTGAACTCCGGCCGGAATTATTTGTTGGACATCGCAGCCTCGTAGGTGATGTCGAAGGACCTTTCATATAATCAGAACCTTCGCGGGAACGAGCTTGCCGTTTCTCTCCACCTCGCGGTCTGCAGGGGCCGCAACGGGAGACGCCGCAAGCCGAGCCTCTGCGACCGGATTATGATTCGTCCTTCCTATAACGAATTTGCCCGACTGGCGCGGCAATCGACGCTTGTTCCGGTAGCGAAGTCTATCTCCGCCGACTTACTCACGCCGGTCTCCGCCTTTCTCGCCGTTGCCGGCGGGGAGCCCGATGCGTTTCTCCTCGAGTCAGTGGAAGGTGGAGAGAAGATTGGCCGCTACACGTTTCTGGGAGTGCGTCCTTTCCTGCGGCTCGAATCGCGCGGGGTCCAGATCACGATTCAGCACAACTCGGCAGAGCGCGGATCGAAGGCAAGCGGTGCAAAAGCCCGCCCATCGAAAGCGCGCATCCCGGGAATCGAAACCCGTACGGCCAGCATCTTCGAGGTCATCAAGGAACTCCTCCACCAGCACCGTCCCGCCCAGGTCGAAGGCCTGCCACCATTCACTGCGGGAGCGGTGGGTTATTGCGCTTACGACATCGTCCGCCAGCTGGAAAATATTGGCCATCACGCCGAAGACGACCTCGACGTTCCCGACTGCATGCTCATGTTCTTCGATCGTGTGCTGGCGTTCGACCACCTCCGCCACCAGATCCACATCGTGGCCTCGGCCGACGTCAAATCCGAATCGCCTCGCGCTGCCTATGACCGCGCCCTGCGCGACATTGCGCAAATCGAGCGCAAGCTGGCCTCCGGATGGAAACCCGCCTACTGGCCCAAGCCCTCCGCCAAGACGAAGTTAGCCGTCCGCGCCCGCACACCGAAGCCGAAGTTCCTCGAGAGCGTTGACCGCGCCAAGCAATACATTGCCGCCGGAGACATATTCCAGGTCGTGCTTTCACAGCGCTGGGATTTCGAGCCCGCCGTGGCGCCCTTTGATCTCTATCGCGCTCTCCGCACGGTCAATCCCTCGCCCTATATGTACTTTCTCCGTTTCGGACCGAGCGCCACCGGGGCAACCGCGCCAAAGACGAAGAAGAAATCAGGTGTCCCACAGAATGCGTCAAAACCTTCCGCAGCATTGCACGTCCTCGGCTCTTCGCCCGAAATGCTGGTGCGCGCTGCCGGGCGCAAACTCGAATACCGCCCCATCGCCGGCACCCACCCCCGGGGCAGAGACGAGGCCGAGGATGCCGCGCTGGAAAAGAAAATGCTAAGCGACGATAAAGAGCGGGCCGAGCATGTCATGCTCGTGGACCTCGGCCGTAACGATCTGGGGCGCGTCAGCGACTACGGATCCGTAAGGGTCCGTGATCTGATGTACGTAGAGCGCTACTCGCACGTGATGCATATTGTCTCCGCGCTCGAAGGCCGTCTCCGCCCCGAACTCGATCCCATGGACGCCTTTGCCGCCTGCTTCCCTGCCGGAACTTTAAGCGGCGCGCCCAAAGTCCGCGCCATGCAGATCATTGAAGAACTGGAACCCGCCCGGCGCGGCGTGTATGGAGGCTCCGTTCTCTATGCCGACTTCGCGGGAAACCTTGATTCCTGCATCGCCATCCGCACGTTACTCATGAAGGGAAACAAGGCATACCTGCAGGCAGGAGCCGGCATTGTTGCCGACTCCGATCCGCAGCGCGAATTCGAAGAAACCGAGAACAAGTCGCGCGCGTTGCTCAGAGCGGTTGAGATGGCCCGAGGCCGCGAGAAGTAGATGAGAGACAACTCGGTGCCCATTCAAGCCATCCGCTGGCTTGGGCGGGGAATTCCCTCAATGCACGATACGGAAGGGGCGTTTGCGGGCCGAGCGATACCCGCGGAAATCTCGCCGGTCGAGAGTAAAGATGGTATCGATCCCTTCCCGTTCGGCCAGGTAGACCAGCGCCGCATCCGCCAACTGAGGGCGGATGTCCTCGTAATGTTTCATCACCGCCGCAATCGCACTCGCATCCGCTCCTGATAGCGACAGAATTTCCAGAAAGCCTCCGGGCTTCTCCGAAAAGCAGCTTCTTAGCAGTTGTTGAACGGCCCGCGGATGGGAACGCAGTAGCCACGCGGCTTCGGTGATTACGGGCCAGCAGCACAACAAAGGGGCGGGCAACTGGTGAAGAGCTTTGACGCAGGCGGCGTGGTGTTCGTCCGCGCGCGAGAGAATGGCAACCAGCGGACCCGTGTCCACCAGCACTCGCCCGTTCAATTCGACTTCCCGAAACCTTCCAGGTGACGGGGATTGGTGCTCAGGTCCCTAGGCAGAGACTTTCGGCCGGTCTTGATACAGCCAATCAACCCTGCCTCTTCCGCCAGTTCATAGGCGGATTGGGCTTCAGTGGGCTGGCCAAGATAGCTTTCCAGCGCTTCCCGGACGAGTGCCGATTCAGGCTCCCCTCTCATCCGTGAACGGTGGTGCAGCCGCTGCCCGAGATTTTCCGGGATGCGAATTGTGATCCGTCCTGGCGCCATGTCAGACATTCTAGCATAAATGTCTGACACCCCCGCGAACTCCTCTTGGAGCCACCAATCCAAGCTATCGTTGCGCATGGGCGCTCAGAAATGGCGGGTCCCGCTTCATTGTTCCAGCAAACTCAAAACGTCCAGAGGCTCGGGACGTTCCGTGTAATCCTCGTTAGCGGACGCAAAGACAACTGTCCCGTCGCGGTCGATGACATAGGTCGCCGGAATCGGCAACTCCCAACTGGCGTCGCCATTGGCAAATGGAAGATTCACGAACGTGCTGCGATAAAGTCCCTGCTGCTCATCCGGGATGCGATATACCAGCCCAAACTGCCGCGCGACATCGTTGTGCGCATCCACCAGCAGAGGGAATCTGAGTTTGTGCTGATCACGCATAAAGTACGCCTGCTTCTCGGTCTGGGGAGAAATCGCCGCCAGCGACGCCCCCGCGGCCGCGATCTGCGGGGCGATATAGTTCATCGCCTCCATCTGTCCCACGCAAAACGGGCACCAGCGGCCGCGAATGAAGCATACGACCAGTTTTCCCTTCCCCAGCAGATCGGCCGAGGAGACGCGCTTGCCATTATGGTCGTTCAACTCGAATGCCGGGATTTTGCCGCCGACTCCGAGCGCCTTCGCGGCCACCTCCTGGGCCTTCAATGCAGCAACCGTGCGGGCATGCACCGAGAGCACATCAGCCGGCACATACTTGGCAATCGTCGCCTTGCGCTCGGCAAAGATCTGCCGCAGGGGACGAGTATCGTCGTACGATCCCGATTCTTCGAGCGACCGCCACTTCATGAAGGGTTCCTCAAGCGATTCGCGCTCTCTGGGTCAGGATGTAAATAGCGCCCGTCATCCGAGCGCCCCGCTAAATGCCCGGGAACTTCATCCCGGCCATTCTGCGCGCGAAGCTTGGCTTACCCATCTGCTTGAACATCTTTTTCATCTGCGCGTACTGGCGAAGCAGGTTGTTGACCTCCTGCACGGTCGTGCCGGAGCCGCGGGCAATGCGTTTGCGGCGGCTGCCATTGATCGCCTCGTGATGATTGCGCTCGAAGCCAGTCATCGAGTTGATGATGGCCTCCACGCGATTGATCTGCTTCTCGTCGACATTGTCCGCCGCTTTCTGCAGTCCC
>JBEKOW010000074.1:0-16325 GCA_049521375.1 Terriglobales bacterium
ATCATGCGATTCCACTTGGTGAGCGAAAGCGTCATGCCGAAGACGTCAGTCTCCTGGAAGGCATCGCTCCCGATCAGCGGCGAACGCACCTGCCCCGTGATGCACACGAGGGGAACCGAATCCATCTTGGCGTCGGCAATGCCGGTCACCAGATTGGTTGCACCCGGACCACTCGTCGCGATCGCGACACCGACTTTGCCCGTGGCGCGCGCGAAACCTTCCGCCGCGAACACCGCTCCCTGCTCGTGCCGCGTCAGCACATGCCGGATACCGCTTCCCTCAAGCGCGTCATACAACGGCATAATCGCGCCGCCGGGATAGCCGAACGCCAGGTCCACGCCTTCGGCGCGCAGGCAATCGAGAACGATTTGGGCTCCTTTACGCATTCACAGGCTCGCCTTTCGCTTTCTCGGTGGCTTTCTTAGCTTCCTTTTCGTTAGAGGGGAGCCACGACATCATCGCGCGCAACTGCTCGCCCACTTTCTCAACGGGATGCTGTTTCGCCTGCTCACGAAGCTTGGCGAAATTCTTGCCGCCCTTCTTGTTCTCTTCGATCCATTCGCGAGCGAAGCTGCCGTCCTGGATGTTGGCGAGAATTTCCTTCATCGCCGTGCGCGTCGCATCGCCAACGCTTTTCTCGCCGCGCGTCAGGTCGCCATACTCGGCTGTGTTCGAAATCGAATAGCGCATCCGGCTGAGGCCACCTTCGTAGATCAGGTCGACGATGAGTTTCATCTCATGCACGCACTCGAAATAGGCGATCTCGGGAGCGTAACCGGCCGCGACCAGCGTTTCGAATCCCTTCTGCATCAGCGAAGTCAAGCCTCCGCATAAGACGGCCTGCTCGCCGAAGAGGTCGCTTTCAGTCTCTTCCTTGAACGTGGTCTCCAACACACCGGCGCGGGTCGAACCGATGCCGTGAGCGTAGCTGAGCGCGAATTCGTGCGCCTGGCCGCTGGCATCCTGATGAACCGCGAGCAGCGATGGCACGCCGCCGCCCTGGGCATACACTCGCCGCAGCAAGTGGCCCGGGCTCTTGGGAGCGATCATGACAACGTCAACATCCTTCGGGGGAGTAATAGTCTTGAAATGAATCGCAAAGCCGTGCGAGAAGCCGAGCACCTTGCCTTTGTAAAGGTGCGGTTTGATAGCCGATTCATAGAAGTCAGCTTGGGTCTCATCCGGCGTAAGTATTTGAAGCCAATGGGCTTTGGCCGCGGCTTCGGCGGGTGCGAGCACGATCATGCCATCGGCCCGGGCTTGCTGGGCGGATGGCCGGCTGGGATCGAGGCCGATGATCACGTTGCAGCCGCTATCGCGCAGATTCTGGGCTTGGGCGTGGCCTTGGGAGCCGTAGCCGAAGACGGCTATGGTTTTGCCCTTGAGGGCGGAGGGGTTGGCATCTTTCTGATAGAAAACAGTGGCCACGAATGACTCCTTATAAGTAGGTAAGTGCGTGCGTCCCGAAATGCTATAAAAACCGACCGGTCGGTTCAACGATGCTATCCAGCGGTCTGTTCCTTGTCAAGATTAAACTCTTCTGGCTTAACGCCTCCCTCGAGTCAGGTCCCGTGAAACACAAAACCCACCGGCCATTCTCTCTGGCGGTGGGTTCGGAAGTAGCTGAAACTTAGAGTCTTTCCTGTTTCTAGCTATCCTTCTCCCGGCCAGAGATATGCAGTCGCAGTCGTACACTGACTACGACTATCCCAATCAGATTCGAGTTCTGGCCGTGAGTCATAGCTGAATTCACCTTCCACGCTGGTGGAAGTCTGGCGAGAGTACCAAGTAGCCGACCGTCCGTCAACCGAATTTTTGGACTAGGACAAAGGTCTCATTACGAAAGAGTGCGGGGCGAAGAAAATACGAATTTGACGGGGGCGGGAAAGTAAACTGGTTTTCGGAAGGGAGGAGCAGACAAACGCCGGCAGCGATATTGACCCGGTCGATTACCACCAGATCGATTCGCGCCCATTGAACTGAGGGATCGAAGGCGCCGATTCAATCGCAAAAAGCGCGAATAATTCAATCCCGTCCCGATTCTTGGAAATCCAACTCTTGACGCACAAGGGACATTGGCGTGCCGAACGCGGAAGAGCCGGGTGCCCCATTCAATTTTTCGCGACGTTTAGGGTGGGAATTCCGGCCCTACCCGCTCTATTTCTTAGGCTGCGCATCGGACTTGTCCGGCTTCTGTGCGGGCATTGGTGCCTGCTCGCTCGTGGGAGGCACAATGTTCTTGATCCGCATGTAGGTCACGAGGTTTCCGTAGTGTTCCATGTTATGTACGTTGTTGAAGTTCAGCACGCCCAGCTTCGGCGTTTCTGTTCCGAACAGTTTTACTGTTTGACCGCCAGACGCATCGGTCATGCCATCGTAGGCTTTATCGCAGTAGGCGAAGGCGGTCTTAAGAGCGGCGATCAGATCGGACTTCGAGGTTTTCGTCTGCTCGATCTTCGGTTCCGGGTTCTTTTCGTCGAGTACTTTGGAACAGAATAGGTATTGCGCGTCGGCCAAGTGTCCGATGATCTGTCCATAGGTGCGCACCGAATCGACCGGCTTGAAGCTGTAGTTGTCCTCGGGCATTTTTTCAGCCGAGCGAAGCAGGATGTCCTTCTGGAATCCGTAGACGCGCTTCGTGAACGCGCTGAGCGGATTGTCGGACGGCTGTTTCCCCTGAGAAGAAGCGGGCAGAGAAAGAAGACACAGGAGCAGGGTGGGGAGAATGGTTCGCATAGGGTTCTCCTTTTCGATTGGTAGGCAAGGATAGCAGAAGCTGGAAAAGGCTTGTTGAACGGGAAGGAGCGCCACCCGACCCGGAGATGGATCACCTCTTCTCCGTGTGCAGCTCGCCTAGGATGTCGCGAAGGCACGGGAGCACGCGCGAGGTATGTCGATCTGGCGGTATGCGCCGGCCTGAGGGTACACCCAGGCAACTTAGTCGCGGAGCGTTGAGGTGCGGTGAGGGATCGAGGGCACCCACGCAATCGCAGAAAACGCGATTGAATTGATTGGATAAGAGCGAAGGCTCGCTCTTATCGAGGGGCACCGTCGCTTTGACTCTTTCCCACTCAAACCATTAAAGATGGCTTGAATGGGGCACCGCTATGACGCGAAATTTTCCTCATTTGTCCCCAGATTGCCCGTCTGCTGGCGCTTTCCCGGGGCCGCGAATATAATCCCTGCCGTAAAACCAGGAGGAAAATCATGATGTCCCAAGAAACCAGAAATGAGTTCAGGATGAAGCGACTGCCTCTGCTCGTCGGCCTGCTGGTAGCGATGCTAAGTTTCACCCTGTTCGCCGCTGCGCAGTCTCAAGAGTTCCCGACCTACTTCCCAGGTGAGAACCAGAACGGGACGCAGGGCCCCAACTACCCGTCGACCTTGCCCGACCCGTGGGTCCTTGGAAATGGGCAGATCATCACTCCGGCCGGCACGCAGGTCTATCTGAGCACGACGACGCGAGCCAAGGCCATCGCCGTGAACCCGAATACCAGCACGCACACCGCCGCTGTACTGCAAATGGGCGCTCCACAGGCGGTCAGCATTTTCAACACGCAGACTGGCGAAGTGCTACAGACCTACTCCTCGGCCGGGGGCACGGATGCCGACGGCAGCGGCCTCGGCATCGCTTACACCCCGAATGGCTCGTACCTGCTGTTCAGCCAGGACGGCAATTACGGCCCAGGCAGCTACGTGACCATCGCCAAGGTCGATCCCACGACGGGATTGCTTTCCGACTACGCGCAAGTCAGCGTTCCGATCGACGTGAACAGTGATGGTTATCTGACCACGGTTACCTGCTTTGCGGACAGCCCTCCGGGGACCACGGGCAGCGCGGAAATTCCGTGCGGCCAGACGGTCTCGATTGTGGGGGATTACACCTACACTTCTTATCCGCTCGGGATCGCGATCTCGGCGAATGGCAAAACGGCGTACGCGGTGCTGGACAACAACAACACGCTAACCAAGATCGACCTGACGCAGACAACCCCGGTGGAGGGTCCAGAGATCCGGGTGGGCAACGTCCCGAACAATGTGGTGATCTCGCCGGATGGCACCACTGCCTACGTCTCTAACGAAGCGGGACGAATTGCGAAAGAGAAGGACTTCCAGGAATACTCGAACGGGACCCCGGTGGTGGCCTCCTATCCGACTGGTTCCACGGCGAGCGGCACGATTTCCGTGGTGAACCTATCCACGTTCACGATGACCGGGAGCATCGCGGTCGGTCTGCACCCGACAGGTATGGCCTTTTGGGGTAAGAACCTGCTGGTTGCCAATGTCTATAGCGACAGCATCTCGGTGATCGATACGTCCACGAACAAGGTCACACAGACGATCAATCTTGGGTTGCCGATAAGAGTGCCTGGTGAAGGCCCCGCCTATGGCGCTGGGCCGAACTCGATTGCCGTGGATGCAGTGAACGATATTGCCTACGTGGCTCTCTACAACGCCAACGCGGTTGCGGTGGTGAACCTAAAGACCGCCTCTGTCTCGGGCTTGATCCCGGTTGGCTATGCGCCGAGCGCGGTGGTGCTGGATTCGACGGACGGTGAGCTGCTCGTTGCCAACGACAAAGGTCTGGGCACCGGCGGTTTTGCGGTGGCACCGCCTCCGACGAACACGTACGAAAACGCGTACGGAACCAAATACGGCGTGAGCTACTTCAACACCCTGAAGGACTTGGGCACCGTAAGCATAGTTCCGGTTCCCGTTTCGAGCACGACCCTGGCGGCGATGACGACTCAGGTCACGCAGAACAACCACTGGGATCTGACGGAGAACATCCAGTCCGCATCCGGGGGGAACCCGAAGGCCCAGCCGGTGGCAATCCCGGCCAAGATCGGCGAACCCTCGCTGATCAAACACGTCTTCGTGATCATCCGCGAGAATCGAACCTACGATCAGATGCTGGGCGACGTGGCCGGCGGCAACGGCGATCCCTCTCTGGCAGTGTTCGGCGACGGCGCGGCAGCTGGCGGCACACCGGTTACTCCCAACGCGCACGCGCTGGTGCAGCGCTTCCCGCTGCTCGATAACTTCTACGACCCGAGCCGCCAGTCGGCCGACGGCCACAACTGGATCACGCAGGCGATGGCGCCTTACTCGGACGACATCCAGTCTCCCGACTGGCTCCGCGATTACCCCTCCAATGGCGGCGATGCGATTGCCTACCAGAAGAACGGGCATTTGTGGGACCAGGCTGCAAAGTACGGCGTCTCGTTCAAGAATTATGGCGAGTACATCGAGTACAACACGTTCGTGACGCCGACCGGTTCGACTACCGAACCATTGTGGATCGACTTCTACAACGACGTACTTGCTTACGAGTGCGGCGCTGAGAGCGAGCTCTACAACTACAACACGGTCGCCTCCCACTCCCCGCTCCCGAACCTGATCAACGCCACGGTCCAGAACTATCCGCAGTTCGATCTCGGCATCCCTGACCAGTTCCGCTTCGATATCTGGGCACAGGACTTCGCTAACGACGTGGCGAACGGCACGGTGCCGCAGCTGGAATTCATGTGGATCAGCTCGGACCACACCGGCGGACCGCCGACCGGACCGGCCATGCAAGCTGATAACGATCTGGCGCTTGGCCGCTATGTCGACGCCATCAGCCACAGCCCGATCTGGTCCTCTTCGGCGATTTTTGTCGAGGAAGATGACGCGCAGAACGGTGTCGACCACGTCGATGGTCACCGCAGCCCTGGCTACGTCGTCAGCCCCTACGTGCTGCAAGTGAATTCCGACCAAGGGGGTGGGGTCATCGAAGACAGCACCTTCTACACGCAGGTCAACATGACTCGCACGATCGAGCAGATTCTGGGCCTGAAGCCCATGAACCAGTTCGATCTCGTGGCCTCGCCGATGAGGACGCTCTTCATCGATAACCCACCGCCAGCCAACTTCCAGGCCTGGAAGCACGTGCCCAACGCGATCGCGCTGAACACGGGTGTTAGCCAGACTCCGACTCAGAAGATCCCCGCATGCCCTTCGAAACCTGCGGTGAAGGCTCAGTCGATTTCGGGCGAGAGCACCGCGGTTAAAGCTCTGCGGGCTGGCTGGATGCAGAAGAAGGCGGAGATATTCGCTGGAAAGCAGCAGAAGCCCGACTCCGAAGACGTCGACACCGTCAACCACCTGACCTGGTACGAGGCGACTGGGTTTACGCGTCCGTTCCCCGGCGAGAAGACGGTTCGCCCCGCGAGCCAATTCAACAGACCCGCGCCTAGCAAAGTGGACGACGACGACTAGAAACACGTTTCGCTTCCAATGGCCCTCTCCCCGATCATCGGGGAGAGGGTTTTTTGTTCGCACCGGGATACTGGTGAAGCGTGACCGCAATGATCGGATACAGCGACCTCGCCAGCGCGAACGCCGCGGGTTCCGGAGAGAGACCCAAAGACAGGCACTCCTGTTAACCATTCGGTAACAGGCGCACCTGAGAACGCTCTACCTCCTATCCCCCCTTGTTTGACTCCCCCAACCCCGCTCCGTAAGATGAAGCCACTCAAGGGGTACGCATCGTCCAGTGATTGGCCAGATTATCTCGCACTACCGCATCGTGGAAATGCTGGGCGGCGGTGGCATGGGCGTCGTCTACAAGGCAGAGGACACCGAGCTCGGGCGCTTTATCGCGCTCAAGTTTCTTCCCGACCAACTCTCGCAGGACCCGCAGGCGCTCGAGCGTTTTCGCCGCGAGGCGCGCGCCGCTTCCGCGCTCAACCATCCCAACATCTGCACCATCCATGAGATTGGCAAGCACGGGGACCAGACGTTCATCGCCATGGAGTTTCTGGACGGGGTCACGCTCAAGCATCTGATCTCCGCGGGGCCCGTCGAGAACGAAACGCTGCTGGCGTTGGCCATCGAAATCGCCGACGGCCTCGACGCTGCGCATTCTCAAGGCATCGTCCACCGCGATATCAAGCCCGCCAACATCTTTGTCACCAAACGGGGCCACGCCAAGATCCTGGACTTCGGCCTCGCCAAGGCGCTGCCTTCCGGTTCGTCAAGGACGACCGCGTCCATGAACACCATGACGATGACGGCTCCCATCGGCGAGCAGCACCTGACCAGCCCCGGCTCGACCCTGGGCACCATCGCCTACATGTCTCCCGAGCAGGCCCGCGCCAAGGAAACCGACGCCCGCAGCGACCTGTTCTCCTTCGGCGTCGTGCTCTACGAGATGGCAACGGCGACGCTGCCATTTCGCGGCGGCAGCTCGGCCGAGATTTTCAAGGCCATTCTCGATGCAACTCCCGCGCCCATTGCTCGCCTCAATCCCGACGCGCCCGTGGAGCTGGACCGCATCGTCGATAAAGCGCTCGACAAGGATCGCAATCTCCGTTATCAGAGCGCGGCCGACATGCGCTCCGATCTGGCTCGGCTCAAGCGGGATCTCGATCCCGCGCGGACCTCAAGCGCAGCGGTTGCCGCCGGTGCGCCATCAGGCACCTCCCCAGCCGCGTCATCCGTAAGCGGCCAGACAAGCGGCGTGTTGTCCGCAAGTGCCTCCTCGATTCAAGCGCCTGTGCAGTCCAGTCATTCGCGCGCGTACATGATCGCCGGCATCATTGCCATCCTGCTGATCGCCGCCGCCGCAGGCTCGTACTTGCTGCGTGGAAAATCAGGCGCGGGCCAGGCGGAGAAGATCGACTCGATTGCCGTGCTCCCATTCGTCAATGCAACCACCGATCCAAACAATGAATACCTTAGCGACGGCCTGACCGAAAGCTTGATCAGTAGCCTGTCGCAGCTTCCCAACCTTAAGGTTCTCGCCCGCAGCACCGTCTTCCGCTACAAGGGCAAAGAGGACGACCCGCAGAAAATCGGCCAGGCGCTGCAGGTGAAAGCGCTTCTCCTGGGACGCATCATCCAGCACGAAGACCACGTAGCCGTGCAAGCCGACCTCGTCAGCACCGCGGATGGGTCCGAGATCTGGGGCGCTCACTACGACCGCGAGATGGCCGACATCACGCAGGTGCAGGGCGACATCACGCGCGATATTTCCAGTAAGCTGCAAATCCAGCTCAGCGGAAACGACCAGCAGCGCATGGCGAAAGCCGGAACCACCAATCCCGAAGCTTACCGCCTTTATCTCGAAGGCCGGCAGGCCTGGTATGGCCGCACCGCCGACGGACTCAAGAAAAGCATCGAGCTCTTTCAGCAGGCCATCGCCGCCGACCCCAAGTATGCCCTCGCCTACACCGGCCTCGCCGATACCTTCAACGTCGCTCCGAGCTACGGCATTGGCATCGACTCCCGGCAGGCGCGCCTGCTTTCGGACGCGGCTTCCCGCAAGGCCCTTGCCTTGGATGACACGCTCTCCGAGGCGCATTCCGCGCGCGGCTTGGCGCTGGTTTCGGCCTGGAAGTGGAGCGAGGCCGAATCGGAGTTCCGGCGCGCGCTCGAGTTAAATGCCAACAACGCCTCCGCTCATTATTTCTATGCCTACGGCGTGCTCGCTCCGCAAAAGCGCATCGATCAAGCGCTCGGAGAATATCGCACCGCACTTTCGCTCGACCCTCTTTCTCCTATTGTGAACATGAATTACGCGCTCACGTTGATGATGGCCCACCGCTATCCCGAAGCGCTAAGTCAATTCCAGAAAGTGCAGGTAGGCGATCCCGGCTTCATCGGAAACCATTTCTACATATCCGTGTTTTACGCCACCACCGGACATTTCGCCGAGGCGGTGAGCGAACTGCAGAAATTCAGCTCCGCGCCCGGATCATTTAGCGCCGATGCCCGAGGGTACAACGAGCTGATGCTTGCCGTGGGAAAGCGAATCCCATTCCCATCTGAAATCGGCATGAGCTTCGCCCTTACGGGCGATAGGAACAAGGCGTTCGAATACCTCGAACGCGCGTTCTCCGAAGAAGACCCCGACCTGATTCTCTGTATCCGCTATCCCGCTCTGGACCCGTTGCGCTCCGATCCCCGCTACGCCGATCTGATGCGGCGTCTGGGACTGCCCGAGTAAGCCCCGGTCAACCAGTGTGCGCCGCGATGCGCCACGCTTTGGGTCGCGAGGTTGAGGTGCGATTCAATCCGGGTCAAAACGCACATGGCCGGAACTGCCAGGCGTCGTAAGACTAATACGAGCTTGCGGAGCAATAAGTAAGGTGCACGCGCGGCGGGAATGGTGCGAAGCCTTTTGTTACGCGCCAGGAACAGCAGCACAATCTCAGTTAGCGCCCGACTGCTCCATGTCGAATGTCCTGATATTGGACACTTATTGGCCTTTCAAGACGCGTGCGTTTGTACGCAATTGACAAACATAAGTTATCAACTATACTCATTTACGTACGGAAGGTTACAAAATGATCCTTCCTCAAACCAACGCGCCGCGTAACGTGCTGTTGGTCGATGACGATGAAATCCTCCTCGAAATAACCGGTGAGCAACTACGACACAAAGGATTTAAGACCGTGGTCGCCGCTAGCGCGGTCGAGGGGCTCAGGCTCATCGCAACGGAAAAGTTCGATGTGCTTATCACCGACCTCAACATGCCCGGTGCCGCCGATGGTTTTACGCTGGTCACGGCCATGCGACAGTGCCAACCCCAGGCGCTTATTTTGCTGGTGAGTGGCTACCCCGACGTCGATCGCGCCATGGCCACCATTGCCGTACAAGCGGATGAAATTATCGTGAAACCGTTCGATACCTCAAGGCTCCCCGAACTGCTCATCGAAAAAATATCCGCGCACAAACCGGCGCCTCGCACCGAAAAGCAGAGAGTGGACGTCATATTACGCCGCTGTGTGCCAGCGATCGTAAACGACTGGTTAACCCGCGCGAAAACCAGTGAGGAACTCAATCACGTTAATCTCAGCGACCAGGATCGTACTGGTTATCTCCCTAAGCTGGTTGCCGACCTGATTCAACGTCTCGGCGCGACTGACACCACGTTGCTGAATGATTTCGCATACATTTCCAGCTCCGCATCGGAACATGGAAAATTGCGCTATCGGCAAGGCTACACTGCGGCGATGCTGGTGCATGAGTCGCGCATACTCCAGGTGGCTATCTTTGGAACGTTGCAAAACAACCTGGGCCACCTTGATTTCAGTTTGCTGTTGCCTGACGTCATGAAGATTGCGGACGAAGTTGATGCACAGTTGACGCAAGCGATCGCGGGTTTCACGAGTGCCATGCACGCGGCGGCGGTGGCATAGGTCCTGACTACCTTCAACGGGAGCGCCCAGGCCGTCGCATGGTTGGATTCGCTGGCTATATCGATGTCTCGCGCGCAGGCAGTTTTGCATACTGAAGAACCAGGAAAGCGTGACCCCAGGGAATCCACCGTGTTCATTGTTGAGAGCGACTCGTCAGCAGGAATTCCTGCCATGTCCGGAACCAGAGGGGCCCAGTTGTTTAATTCTCGATATCAGACTTCCCGGAATCAGCGGGCTGCGTTTGCAGGCTCAGTTGGCGAAAGCGAACCGATTGGTTCCAATGATCTTCGTCACCGCCTACGCTGACATTTCCATGGCAGTTCGCGCCATGAAGGCGGGAGCGACGGACTTCCTCACAAAGCCATGGCGCGATCAGGACCTGGTTGATGCAATCAACACAGCGCTGCGGCGCGATACTCTAAGACGTGAAAAAGAGGTAGAACTCCTTAAACTTCGGTGCTGTTTTGCATTCCTAAGCCCCCGAGAACGCGCGGTCTTCGATCTTGTAGTTTCGGGTGCGCTCAACAAGCAGATTGCGGCGCGGATGGGAATCACAGAAAACACGGTGATGAGTCACCGCAGCAGCGCGAAGGAAAAAATGCAAGCGAGTTCAACGGCGGACCTGGTACAGATGTCTGAGTTCTTAACTGGAATCAACGCGCCGGTCCATTTCCATGGGTGGAAGGCCAGGTACGCCAGTTAGATCTGGTTTCCGGATGGGTGCCTCTCGATAAGAGCCAAGGCGCTGTCCAGGAGAAGAATATCCTGTGCAGTGCGCACCGTCCCCGGATTGTTCGTTTCAGTCCGCGCTCTGGAGTCCTCCACCTACCGTGTGCCATCCGATAGTGAAGTTATGCCAGGAGAACGGCACGAATGGTCATAATTGATCGTTCCTGAAAAATAGTCCCATCAATGGCAAGATTGAAATCGGATTGGTGAGTCAAATCGAGGCGTCCGCCGCAGAGTCGAGAGTGCGGTCAGGAAAGCCCGGGAACTCGATGAGTAGTCCGTCAGGCCATCCCACGATATCGTCTTTGGGAGGGACGGCGGGTCTGCCTTCTGCAGGCTGATCCCCGCGAGGGGCGCGATCCGGCGCTTGAGGAAGATGTGGTGCAGCATTCCAATGAAATTCAGAGAACTGCACCACCAGAGGAGTCAGTTGCAGTTGACACCGTTCACATCGAGGATGGGACGGCGACTCCTTCACATCGTTCTCCTTAATGATTAGCCCCAACTCTATCGAATGAGCGATCCTATGTATGGTCAATACTGCACATCTCTTGCGAGGAGAGAGAGTAGGCTCGGAAGCGTATGAACGGCGAACGTAGAGAGGCAACCATGAAAAAGACGATGGCATTTTGTTTCGCCCTGTCCCTCCTAACCTGCGGAGTAGCTCCCGGACAGGACAAGATGAACCATGACGACGGCCAGAAGACCTATGCGTCCCAACAGCCGATTCAACTCTCAGGCAAAATCAGCAACACCGGCGAGACGTTTGTCAGCGACAAAGGTGGCAAGAACTGGACCATCGCCAACCCGGCTGCGATCAAGGGACACGAGGGGCAGCACGTATTGCTGACCGCGAATGTCGATGAGGACAAGGGCGAGGTAAACGTAGTATCGCTCAAGAGGACAAAGAAATAATTGTTTAGTACAAGCTCGGGGCAGGCTCTGGGGCACCGTCGATGCGGATGAGGGTGCTTCGTTTGAGGTTTGAGGGGCGTGAAGAGCAAGGCCCATAGTGCGATCGCCCTGCGACCCACCCTTCGCAAAATGCGCGAAGGATGGGGCAGCCTCGGTTGAACTGCGGACCCTATTGCGGCTTGGGCGGGGCGGACGGCTTCTGATCTTCCGGTTTGTCTTCGGCGCCTTTCTTTACTTCCTGCCCTTCGTAGGTGATTCTTGACTTCGATCCGAAGCGTTTGTAGTTGGTGTACTTGATGATCTCGCGGATCTTGACGTCTCCAATTTTGAACTTCAGGGTGTCTTCGGCTCGCGTATAGGTTGGAAACCAGTAGGTGCCGTCAATCTGCTCGCGCCAGGTGGTGAATTTGGGAAAGAGGTTCTCGTTGCCTCGCTTACCCGGGTGGATATCGGGGACCGTCTTGCCATAGGTTTCGACGATTTGAAAATCGTGGTCGTCGACCCAGATGCGTCCCTCGAAGTAGCGCTTTTTTTTCTCGATCTGTTTGGGGGCGATATCGAAAACGTAGGTGTTCAGTTCGTCCTGCTTCTGCTGGCCTACATAAAGGATGTCGTACTCTCCGATCTCATCGGAAGTGAGGACGAAGGGCAGGCGATTTTCGATGTCGTCGATATCCTGTTCGGTCATCTGGATGCGTTGCAGGGTGTCCTGGGGCGCGAAGACTACGTTTTTCACGCGGCGTCCCTTGTCGTCGAAGCTTACGTCGAAGACCTGCTGGTAGATGCCGTCGGGCTTATCGCCATCGAGGGTCATGACCTTGACGTCCTGGCGGTAGGTATATTGGTCGCGGGCTTCTTTGAACTCTTTTTCCTTGGCGGCGAAGCGCTTGATGATCTCTTCGACGGTGGTGCCCTTGGGCTCGGACTTGTCGAGCGGGCCTTCCTGGGCGCGGGCGCTTGCGGGGCAAAGCAGGGAAAGAAGGAGCAGCAGGCTGGGCAGGGCGATCAAGGGTATATCCCAGATGAGCCGGGCGGGGCGCGACAGAGATGTCATGACTGGTATTTTAAACGTTTCGACTTGTTGCTGTAGTCCAAGTTGGGGAGCTTCGATCCGGGTCAAGGGTAGAGATCCTTCGACGGCGCGGGGCGCGCTTTGCTTACCCCGCTTCGCTCGGGATGACCCCGCTGAAAAATCGGGGAAGATCTTTCCTCTCCGGAGCCCATCCGGAGCGACAGGATCTTTCTAAGCCGCGCTCGCGAAAATAACCCTGGGAAATGTTAACAGCAGCCTCCACCCCCAGAGCCGCCGTGCGTCAGCTCTTCAGCAGGGGTGGAAGACTGCAGTTCTGCCTGCATAGTTCGATGCGCGAGTTCGCGAAATGGTAGCCGGATTTACGATTCTTTACGCGAAAGGCGAGGGGCTTACCGGCGGAGTTTTTGAAACGGGTTATTGATGAAAGGCTAAACCCTATACAGACAGTGTTGCGGGTGTTTAATTGCCGCCGGCCGGGGGGGCCTTTTTTTCGGACTGTTGAATCATTTCGTCCGTCTCCTGCTGAAGCTTATTCCGCACTTCATCCATGTAGCGGGTCATGATAGGCATCATCGCGTTCATCGACTCGCCCATGATGGCGGGCATTTCCCGCAGCAACTTCTGTCCGGTGGGCGACGAATAAAACGCCAGCACCGCGTTCACATCACCTTTGGTGAAATGTTTCTGGTAGGCAGGAATTGTCGCCTGCATCATTTCGTCGAAAGGCATGTTTTTGAGCATGTCATTCATCTGCTCCGTCATGCGCTGTTCGTAGTCTGCGGGGAGCTTGTCCTTGCTCTTGAGATACTGGTCATGCTCAAACTGCTGGAGAGACTTCGCCATCGCGTCCACCATCTTGTTCATCATGTCGCGCGAATGGACCGTTTCGAAGTAGGTCTGAATGTCAGCTCTCGAGGCGGGAGTATCATCGGCCTGCTGGGCCCGAGCGGCGAGACTGAGGTAGAAACAAAGGATGGCAGCTAAGAAGATACGCTTCATGGGTAGTCCTCCCCGATTGTCCAGCAAGGCTAACTTATGAGTGTCCCGAAATCCAGCACAATTACAAATGAATGTCGATGAAAATCGACGTTTACTTCATCATCTTGCCCATCCCCCACTCCACCAGACCGGGCAGCAACTGGTAGAGCTTGACAACGGGAATCATGGTCCAGGGTACGATGACCTCGCGTTTGCGGTTTCGATATCCCTTATAAGTGGCGCGGGCTACACGCTCGGGCGTGATGCCTTTGACCGATTGGGGGCGTATGTTGCCTCTTTTCGCGGCCACCATGTGCGATCCGAATTCGGTTTGAATGTAGCCGGGGCAGACGGTCAGGATATTGATATGGTCCGGCTTCAATTCAACCCGGGCGCCCTTGCCGATCGCATTGAGAGCAAATTTGGTCGCGGAATACGGGGCCATAAACGGAACCGGGATATGTCCGGCAACGCTGGAGATGTTGATGATGGTGCCTCCGCCGGTCTTGCGCATGGACGGCACGACCGCCTGGAGGCAATTGACGGCGCCGAAGAAGTTGGTTTCGAAGAGCTCGCGGCAGGCGGAAAGTTCCATATCGGCCACCGTGTCGCGGATGCCGATACCCGCGTTATTGACCCACACGTCGACGCGATCGAAGCGGGCAAGGGTGAGCGCCACGGCTTCATCGATCTGGCCGCGATTGCGCACATCGCAGGCGAGCGCGAGAGTACGATCCGTATGGCCGATGCGATGACGCGCGTCGTCGGCGCGGGCGACATCGCGGGACAGCAGGACCACGCTGGCTCCATGACCGGCAAAGATCCTGGCAATCGCTTCGCCGATCCCCATCGAAGCGCCGGTTACAACGACGACTTTTCCGTCCATTTCCATGCAAACCCTTGTATCGTTTGCGGCGGAGCGCCGTCAATGGCTGCTAGAATCTCGGGAAGGCGGCCTCGAAAAATCTTGGCTGCAGAATGCAACTTTGAAATTTGAAACGCGATTTTAGAATTGTGTCGCTCGTGCCTCTATTTCCGCTCGAACTGGTCCTGCTTCCCGGGGTCCCGATCCCTTTGCACATCTTCGAGCCGCGCTACCGGGAGATGATCGCGGAATGCATGGAGCAGAAAAAGCCATTCGGCATTGTGCGCGCGTCGGAAGAGGGAGTTGCCGATATCGGATGCACGGCTGAGATTGTCTCCATCACCAAGAAATACGAGGACGGCCGGATGGACATTCTAGCCCGAGGAGTAGAGCGCTTCGAAGTGGTGGAGGTCAACGAAGAGCGCAGCTTCCTGCGAGCCGAAATCTCGCTGCTGCAGGACGAGGATGAAGTCGAGGCGGACGGCAATCCTGATGCGGCGCTGGTGCAGCAGGCGGTGCGCCTGCACGCGGAGATTGGCCACCTCGCGGGCGCGGACCTTTCGCCTGCCGACGACGGCGCGCCCAACCTATCGTATCTGCTCGCCGGATCGCTGCCGCTGGACCTCGATTTCAAACAGAATCTTTTGGCTACGCTTTCGGAGAAAAAACGGCTGGAAGCGATTGTCGGGTATCTGCAAGCGATTCTGCCGGGGTTGCGGCGGGCGGCGAAAGCTCGGTGGAACTAGCTGTCGGCGATCAGCCATCAGCCGTCAGGTAAATCGCTTCCCCCCCAACTCGATATGATCTCTAGAAAAACCCGCTGTACAGGTTCCCCCCTCGGCTCGCTACACTGCCACGCGCTAGCTAACAGAGAATGGCTGACGGCTAATGGCTGACGGCTCCTCGCGGCGTATAATCCGCCTAAGGCTTTTCCTTTTCGGGGGTTTTCACCATGAGTGTTGCCCGGACGTTGGGCGAATTGCGCGTCAGTCCATTCACTGAAAAGCGGCTTGGGTCGCGGCGGGTGAAGGACGAGATGCGCGAGAATCTGATGGCACGCCTGCGCAAGCAGGGCGATCGGGCGGATGCGGCGCCGATTTTCCCCGGCATCGTCGGATACGACGATACGGTGGGCGCTTACGACGCTGCTTGATCCCGAGCTGCCTTACGTTGCCGGGTGCGAAATTCACGACAATCCTTATGCGCCGATCTGCCGGCGCTGCCGCGACTTGGTCGCCAAGGAGAAAGACGCTACGCCGATTGCGTGGCTTACTCCGGAGCATCGCTATTTGGAAAAGCTGGCCACGCCGGATGTGACCATCGCGGATCTGATCGGCGACATCGACCCTATCAAGGCGGCACGCGGCGGACACGAACTCTCCAGCGAATTCACTGTGCACTATGGATTGCTGCCGCGGGCCAATCGCTGCATTTTTGCCATCAACGAACTGCCCGACCTCGCGGGCAAGATTCAGGTGGGCCTGTTCAACATCATGCAGGAAGGCGACGTGCAGATTAAGGGCTATCCGATCCGGCTGCCGCTGGATGTAGCGATTGTGTTCAGCGCGAATCCGGAGGATTACACGGCGCGCGGCAAGATCATTACTCCACTGAAAGA